>NZ_LBJU01000093.1:15000-59034 GCF_028128835.1 Bradyrhizobium sp. CCBAU 65884 | reverse complement strand
TGACGTGCCCACCACTATTGTTTCGCGGAGAGATCGTGGGCACGGCGCAAGGGCGCCTCTGCCCACCCTACGGCCGGAACCATGACGGATTAAAGCTCCAGCAAACCGCCGTCCCCATTTTCATCGGCGAAGGCGAGCAGCGTGCCCTTGGCGTTCCAGACGATCGCGGCCACGGGCGGGGTGCCGTTGCGGCGGACCAGGATCTCCGCGCCGTCCTCCAGCCGCACCATCAGCACGGTGCCGTCGCTGTAGCCCGCGGCGAGGATGTCGTTCTTCGGATGGCAGGCGACCACGGAGACCCGCGCCTGCAGCGGCGCGAGCATTGCGGGCTCCTTGCCCATCGGGCCGTCCTTGCTGGCGAACGGCCACAGGATGATGGTGTCGGCACCCGAGGTCGCCAGCGCCTTGCCGCCCGCGCTCCAGGACATCGAGCGGACGCGGCCGGGATAGCCGGTCATGCGCATATGCCTGTTGTCGGCAAGCCGCCAACCATGCAGCGCCGCCTCGTGCATCGTGGTGACCAGGAACTTGTTGTCCGGGCTGAAGGTGACGCCGAGATGCGAGCCGGCCCAGGGCAGGAATTCGGCTGATCCCGCCATGTTCGGAAACCACAGCGTCGCGCCGTTGTAATGGGCAATCGCGAGCCGCAGGCCCTTCGGCGCGAACGCAAGCCCGCCGACGGTCGAGGGCACCTCGAGCGACTTCTCCTCAGTCTTGCCGCTCTTGACGAACGCCGTCTTGCCGGCCGACCAGGCGTAGGAGCCGTCCGCATGCAGCGCCACCGCATCGATCCAGCGTCGCTTGGGATCGGTGGCGAGCAGCGTCACCTCGCCCTTGGCGTCGAGCGAGACGACCTTGCCGTCGTCGCCGCCCATGACGAGGCGCTTGCCGTCGGAGGCCGTCGAGAGAATGCCGCCGCCATGCACGGCGACCGTCGTGATTTCGCCTTGGGCGTCCACGAACGCGACGTTCTCTTCGCCGCCGACGAAGGCGGCGCGGGGGCCAAGGAAATGCACCGAGGTCACGCCCATGCCGAGCGTAACAGGCTTGACGCGATCGGTGACGGAGACGATCGAGGCGGAATCGGGGGCCGGCGTAAACTCTTTCATCACGAGACGATGCAGCTCTCAAAACCCTTGCGGATGGCCTCTTCCGGCAATTCGCGGCCGATGAAGACGAGGCGGCTCTCGCGCGGCTCGCCCTCCTTCCACTTCCGCTGATGGTCGCCCTCCAGCATCATGTGGACGCCCTGGAAGACGTAGCGGTCGTCGTCGTCGTGGAAGGCGAGGATGCCCTTGGAGCGCAGGATCTTGCCGCCCTCGACCTGCACCAAATTCTGGAGCCAGGGCATGAACACGTTCGGATCGAGCGGCTTGTCGGTCTTGAGCGACAGCGACTGCATGTCCTCGTCGTGATAATGCTTCAGGCCGTGACCGTGATCATGGTGGTGATGATCATGGCCGTGATGGTGGTGATCATGGTCGTGGTCATGATCGTCGGCCTCCAGGAAATCCGGCTCGATATCGAGGATGCGGTCGAGATCGAAGGCGCCGCGGTCGAGCACGTCGGCCAGGGCCACCGAGCAGCGCTCGGTGCGGTGGAGTTTCGCATAGGGATTGATGCCGCGGATGCGGGCTTCGACCTCGGCAAGCTCGCCCTTGCTGACGAGATCGGTCTTGTTCAGCACGATGACGTCGGCAAAGGCGATCTGGTTCTTGGCCTCGGGCGCGTCCTTGAGCCGGTCGGACAGCCACTTGGCGTCGGCCACCGTGACGACGGCATCGAGGCGGGCGTTCTTCTGCACGTCCTCGTCGACGAAGAAAGTCTGCGCGACCGGCGCCGGATCGGCAAGGCCGGTGGTCTCGACGATGATGGCGTCGAACTTGCCCTTGCGCTTCATCAGGCCGTCCATGATGCGCACGAGGTCGCCGCGCACGGTGCAGCAGATGCAGCCATTGTTCATCTCGAACACTTCCTCATCGGCGCCGATGATGAGGTCGTTGTCGATGCCGATCTCGCCGAATTCGTTGACGATGACGGCGTATTTCTTGCCGTGGTTCTCGGACAGGATGCGGTTCAAGAGCGTGGTCTTGCCGGCACCGAGATAGCCGGTCAGGACGGTCACGGGGATTTTCTGGGAGGTCGCTTCAGACATAACAACTCCGGACATAGGGCTTTTTCGCGCGACGCGAGGCGGGGTGGCCCCTGCCCTAGTGGTCAAGCGCACTGGTCAGGGCCTTTATATTGTGCCTGACCATATCAATGTAAGTGGGTGCAGGCCCCTTTTCGCCGGTCAAACCGTCCGAAATCAGGGTCCCGCCGACTTTTGAGCCGGTCTCCGCCGCGATCCGCCGGATCAACCGGTCATCGCTGATATTTTCCAGGAACACGGCCGGTATTTTTTGGGCCTTGATCTGGCCGATGATGGCCGCGATGTCCCGGGCGCTCGGCTCGGTTTCGGTGGAGACCCCCAGGGGGGCGATGAACTGGATACCGTATTCGGCGGAAAAATAGCCGAAGGCGTCATGGGTGGAGATCACCTTGCGCCGCTCCGGCGGGATTTTCGCCACGGCCTCGCGGACCTCGCGGTCGAGCGTTTCGAGCTTTTCCAGATAGGCTTTTGCCTGGGCCCGGAAGAAGTCCGCATCATCCGGGGCGGCCGCGGCCAGCGCATTGGCGATGTCGGTTGCGTAGGCTTTGGCGTTGGGCACGGACTGCCAGGCATGGGGGTCTGCGGCCGAGCCGAGCTTCAGCGGCGTGATGCCGGCGCTCGCGGTGACGACCACTGCCTTGCTACCTGCAGACTGCACGAGCCGCGGCAGCCAGCCCTCCAGCCCGAGCCCATTGACGATGACGAGCTTTGCCTCCGCGACCCGCTTGGCATCGCTTGGCGCGGGCGTATAGACGTGGACGTCGCTATCGGGGCCGACCAGCGTCGTCACGTTGACCCGATCTCCCCCGACGTTACGGACGAAGTCGCCGAGGATCGAGAAGCTCGCGACGACGTTGAGCCGTTCCGCGGCGTGCAGCGGCGAGGCAGTCAGCAACAGCAGACAAAGCAGGATGAGCCGCATCGCCGTCACGCTTCCAGATGCCGGCCGGGAAACAGCTGCCGGACGATGCCGCCGACGCGGCCGAACAGCACGGAGACGATGTAGAGCACCGTCGCCACGAGAATGACCGCAGGGCCCGACGGCACGCGGGTCTGGAACGACAGCACGAGGCCGGCATAGCCGGAAGCCGCGGCGGCGACCACGGCGATGCAGATCATGACGGTGAGATCGCGTGACCAGAACCGCGCGATGCCAGCCGGCAGGATCATCAGGCCGACCGCCAGCAGCGTACCAAGGGCCTGAAAGCCGTTGACGAGGTTGATCACGACCAGCGCAAGGAAGGCGAGATGCGCGGGACCGCCGGCGCGACTGACTGTCCGCAAGAACAAGGGATCGACGCTCTCGATCACCAGCGGCCGGTAGATCACCGCGAGCACGAGCAGCGTCACCGTGGCGTTGAAGGCGACCACCAGCAGGGTCTGGTCGTCCATCGCGAGGATGTTGCCGAACAGGACATGGAGCAGGTCGATATTGGTGCCCTTGATCGAGACGATGGTGACGCCGAGCGCCAGCGAGGCCAGGTAGAAGGTCGCGAGCGAGGCGTCCTCTTTCAGCCCGGTCGAGCGCGCGACGACGCCGGCGAGGATGGCGACGGCAAAGCCGGCGATGAGTCCGCCCGCCGTCATCGCGAACAAATTGAGGCCGGAGAGGAGGAAGCCCACCGCCGCGCCGGGAAGAATCGCATGCGCCATCGCATCGCCGACGAGGCTCATCCGCCGCAGCATCAGGAAGACGCCGATCGGCGCGCCGGCCAGCGACAATGCGATCACGGCGGCCAGCGCCCGCCGCATGAACTCGAATTCGGTGAAGGGACCGATCAGCGCGTCATAGAGCATCGGTGATCACGCCGCCCGCGAGTTGATGTCATCGGCCGCGCAGGCCGCGGCGGTGTCGTCAAAGGCCTCACACATCCGCATCGCCACCAGCAGGTTTTCCGGCGTCAGCACCTCCGCCGTCGGTCCCCACGCCACGGGGCCGCGCGCCAGCACCAGCGTCTCGCTGAAATGGTTGCGCACCATCTCCATGTCGTGCAGCGCGGCGAGCACGGTGCGGCCCTCGCCGTGCCAGTGCTTGACCAGCGCGAGCAGGTCGGCGGTGGTCTTGCTATCGATGGCGTTGAAGGGCTCGTCGAGCACGATGAGCGAAGCGTCCTGCAGCAGCACGCGCGCAAACAGCACGCGCTGCATCTGGCCGCCTGAGAGCGTGCCGATCGGACGGTTCTCGAAACCGTTGAGGCCGACGGAGGCGATCGCGCGCAAGATCTTTCCGCGCGCGGCCTTGCCGATGCCACCGAACAGGCCGGCGTTGCGCCACAGCCCGGTGCCGACAAAGTCGAACACCGAGATCGGGAAGCTGCGGTCGATCTCCGCGCTCTGCGGCAGATAGGCGATATCGCGAGAGTCGAGCCCGCCGAGATGGATGCTGCCGTCGAGCGGCCGGAGGATGCCGACGATGCCACGCAGCAGGGTCGACTTGCCCGCGCCATTCGGGCCGATCACGGCGACCAGCGCGCCCCGCGCGACCTCGCCGTTGAGATGGTGCACGGCGGGATGCCGGTCATAGCCGAGCGTCACGTTGTGAAAGTGCAGCGCCGCCATCATCACCTCATCGCCAGGAAGACCACGCCCCAGAGCACGGCACAGACGGCGAGCGCGGCCCCGAGGCGCGCGGCCATGGTCATGCGCAGGATCGACCAGGACGCGGCCTGGGCCGGATGCGGCGAGGCCGCGTCGTGGACATGGGCGTGGGTGTGGTCGTGCCCGTGCGAATGGCCATGAGCAGGCGAATGGTCATGGGAATGACCGTGAGCATGATCGTGATGATGGGCGTGGGACGCGGCGGGAACCATGCAGAGACGTTATATTATAACATTACCCCTGTCCACGACCCGGGTGTCAGGGCTTGCCGATCACCATCGCAATGGCCGCTGCCACGAATGGAAATGGCACCGACACGGCACAGCGGAACCAGACGAAGCGGGCGGGCATGAACGGAATTTCCCACAAGATCACACGCTGGAAGGCAAACAGGGCCCAGGCGACGACATAGGCCACCACCTGCGGCACCCCGCCGCCCGACTTCAGCGCCACCGTGCCGATGGAGAAGCCGATCACGGGGCCGCCGGGGGTGGCGGCGCCGGCGACCACGGCGGTCGCAACTCCGAGCCAGCCGCTGTCCGGGCCGAGCCAGCCGGTGATCACCTCCTGCGGGATGATGGCGGCGATGTAGCCGGAGCCGATCACCCCGAGCGCAATCCGCGGCACGATGTTGATGAAGTCCATCGAGCCTTCGCGCAGCGAGGCCTTGAACACCGGAGGGCCGCGGCGAAACGCGATCAGGCCGACGCCGAACACCGAGCCCCACAACAGGATGTCGATGAAAAGCGCGGCGCTCATGCCGGGTCCTCGTCGCTTTCGCGCTTCGGATAGAGCCGGACATAGACGAAGCGGCCGAGGGCCCCTGCGAGCACCGGCAGCGGCAGCGAGATCAGAATCCGCCACAGCGTGAAGTCGGTGCCCATGATCGGAATTTCCCAGGCCACTGCCCGGCCATAGCCGATCAGGGTCCAGCTCACGACCATGGCGATGGTTGCGCCGAAATCGGCGCCGACCGCGAGCAGCGCACTCGCCACGGGATAGGCGGTGAAGGGACCGCCGGGCAGGATCGCGCCGAAGGCTGTGCCGATCAGAAGGCCCGTCAGGCCGGATTTCGGCCCGAGCGAGCGCGAGACCTTTTCATGCGGCAGGATCTCCGAGATGAAGGCCCCGAGCAGGCAGCCGGCGAGCACGCGCGGCAGGATGCCTGAGAACAGCGAGAGATCGTGGGTGAGAATATCGAGAACGCCGTCGGTGCCATCACGCCGCCAGACCAGCGCCGCGCTCACCGCGACCAGCGCGGCGATGATGATCGTCGACCAGCCGATCGGCTTGCGCACTCGCCCCGGCCGCGGCTCGGACTCGACGTCCTCGGCAGGCGCCGGGTCTTTCGGGGAAGGTTCTGACAACGGGCTCGGTTGGCTCGAGGGTGATGCCCGTCCTGATTAAGGGCGGCCTCCACACGATGCAAACAGTAGGATGACAGACCCGTGCGCGCGCCACGCAGGGCAATTCCGCACAGCAAAAAGGCGGCCGCGCGAGCGACCGCCCCTTGTTGTCATTCCGGGGCGGCGAAGCCGAACCCGGAATCTCGAGATCCCGGGTTCGATGCTGCGCATCGCCCCGGGATGACGGAGTAAGACTCAGGCCTTCTCGAACAGGGACTCGACGTATTCCCAGTTCACGAGGTTCTCGACGAACGCCTTGAGATAATCGGGGCGGCGATTGCGGTAGTCGATGTAGTAGGAGTGCTCCCAGACGTCGCAGCCGAGGATCGGGGTGGCGCCATGCACCAGCGGATTCTCGCCGTTCGGGGTCTTGGAGATCTCGAGCTTGCCGTTCTTGACCTGGAGCCAGCACCAGCCGGAGCCGAACTGGCCGACGCCGGCCGCCTGGAAGTCGGTCTTGAACTTCTCGAAGCCGCCGAGGTCCTCGTTGATCTTCTTCTCGATCTTGCCCGGCAGCTTGGTGCCGCCGCCATTGGGCTTCATCCAGCTCCAGAAGTGGATGTGGTTGTAGTGCTGGCCGGCATTGTTGAACACCGCGGGGTTCTTGCCGAACGAGCCCTTGACGATCTCTTCAAGGGACTTGCCTTCCCATTCGGTCCCCTTGAGCGCGTTGTTGCCGTTGGTGACGTAGGCCTGATGATGCTTGTCGTGGTGGAATTCCAGCGTCTCCTTCGACATGAACTGGCCGAGGGCGTCATAGGCGTAAGGGAGTGGGGGCAGCGTAAAGGTCATGGGATGTTGTCCGCGACTGATGGGGAACTGGCTTAACGGGGAGTCTTATAGAAGGTTCCACCGCCGTTAAATACCGCCAATTTGCGAAAAGGCGCGATGCCACGGCTTGGCCGGCTTGCACAACTTCGCCGCACCGAGGGACATCCAATCCGGGCCGGCCGTCCGCCGCAAAATATCATTGCCTTTGAACCGGTTATGACAGAACGAATGGACCGCGCAGCGTGTTGCGAGAGACAAAGCCATGAGCATCGAGATCGACATTTTGAACGGCGACGCCTCGTGGCCGATCGCGGAGCCGCTGCATCAGGCCGTCTGGGGACCGCACTTGGTCGCGGACAAGCCCTGGGCTCACATCAAATGGGCCAATGCGGACCTGCGCGTGCTGATCGAGACGCCCGAGGATGGCCTCGTCTGCCATGTCGGCATCTACTTCCGCACCGTCATCTGGAACGGGCAGAAGGTCCATATCGGCGGCATCGGCGGGGTCTGCACCCGCGAGGACCGGCGCGGTCGCGGCTACGCGACCGTGGCGATCGACGCGGCCGTGCACACCATCAGGGCTAACGAAGCGGTCCGGTTCGCGCTGCTGTTTTGCGAGCCACACAATTTTTCGTTCTACGAGACCCGGAGCTGGCTGCCCTTCAAGGGCGAGGTCTATTGCGAACAGCCGGAGGGGCGGATCCGCTTCACCGAGATGGCGCCCTACGTCTTCAACATCGTCCGCGCGCCGACGCTGGGCACCATCGACCTATGCGGCCTGCCGTGGTGACCCCTGCGTGGCGTGAGGGCTGCCGCAGGGGCTCGGCCATCCTATAATATGTCGATCATCATCTAAATTCCGCCCGGTGAACATGACGATCGACGCCCCTGCAGACGCCGTCCCGCCGCTTGCGCCGGTCGCCTCTCCCATCGCCAGCCTGCTGACGGCCCCGATCCTGCCGACGCTGCTGCGGCTCGCGATCCCCAACATGATCGCGATGGTCGGCAGCACTTTGGTTGCGATCGCCGAGACCTCCTATATCGGCCGGCTCGGCACCATTCCGCTCGCCGCGATCGCGCTGGTGTTTCCGTTCGCGATGCTGACGCAGATGATGAGCGCGGGCGCGATGGGCGGCGGCGTTTCGTCCGCGATCAGCCGCGCGCTCGGCGCCGGGGATCGTGACCGCGCCGCGACGCTGGCGCTGCATGCCGCCATCATCGGCCTCTGCGGCGGGCTGTTCTTCACGGTGATGATGCTCGTCTTCGGCCGTTCCTTCTTCACGCTGCTCGGCGGGCGCGATCGCGTGCTCGAGGAGGCCAGCGGCTATTCGCAGGTGCTGTTCTCCGGCGCGGTCGCGATCTGGCTCGTCAACACGCTGGCCTCGGTGATCCGCGGCACCGGCGACATGCGCCTGCCGTCGATGACGCTGATCGGGGCGAGCGTGTTGCAGATCGCGATCGGCGGCACGTTGGGGCTCGGCCTGTTCGGCGTGAAGCCCTTCGGCATGCCGGGCGTCGCCAGCGGCCAATTGATCGCGTTCACCTGCGCCGCGATCTTCTTCCTCTGGTATCTCGCGTCCGGCCGCAGCCGGCTGCCGCTGAATATTCGCGCGTTTCATTTCGAGCGCGCGATGTTCCTGGACATCCTCAAGGTTGGTGCGGTGGCCTGCCTGTCGCCGCTCCAGACCGTGCTCACCATTTTGATCTTCACGAAGATCCTGGCCACTTTCGGCACCGAGATGCTGGCCGGCTACGGCATCGGCTCGCGGCTGGAATTCTTGTTGATCCCGATCACGTTTGCCTTCGGCATCGCCTCGGTGCCGATGGTCGGCATGGCGATGGGCGCCGGACAGGTGAAGCGCGCCCGGCGTGTGGCCTGGACCGCCGCTGCAGCTTCCGGATTGACGGTCGGCCTGATCGGCCTCGCTGTCGCGCTCGCTCCATCGCTGTGGGTCGCACTCTTCACGCGCGATTCCGGCGTCACCGCCGCCGCGCACAGCTATTTCCACTGGGCCGGCCCGACCTTCGTGTTCTTCGGCATCGGCGTGTCGCTCTACTTCTCCTCGCAAGGCGCGGCGCGCGTCGGCGGCCCTGTGCTCGCTTCCACCGCGCGGCTCTTGATCGTCGCGATCGGCGGCGTCGGCCTCATGATGACGCAGGCGCCGGCGTGGACCTTGTTCGCGCTGGTCGGCGGTGCCATGGCGGTGTTCGGCCTGTCGACTGCGGCCGCGGTCGCCTTCGCGCGCTGGGACAAATGATCGCAGGACATCGAACGAAGGCAATGAACGCAGGAATGTGATTCCAGCCTGCGTTGCACTATCCCGCCGGGCTGCTATGGAGG
Source organism: Bradyrhizobium sp. CCBAU 65884 (assembly GCF_028128835.1). Lineage (NCBI taxonomy): Bacteria > Pseudomonadati > Pseudomonadota > Alphaproteobacteria > Hyphomicrobiales > Nitrobacteraceae > Bradyrhizobium > Bradyrhizobium sp. CCBAU 65884. Next base: position 49,766 of record NZ_LBJU01000093.1, on the reverse strand, counting down.
CGCTCCATTTTCGGGGCCTCTTCCATGACTTCCAGATTCGCTGCTCTCATCGTCCTCCTCGCTGCGCTGCTCGGCGCGACGGCCGCACATGCGCAGAGCGCCGATGGGACATGGCTCACCCAGGCGGGCGATGCGCGCGTCAAGATCAGCAAGTGCAGCGGCGGCATCTGCGGCGTCGTCGCCTGGCTGCGCGAGCCCTACGACACCGCGACCGGCCAACCCGCCACCGACAGCAAGAACCCCAATCGCGAGCTCGCCAGGCGCCCGATGATCGGCTTGCCATTGTTCAGCGGCATGCAGCCCTCCGGTCCGAACAAATGGTCGGGCCAGATCTACAACGCCGACGACGGCAGCACTTATGCCAGCAGCATCTCCGTGACGGGAGCGGATTCGCTGCGGGTCGAAGGCTGCGTCGGCGCGCTCTGCGGCGGAGAGACCTGGACGCGGGCGGGACGGTAACCCCGCTCCCGTGTCCCGGACGCGATGCAGCGTGCAACGCTGCTTCGCTGCGTCCGGGACCCAGAAAGCAGCACGGTACGATCGAGACATGGGCCCCGGCTCAGCAGCGCATCACTGCGTGCTGCGCTGCGTCCGGGGCACGAGATCGTCCTACGCCATCATCGCCTTCAGCGCCGTCGCCGCCGAGGCGTAGCCGCCTCGCGCGCCATCAATGAAGTGCACATGATCGCTGCGTAGCGCCGACGGCGTGAAGCAGGTCATCATGGCGGCATCCTGCTGGTAGAGGCCGTAGCGTACGATGCCGTCACGGGCCGCAATCGCCAGTCGGTCGCTCAGCGCGCGTTCGAGCTGCGGCGTGCAATCGAGGATCATGCGCAGGCCGTCGTCAAATTTCCTGAAGTCCGAGTTCTCGACCACCTGACGCCTGTAGACGTTTGGCACGAAGCCGCCGACGTTGAGGTCGAAACGCATGATCAGATAGACGAACAGCGTATAGGCCAGCACGGTGGCGCGGCGCGCGAGCAGCGGACCACCGCGCCTGGTACGGGCTTCGTATTCCAGCCCCTGTGGCGGCCATTTCAGCGGCGGCCCCTGCGGCGGCACCGGACGGGCGCCGTCCGGGCTGCGCTCGACGAGGTGGATGATGTCCTCGATCACCTTGCGGAAGGCGTGCGGATCGGCGCCGCGCGCCGGCATCACCAGAACCGAGAGGATCAGCCCACGTGAGGCCGGTATCACCTCGAAGCGGCAGGACAGGCCCGAGAGATCGGGCTGCGTGCCCGCCGGCGCGGCCGGGACGGCAAACTCCCCGCGCTTCATTGCGGCATCGGCGAAGGCGAGCCCGCCGCCCGAGAACATCGCGTAGGACAGGTTGGCCGACGGACCGAACCGCGCGACGCGCACGTCGCGGCCCTGCGCGCGGATGGCGCTGACCGGCACCAGCGCGACCCGCATCGTCAGATCGAGATCTTCCCGCACCCAGGTCGCGGTTGCCGCCAGCGCCTCTCGGGCAGATTCGAGATCGCCTGGCGCAACCGCAAAGCTGGCGCCGTCGCCGCCGAACACGAAGGGGAATTCGCGTCCTCCCAATGCGTTCGTCACCGCCGCGATCACGGCGGCGCCGGCCATGTTCACCGCCTTGTAGCGCTGCGCCGCGATCGCCTTGGTGGAATCGACGATATCGGCAACGCCGATGCTCCAATCGTCCGGCAGCGGCGCATAGAGCACAGGGTCCATCAGGCTGGTGAAGCCGCGGAAGACGGGAATGCCGCCATAGAAGGATTCGCCTGAGATCATCGGGAATGCCGGATGGTTGGAATGCGAAACAAATACGTGGCAGGATCGATCCGGGTTCGCCGGCCGGCGGCCCCTTTCAATCTTTGGCCGAAACGGTCCCGGACAACAAGATACGGCAACAGAAGATGAGGCCGCGTTGCAATGCCGCAGCGTGTCTTTGATCGGCATCAAGCGGCCGGTCGGGAAGAACGGCTATCGTCTTCAGCTCCAAGGGTTGCATGGGATGATCGAGGTGTCCGACTTCGGCAGCAAGGATTCCACCTCTCCGGTCCGCCGGCGCACGGGCATCGACCCGATCAGCGCGGTGAAGATGCCCGAAAGACTGACGGCAGCCGTCGATGCCTGGGCTGAAGCCCATCAACTGACCCGCTCGGATGCAATCTGCAAGCTGATCGAGCTGGGCCTGAAGGTCGCGCCCCCGGTCCTCTCCCCGGTGCACCCGATCGCATCGGACGCCGCCAGGATCGAAGAGATCGCGGTCCACGAGATCGAGACGCTGCTCGATCCGGCATTGCCCGTGGACGAACGCGACCGCCGCATCCGCCGCCTCACCGAAGGGCCGCCGGAATTTTCACACGAACGAATTGACCTGCCGAAAGACCGGACATGAGCTGCTAATGCAGCTTCTCGTCCTGACGCTTGCGCAAATTATCGAGAGACGCATCGTGGCAGCCGACCAGGCGCACGAATTGCTGCGGGTACATTTCGTGACCATGACCGCCGGAATTCTGGTGCGTCATCGGCGGGCAACGGGCATCGTCCGGCTTCGCGCGGGATTGCTCGGTCCGGCCCTGATTTGAAGCGGTCATGTTGGGCATGGTCATGGACTGCTCCCTGTCGATTAGGGCAGATCGATTGACGTAACCCAATCGATTGCGGGGCATCTTACGACCAAATCCGGCTGCATGTCATTGTGCCGAATCAATTCAATTGTGACGGCGGAGTTCCGCTTACGCCGTATTTCCCGCATCGATGGTGAACACCGTACCTGTCACGTTGCGACCACCCTCGCCGAGCAGATACTCCACCATGCGCGCGACGTCGTCCGTCTCCGGCAGGCGGCGTAGCGCGCTGCGGCCGGCGATGCGCTTGCGCGCCTCGTCGGACAGATTGTGCGTGAGCTCGGTGTCGATGAAACCCGGCGCGACCGCGTTCACGGTGATGCCAAGCTTGCCGACCTCGCGCGCGAGCGAGCGGGTGAAGCCGGTGGCGGCCGCCTTGGTTGCGCCATAGACGGACAGGCCGTTGTAGCCGGTGGTCGCGATGATCGAGGAGATGTTGACGATGCGGCCGGCGCCGTCGGCCATCATCTGCCGTGCCACATATTTGGTGAGGATGATCGGCGACAGCACGTTGAGCTGCACCAATGCCTCGATCTCGGAATTATGCATGGTGGCGAGCAGGCCTTCGGTGCCGAGGCCGGCATTGTTGACGAGGCCGTAGGTCGGGCCGAACTCGTCGCGCACGAGTTTTGCAAAAGCCGGAATGGCGTCGATCACGGCAAGGTCGCAGGCGCGGAAATGCAGGCGCCCTTCGGACTCCGCAATCGCTACCTTGAGCTCCTCGCTCTCGCGTCGGGCGGCCGCGACCACGTTGTAGCCGGCGCCGGCGAGGCGCTTGCCGATCGCGAGGCCGATGCCGCGGCTGCCGCCGGTGACGAGGACATTATGCATCGGTGCGCGCCAGTTTTCCGGCCGGGGTGACGTCGAGCGCCTCGACGAAGCGGATCACCGCCGGCACCTTGTGGGACGCGAGCTGCGCGCGGCACCGCTCCAGGATCTGGTCGCGGATCTCTTTCGCGCGCGCGGGATCGGTGCCCTCGGTGAGGATCACGTCGGAGACCACGATGCCGCCGGTGATCGGGCTCTTGCGCGATTTGGCCCGCGACATCCGCACGTCGGGATGGCGGTTGATGACCGCCTCGATCTCCTCGGGGTGGACCTTCAGCCCGCCGATATTGATGATGCCGCCGCGGCGGCCGACGAAATAATAGCGCTCGCCGCGCAGCTCGACGATGTCGCCGCTGTCGACAAATCCGTCGTCGTCGGTGAGCGCGGCGGCATTGCGGCCGACATAGGCATGCGCGGTGCGCGTCGAACGGATACGCAGCGAGCCGTCGACCACCTTCATCTCGACGCCATTGCGATTGCCGAGATAGTCGGCCGGAAAGCCTTCCAGCCCGTCATTGACGGCAAAGCCGACGCCGGCTTCGGTCGAGGCGTAGGCATGACCGACGGAGGAGTTGGGGAATGCCGCCTTCAGCCCGTCGAGCACCGCCTGGTCGGCGATTTCACCGGAGAGGCGGACGTAAGCCGGGGCGAACTGCGCGGCCGAACCGCTCATCAGGAGCTTGCGCCAGTGCGAGGGCGTGCCGGAGATGTGCGAGACGCCGCGCGCCTTCAGCCGCGCGACGTGATCGCCGAGCGCCTCATGGGGATCGGACAGCACCATCGAGCCGCCGGAAAGCACGGCGCGCAGGAAGATTTGCAGGCCGCCATAGCGGCGAATGTCATAGAAGGTCGCCCAGACCGGCGCCGCGCCCCGCGCGGGGCCTTCGGCAACGATCGCGCCGGTCAGCGCCTCCAGCGTGTGGCCGACGATCTTCGGCACGCCCGAGGTACCCGAGGTGAGCATCAGCCATTCCGTTCCGCGTTCGGTCTTGACCGGCGCGGTGGCTTCAGGCGGCAATTGCGCAGTGACGATGAGCGGGATGCCAGTCCCGGCCCGCCGGTCGGATTCGTCGGTCACGACGGCATCGATCCCGGCATCGGCGATCAGCGCCTCGAGATACGCCGGATTGAGATCGGGCGGGCACAGCAGCATGCGACGCGCGATGCCGTCGAGCTCGATCATGGCAAGGCCCGACCGCAGCTGATCGGACAATTTGAGCAGCACGGAGCGGCCGGATAATTCGCGCAGGCGGCCGCCCAGGACCGTCTGCGACAGGATATCGGTCAGCGACACGCAGGTGTGCGCGTCCGACAGCGTACGGCCGGTCAGCTCCGCGCCGAGATGGTCGCGAAGCGCAAAGATCTCACGCGGGGACATTTTCGTAGGCCCGCACGAAATCGCCGACCGTGGCGGGAAACGCTGCGTCCTCGGAGATGGTGAAGGGGTCGACGCCGGTCTCGTCCTCGAGGCGCGCGACCAGGATGGCGAAGGCGAGCGAGTCGAAACCCGTCTCGTGCAGCGACAGATCGTCCGAGAGCGCGGGAAGCGTGACGTGCTGCTCTTTGGCGATCTGCTGGATCGCGTCAATGACCTTAGACCTTACCGACATGGCTGGCTCGCTTTGTTATCGTTGGCGTTGCGGCGGCTCTTGCTGGCCGCCTCCCCATGGCCGCTTGTTTACCCGACAGAAGTAAATGGCTTCTTGGACAATTCAGATAAAATTGGACCTATCTGCGGATTTTGGCGCGATTTACAGCCTGATCGAGCCGTCCACGATTCGCGCATAGGCCTCCGTATCGAGCGCCACATAGGCCCCGGACTTCGGATCTGCCATGAACAGCGGATCGGAGATCGCGGCGGGATCGAAGCCCTCCCGCGACAGATCGCCCTTCTTCTGCTTGAACGTCTCGGTCGCATCGATCTCGCTGGAGACGCGAATGAAGACGGGCCGTGCGTAGGCCGGCAGGCGCTGCGCGAGATGTGCGGGCAATGCCGCAATGTCAAAACCCTCGTTGACGACGATCACGCTCATGCCGGCGCGGCCGTCGGCGCCGGGGACGCTGACGCCGTAGGTGGTGGCATCGACCACGCCGGTGAAATCGCGCATTGCGTCATTGACCTCCGAGGTCGCGACGTTCTCACCCTTCCAGCGGAACGTGTCCCCGATCCGATCGACGAAATGGAAGAAGCCCTTGTCGTCGATCCGCATCAGATCGCCGGTGCGGAACCAGGCATCGCCCCTGGCAAAGACATCGCGAAGAACCTTCTTCTCGGTCTCGCCGGGGTCGGTGTAGCCCTCGAACCGGCCGCCGCCTTCATCGGCGGTGCCGATGCGGCCGATGGCTTCGCCGGCCTCGCCGCGGGCGCAGGCGAGGCAAAACCCCTCTTCGTTGCGCAGCGGCGCGCCGCTGTCGGGATCGAGCTTGACGAGATTGGCAGGGAAGCGATGCGCCAGCAGCGGCGGGATGCGACCGATCGCGCCCGGCTGCCCCTCGACGTTGAACAGCGAGAAATTGCCTTCCGTCGCCGCATAGAATTCGAGGATGCGCGGAATGGCGAAGCGCGCCTGAAAGTCTTCCCAGATGTCACCGCGCAGGCCGTTGCCGCAGACGAGGCGGAGACGATGCCGGTTCTCATATTCCGACGGCGCCGCCTTGAGCAGATAACGGCAGAGCTCGCCGATATATTGAAACAACGTGCAGTCATGGCGCACGATGTCGGACCAGAAATGCGAGGCCGAGAATTTCTCCGCGATCACCACCGAGCCGCCGGCAGCGAGCATGCTGCAGGGCGCGACGATGCCGCCGACCGAGTGGAACAGCGGCAGGCAATCGTAGAGCCGGTCTTGCGGGCTCGCGCCGGTGAGGCCGGCGAACCAAAGGCCCCAATTGAGAATGCGGCGGTGGCTGATGCTGGCAGCCTTCGGCAGGCCGGTGGTGCCTGAGGTGTAGATCAATAGCGCGCGATCATCAATGGTGACCTCGCCGTGCTCCTCCGGCGACAAAGGAGCATCGTCCAGCGCCGCAAGGGCGACGTCGATGGCGCGCTCGCTGCGGGCATCGCCATGCGTCCAGACCTTGGCCTGCGTCTTCAGATGCGGCGTTGCGCTCTCCAGCATCTCCGTCAGCTCATGCGCAACGATGATATGCGAGGGCTTTGCCACATCGAGGCAATGCGCGAGCGACTGCCCCACCAGCTTGGTATTGAGCAGCGCCGCCACACCGCCGATCCGACTGATGCCGAGCCAGGCCGCGACATAATCGATGCCGTTCGGCATGATCAACGCGACCGCATCACCCTTGACCACGCCGGCCGAGCGCGCCCAGCGCGCGTAGCGCTTGATGCGCTTCGACAGGCCTTCATAGTCGAGGCTTGCGTCGTCCGTGACCAGCGCGACGCGGTCGGGCTGGCGCTGTGCCCAATCGTCGATGACGTCCGCGAACAGACGTCCCGGCAGCGTCTCGATCCGCGCGGTGAGCTCGATGGCCTTCAGCCATATCTTTGAAGCCGAAGGCGCGCGCGCGACGTTTTGTGGTTCGATGACACCGGTGGTCATGCCGTTGATTCTTTCGGGCCGCCTGCTGACATCAGGCAATCTAGCCCCCGCGCCCTGCCCAGGTGTTAAGAGACAAGGTAAAACTCTGTTAGGGCGCGGTTAACTCTAGTGATCCTTTACCGCCGCACGGCAACGCCGGTGAGTTCGGCGGCATGGTGACGGCCGAGACCGATCGCACTGGCCCAAGGTGGTCGAGCTGTGGGGGCAGGAAGGAGATGCGCGCTGCCGACGCTAGCCGCTACGCCTGTAGCGCAAGTGCGGCGGCGGCGCGTGAACCGGGTAATACGGATTGAGATCGCAGATCGCGGATCGGCCATAAGCTGTGGCGCGGCACTGCGGCAACGAGGTGAAGGAGCAGTCGTACCACTCCCCGCCTCCCCCGTTCGCACCTGAATAAACGTGCATGCAGACGGGATAGCGCGGATCAAAAGTCTGCGCATGCGACGGCGCGGCTGCGAGCACCGCGCCCACGATCACGACCATTCCGAACGAGAAGCGCATAAACAGTGTCCCGGTGCGTTGCATCGCAGATCGCTATTGCTGCTTCTTGTGACGCCGGCGCGGCGGCGGCTGGTCGAAGGCGTAGTAGGGATTGACGTCGCAGCTGGCCGAGCGGCCCGACGCGGTCGCGCGGCACTGCGGCAGCGAGGTGAAAGAGCAGTCGAAATAATCGCCGCCGCCACCGCCGAAGCCGCCGCCGGGCGTGTAAACGTGCATGCACACCGGGTAGCGCGGATCATAGGTCTGGGCGCTGGCATCCGCCGCGACGAACAGCGTGGCAATCGCGGTGAGGGTCAAAATCGACAGGCGCATGGACTTAGTCCTCGAATCGACGGCGTCGTCGGATCTGATGCCGACGGCCTCGTATGGCATAACACCAGGCCGGAGGCGACTGTTCCTAGGGACAGATGACGGCAAGGTGAGCGCCGCGGGCTGCGGCGCTAGGCGCCGAGCCCCTGCAGCACCAGCCGGTTCAGCCTCGCCGCAAACGCGGCGGGATCCTCCGGCAGTTCACCGTCCAGGATCTGCGCCTGCTCGAGCAGGAGCAGGCTGAGATCGTCGACCGCCTTCGAGCCGGCTTGCGCCTTGGCGATCGCGCCCACCATCGGATGGCGCAGATTGATCTCCAGGATCGGCTTGGTCTTCATGCCGCGGTTTTGCTGCGACAGGATGCGCTCGAGCTCGCGGCTCGGGCCCTGGCTGTCGGCGACGAGGCAGGAGGCCGAGCTGGTGAGGCGCGTCGAGGCCTTGACGTCGCTGACACGCTCGCCGAGCGCGGCCTTGATCACGGCGATGGTGGCCGCTTCATCCGCCTCGGGCTCGTCCTTCTTTGCCTCGTCCTTGTCATCGACGCGCGGAATCAGGTCGAGATTGAGATCGCCCTGGCTGAGTGACTTCAGCGGCTTGCCCTCGAACTCCGACGGCATCGAGGTCCAGAACGCATCGACGGGATCGGACAGCAGCAGCACCTCGATGCCGCGCGCGGTCGCAGCCTCCAGCCGCGGATTGGATTTCAGTCGCTCGATGCTGTCGCCGACGAGATAATAGATCTCGGTCTGGTTCGGCTTGAAATCGGCGATGACCTGCTTCAGCGACCGCTTTTCGCCCGACGTCGTGGTGAAGCGCGACAGTGCCAGCAGCTTTTCGCGCCGCTCGAAATCCTCGTAAATGCCTTCCTTGAGCACCGCACCGAAGGCGTCCCATATCCTGGCAAAGTTCTCCGGATCCTTCTCGGCGAGGCTTTCGAGCTCCGACACGACCCGGGTCGCCACCGCTTTCCGGATCTGCGCCAGCTGTGGATTGTTCTGCAGCATCTCGCGGGAGATGTTGAGCGGGAGATCCTCGCTGTCGACGACACCGCGGATGAAGCGCAGATAGCCCGGCAACAGATCGGCATCGTCGGTGATGAAGACACGGCGGACGTAAAGCTTCACCCGGCCCTTGCGGTTCGGCTCGAACAAATCGAACGGCTTGGTCGAGGGTGCGAACAGCAGCACGGCATAGGAGTAGCGGCCCTCGGCGCGGTAATGCAGCGTCATCGCGGGATCGTCGAAAGCCGAGGCGATCTGCTGATAGGCCTTCTTGTAGTCGTCGGCGGTCAGCTCGGATTTCGAGCGTTGCCACAGCGCGCTGGCCGAATTGATCTGGCGCGGCTCGCCCTCTTCCGGCACCAGCTCGATTGGGAACAGGATGTTGTCGGAATAGGCACCGACGATGCGCTCGATCTCAAAGCTCTCGAGATATTTCTTGGCGTCGTCCTTCAGGTGCAGGACGATCTCGGTGCCGCGCGTCACGCGGGCGGCCTCCTCGTCGCCGGCACGGGCGATCTCGAAGCCGGAGCCGCCGGAGGACGTCCAGGTCCAGACGTCGCTCTCGCCGGCGCGGCGGCTGACCACGACGATCTTGTCGGCGACCATGAAGGCGGAATAGAAGCCGACGCCGAACTGGCCAATCAGGCCGAGGCCGTCCTTGGCCTCCTTCAGCTTCGACACGAACGCCTTGGTGCCGGAGCGGGCGATGGTGCCGAGATGGTCGATCAGCTCCTGCCGCTCCATGCCGATGCCGTTGTCGGCGATCGTGAGCGTCCCGGCCGCCTTGTTCGGGATGATGCGGATCTTGAGCGCGTCGCCCTCGCCGAGCAGCGAAGGACTTGCGATCGCCTCATAGCGCAGCTTGTCGCAGGCGTCCGAGGCATTGGAGACGAGCTCGCGCAGAAAGATATCGGTCTCGGAATAGACGGAGTGCACCATCAGGTGCAGAAGCTCGGAAACCTCGGCCTGGAAGGGCTGCGTATGCACAGCCGTGTCTGACGTCGTCATGCGTTTACCCGGTCAATACGAAGGGGAAGAAACCCGGGATATAACGCGAGCGTAGAGGGGATCAAGTGGACGTGAAGAATCGCCCTGCGGGCGGGAGGACGATCTGTCCAGTGCCTAGGCGGATCAGGTCACGCAGCGGCCGGGCTGGAGCAGCTTTGCGACCTCGGTCAGGGAGCTGACCATCGGCTCGCAGGCGATCGTCGGCCGGTTGCGCACCTTCTTCTGGTTCTGGAGCAGCGCCGGCGGCTTGGCATTGCCGGTTTCGATCACGGCGGGGACCCGCAGCAGCACCGAGGTGCCGGCGAGGTCGTTCAGCCGCATCGAGACGGTGCGGGTTGGAACTGCTGCCTGCTTGATCTCGGCGAGCCGGTCGGCCTTGCCGGTACGATTGACGTTGTGGCCGGGCTTGTCGGCCTTGTCGGCGACCGCCTGCCAGCGGTCCGCCAGATCATGGCCCGAGGCCAGCTGCACGGCACCGAGCGTCGCAGCCACGGCGACGGCACTCAAAAATACCTTATGAATCTGTGACATGGCTGTCGGTCCCTCGCCCCATGGCGATCGCGGGAACAACGCCGGGGAAGGATCGGGGGTTCTCAGCAGTTACGATCACTTAACCGTGTGCGACAAATGCGACAACGTGCACAAAATATTCCGCGAGGGGTGGAACGACTTTCGCAGACAGGAGTCGTCTCAACAGCCGGCTATTCCCCCTGCCCCATAAGCCGGCGACGTAGGGCGCGACTGTGGTGATGCCAGTCGCGCCTTACTTTTTTTCTGGGGTTCACTTCCCCGCCAACCACTCCCGCCCTTCGCCATAGAGCTTCTCGACCTCGGGTCCGATCAGCCCCGGCATGTCGCGCTTGACCTTGTAGCCGATCAGCTCCTGCATGTAGGCGAGGTGGCGATAGCCTTCGGGCAGCCCGGCGAGCGCTGTCTGATCGAGACGGAGCGTCGCGGCGGGATCGACTGGGTCGATCCGATCCTTTTCATAAATCGGCTGGCGGCGGACGATGCCCCATTTTCCCTGCCGCTTTTCCAGGAAATCGTAGAAGCGCCCGGTGCAGACGACGTCGCAAACGACGTCGTGCACCGGGGCACGCTGCGAAATCGTCATTTTGGTCTGCGCGATGGCCCGTTCGCCTGCGAGGTCGATGCTGGTGCCGCCGAGGAAATGCAGGATGCGAACGCCCCTGGCAAATCCCTCCTGGCTGACGCGCATGAAATCCCGCGCCGGCCCCTGAAACCAGGTGGCGGACATCCAGCCCTCTTCGTGCCAGACCGTGGCAAAGCGCTCCCAGTCGCCGGCATCGCGCCACACCGCCCAGTTCTCGACGAGATCGCGGATGGCGAGGCGATCGAGGAGTTGCTGGTCCATGGGCACATCTCCGGCTGGGATCAATGCAGGAGGTATGAGCGGCGAAGCCGACGCACGTCAAGCACGGCAGGCGAAACGAAAAATCCGGCGTGCCTTGCAGCACGCCGGATCGGATCGTTTGGCCAAATGGCCAGCTCTATTAAGCCGCCGGCGCCTTCGGTGTGCGGTTGCGCGAGTTGCGCTGGAAGAACAGCGCCTGGCTCGCCACCGCCGAGACCATCGCGGGCTGGAACGGTTTTGAGATCAGGAACGCCGGCTCCGGGCGCTCGCCGGTGAGGAAGCGCTCGGGATACGCGGTGATGAACACCACGGGCACCTCGAACGTGCGCAGCAGCTCGTTGACAGCGTCGAGGCCCGACGAGCCGTCGGCGAGCTGGATGTCGGCGAGGATCAGGCCGGGCCGCTTGTTCTTGGCCAGCGCCACCGCATCGGCATGCGTGCGCGCGACGCCGACGACATTGTGGCCGAGATTCTTCACCAGGCTCTCGAGGTCCATGGCGATGAAGGTCTCGTCCTCGATGATCAGCACGTCGGTGGCGATCTCGGCGGCCATCTCGCGTCCGGCGGCATCCGCAAGCCGCCGCGTCTCGGCGACGTCGGTGCCGAGGATGTAGCCGACTTCCTCTTCCGAAAATCCCTCCAGCGAGAGCAGCAGGAAGGCCTGGCGCGGCAACGGCGTGATGTTCGACAGCCGCCGCTCCGGCGGCATCGGCAAGGTCGTCACCTCGGAATCATCGTTGACGGAGACCGAATTCCAGATCTGGGTGAACAGCCGGAACAGGCCCGCGCGCGGCCCATGGCTCTCGTCCAGCACCGAGGGATCCCCCAGCATGGCTTCCAACATGGCTGCGACATAGGCGTCACCGGAGGCCTGGCTGCCCGTCAGGGCGCGTGCGTACCGGCGCAACAACGGCAAGTGTTCAGCAACAAGCTGTGAACGGGACATCCCCACTCCATTCATCTTCGGGCCAACCTTAAGGTCCAGGCAATCCGAGGGGGGCCCGGGTTCCCCTGCTGGGCTGATTACGCCTCAGGCCAAGAAAAGTTCCGTCTGAGCGGGAACTTTTTCTCGAACCTCGAATTGAGCCTATCCAGGGAACGGCTCCCGGTTGAGAAAACCTCTCGATTTTACAGTCACTTAACTCGGGGAAACGTGGAACAGGTCATGAAAGATCTCAAGTCTCAAGCCAGCAGAAGCACGACCCCCGGCAAGGGAGGCCTCACTCCGGAGATTCAATCCCGGATCGGGCACCAGTTGCGCGCCATGTATGATGATGTCGTGCGACAAGGGGTTCCAGATCGGTTCGCAGAACTGATCAAGAAGCTTGATGCGCCGGGAGCGACACCCCACGTGGGAAATGAGGGCGGATCCAACGACAACAATGGGAGGGATTAATGCCTCTCACGGACTCCCTGCGTAACGACATCCTGGCGGCCGTGCCCAGTCTGCGCGCGTTCGCCATTTCGCTCAGCGGCAATGCGGACCGCGCCGATGATTTGGTCCAGGAGACGCTGCTCCGCGCGCTCGCCAACATCGACTCGTTCCAGCCCGGCTCCAATCTGCCGGCATGGCTGTTCACGATCCTGCGCAACCTTTTCCGCTCCGATTATCGCAAGCGGCGGCGCGAGGTCGAGGACGCCGAAGGCAACTACGCCAAGACGCTGAAGACACAGCCGTCGCAGAACGCGCATCTCGAGTTCGAGGAGTTTCGCACGGCGCTCGACAAGCTTCCACAGGACCAGCGTGAAGCGCTGATTCTGGTCGGCGCCTCCGGCTTCTCCTACGAAGACGCGGCCTCGATCTGCGGCTGCGCGGTCGGCACGATCAAGAGCCGCGTCAACCGCGCGCGCTCGAAGCTCGCCGCGCTGCTCTATGTCGACGGCGCCGAGGATTTTGGGCCGGACGAGACCGTGCGGGCCGTGATCGGCGGCAGCGGCGGCTGACGGCCGGCGTCACCCGAGCTCAGATGAGATGAAGGCGGCCGTTCTCACGGCCGTCTTCGCGCGCGTCCGGCAGCGATAGCGCAGAACTACGCCGCTTGATCACTCGTCCGCGAAGGTCACGGTCTCGGCCACGCTGGCGCGCGAGGTGCGGTAGCTGTTGACCTTGTGGGCGTCGTCGGCATAGCCGAACGAAATGCCGCAGACGACGCGGCGATCGTCGGGCAGATTGAAGTGGCGGCGGATCAATCCGGAATGCCGCGCGAGCGCCGCCTGCGGAATCGTGCCGAGCCCGAGCGCCTGCGCGGCCAGCATGAAATTGCTGACATAGGCGCCGCAATCGATCGCACCGTAAATGCCGAGCGGCTCGTTGGTGTGAATGATGGCGACATGCGGCGCGCCGAAGAAATTGTAGTTCTCCAGCGCCTGCCTGGCGTAGGCGCTTCTGTCGCCCCTGATGATGCCGAGCGTGTTGTAGAGCTGAAAGCCGCTTTCGCGTCGGCGTTCCAGATAAACACCGACATACTCGCGCGGCGGCGTGAAATCGTAGTCGTCGCCGAGACCGCCCGAGGCTTCCGCGTAGATCGCCTTGCGGAAGCGCTCCTTGGCCTCGCCGCTGGCGATGATCACCTGCCAGGGCTGGCTGTTGCACCAGGACGCAGTGCGCTGCGCGGTGGTCAGCACATGCTCGATGGTCGCGCGGTCAACCTCTTTGGGAAGGAAGGCCCGGACGGAGTAGCGCTCGTTGAGCAGCTCTTCGAGTACGCCGATGCGATCGGATTGTTTGACGGTAGCGTCCATGGTTCAGCTCGCGCTCTTCTCGTAGGGTGGGCAAAGGCGCATCGCGCCGTGCCCACCGACAGACTTGCTCCGGAGCATCTGCATATGGTGGGCACGCTTCGCTTTGCCCACCCTACGAGATGCAGCGAGAGGTGATATCACCGCCCCTTGGTCGGGATCTTGTTGTACGGCACGTCCTTGTCGACGCGGATGTCGCCGGGCAGTCCCAGCACGCGCTCGGCGATGATGTTGCGCAGGATCTCGTCGGTGCCGCCGGCGATGCGCATCGAGGGCGAGGACAGCAGCATCTGCTGGAACTGGCCCTGCACGGTCTCCTCGTCGCTGCCCGTGAGAACACCGGCCGCGCCTTGCAGGTCCATGGCATAGGTCGCGATGTCCTGCAGCATCATGCCCGACACCAGCTTGCCGATCGAATTCTCCGGGCCTGGCCGCTCGCCCTTCGACAGCGCCGAGATCGTGCGGTAGCTGGTGTATTTCAGCCCGCTCGACTTGGCCGCCCAGCTCGCGAGTTTTGAGCGCACAGCGGGATCGTCGATCGCGAGGCCCTCTTCCAGCATCAGATTGGAGCAGAACTCGAACATCTCAGGCACGCCGGTCGCAAGGCGCGAGCCGATCGACATGCGCTCGTTCATCAGCGTGGTCAGCGAGACGCTCCAGCCTTCGCCGACGGCGCCGAGCCGCTGGCTGTCGGGAATCACGACGTCGGTGAAGTAGACCTCGTTGAACTCCTGCATGCCATTGGCCTGCTTGATCGGCCGCACTTCGACGCCGGGGCTCTTCATGTCCAGGAAGAACATGGTGAGGCCCTTGTGCTTGGGCACGTTCGGATCGGTGCGCGCAATCAGAAGGCCGTAGTCGGAGTAATGCGCGCCCGAGGTCCAGATCTTCTGGCCGTTGACCACCCAATTGTCGCCCTTCTTCTCCGCGCGGGTGCGCAGGCCCGCGACGTCCGAACCTGCGGACGGCTCGGAGAACAGCTGGCACCAGATCTCCTCGCCCGAGGCGAGCTTCGGCAGATACCTGCGCTTCGCATCCTCGCTGCCGAAGGCCATCACGGTCGGGCCGCACATGCCCTCGCCGATCTGGAACGGCTGCGTCAGCTTGCCGTAGACACCCTCTTCCTGCTGCCAGATCACCTTCTCGATCGGCGTCGCGCCACGGCCGCCATATTCCTTGGGCCAGTGCAGGCAGGCCCAATTGCCTTCGAACTTCTTCTTCTGCCAGGCCTTGCCGACCTCGACGATGTCGTGGCTGGCAAGGCGAATGCGGCCGAGCGAGGATTTTGACAACTCGGCATGCAACTCCTTCGGCGCATTGGCGTCGACCCATTGGCGCGCGGAGGCGCGGAACGCGGCTTCCTGCGGGGTGTCGTCGAAATTCATGGCGGACCTCTCAATCCTTGCGCGGTGCGTAGGGTGGGTTAGCCGAAGGCGTAACCCACCACTTCTGTCGAGCGTCGTTGCAGCCAACGGTGGGTTACGCTGCGCTAACCTACGAAACTCATCTTCCCTTCGTGGGGATCTTGTTGAACGGCACGTCCTTGTCGACCCTGATATCGCCGGGCAGGCCCAGCACCCGCTCGGCGATGATGTTGCGCATGATCTCGTCGGTGCCGCCTTCGACGCGGGTGCCGGGCGCGCGCAGCAGCATCGCCTGGAAACGGCCGGCGAGCTCGCCATCCTCGCCGCCGACGACGCCGCCCGCACCCTGCAGGTCCAACGCGTAGGTCGCAACGTCCTGGATCATCGAGCCCGCCACCAGCTTGCCGATGGAATTTTCCGGCCCCGGCCGTTCGCCTTTCGACAGCGCCGAGATCGCGCGCATGCTGGTGTATTTCAGCCCGCTCGCCTTCACCGCCCAGTTCGCCAGCTTCGAGCGCACCGCGCGATCCTCGATCGCGGGGCCGTCGTCGAGCATCAGGCTGGAGCAGTACTCGAACAGCTCCGGAAATCCGGTCGCGACGGCCGCGCCGATCGCGCTGCGCTCGTTCATCAGCGTGGTCAGCGAGACGTTCCAGCCGTCGCCGACCTCGCCGAGGCGCTGATGATCAGGAATCCTGACGTTGGTGAAATAGACCTCGTTGAAGTCGGAAGCGCCGCTCGCCTGCTTGATCGGCCGCACTTCGACACCCGGGCTCTTCATGTCCAGGAAGAACATGGTGAGGCCCTTGTGCTTGGGCACGGTCGGATCGGTGCGCGTGAGCAAGATGCCGTAGTCGGAATAATGCGCGCCCGAGGTCCAGATCTTCTGGCCGTTGATGATCCAGTCGTCGCCGTCCTTTTCCGCGCGCGTGCGCAGGCCGGCGACGTCAGAACCGCCGGCCGGTTCGGAGAACAGCTGGCACCAGATCTTTTCACCGGAGGCCAACGGCGGCAGATAGGCGCGCTTATGCTCCTCGCGCGCGAACGCCATCATGGTCGGCCCGCACATGCCGTGGCCGATGATGAACATGCGGGACAGCAGTCCGAACGGCCCTTCTTCCTGCTGCCAGATCACGCGCTCGATCGGCGATGAGCCGCGACCGCCATACTCTTTCGGCCAGTGCAGACAGGCCCAGCCGGCGTCGGCCTTCTTTTTCTGCCAGGCTTTTGCCACGTCGAGAATGTTGGCGTTTTTCAACTGCGTGCGGCCAAGCGAGGATTTGCGCAGCTCGTCCTCGTATTGCTTGGGCGCATTCGCACCGATCCAGGCGCGCGCGGTGGCGCGGAACTCGGCTTCCTGCGGGGTGTCGTCGAAATTCATGGTCTCATCTCTCGGTTCGTTCCCCGGACGCTGCGCAGCACGAAGTGATGCGCTGCCGAGCCGGGGTCCATTGCGGCCTCCGGGTCCCGGCTCTGCGAAGCGGCATTACATGCCGCATCGCGTCCGGGATACGAGCGGCGGATTACGCCGCGTTCTTCTTGCGCATGCGGTCGATCAACTGGTCTTCCCAATAGCTGAGGCTGCCGAGCCCGAGCGCCATGGCGTTGGCGCGGCGGTAGTACATGTGGCAGTCGAACTCCCAGGTGAAGCCCATGCCGCCGTGGACCTGGATGTTGTTCTTGGCGCAGTGCTGGAACGCCTGCGTCGCGCTGATGCGCGCGGCAGCGGCGGCTTCCGGCAATTCAGCCGCGTTGGTCGAAAGTGCCCAGGCACCGTAATAGCTGTTGGAGCGCGCCAGCGTGGCCGAGACATACATGTCGGCAAGCATGTGCTTGACCGCCTGGAACGAGCCGATCTGGCGGCCGAAGGCGATGCGGTCGAGTGCGTAGTCGCGGCCCATTTCCAGCGCACGGTCGGAGCCGCCGACCTGCTCGAACGCACAGAGCACCGCGGCGCGGTCGAGCACCTGGGTCAAAATGCTCCATCCTTCGCCGGTAGCGCCGAGCGGCTCGGCCTTAGCGTCCTTGAAGGTGATCTCCGCCTGCCCGCGGGTCGGATCGAGATTGGTGAGGCTCTTCACCTCGACGCCACCGGCCTTGAGATCAACGAGGAACAGCGAGATATCACCGTCGCGCCCGCTCGCTCCTGTGCGCGCCGCGACCACCGCGAAGTCGGCAACCGCACCGTCGGCGACAGGCTTCTTCACGCCGTTCAGGACACCGTTCGCGGCCGTGAGCTTGACGCTCTTCGGCGACGGATTGCCCTTGCCCTCGAACAGCGCCAGCGTGCCGATCGCCTCGCCCGAGGCAATCGCCGGCAGCCATTTCTTCTTTTGCGCCTCGCTGCCTGCGATCAGCAGCGCTTCGGCGGCGAGATACACGGTTGACGAGAACGGCACCGGCGCGTTCGCGCGGCCCATCTCCTCGGCGATCACGCAGAGCTCGAGATGGCCGGCGCCCGCGCCACCGAATTCCTCGGGGATCGCGACGCCGAGGAAACCCATCTCGGCGAGGCCCTTCCAGAGTTCCTTGTCGTAAGGCGCCTTGCCGTCGAGCACCACACGCACCGCCTTCGGCGAGCATTTTTCGGTGAGGAATTTGCGCGCCTGATCGCGGAGCTGCTTCTGGTCGTCGGAGAAATCGAAGTTCATGGCGGGCTACCTCTTATTCGTTGTCATTGAGACCGTCATTCCCGGGCGCGACGAAGTCGCGAGCTATGATGCGCAATTGCACATCTGAGAATCCATAACCACGAGCCGGGGTTATGGATTCCGGGCCTGGCCCTTCGGGCCATCCCGGAATGACGAGGTGAGCGAGTGTCGTCTTCATTTCAGCACGATCACATCCTGATCAGGCTTGTCGGCATAGAGCCGCTCGACCAGTGCCGCGCGGCGTTCGAGGCCGGCGCGCTGGTTGATGTAGCCCTTGTCGGTGAGTTCGTTGCCGTCGATCGAGGGCGGCTCGACCATCAGCATGGCGCGCGCGATGATGCGGCTGCTGGCACCTTCGCACTCCCTGTTGTGCGTCTCCAGCCCGCGCTTGAAGCAGGCGACGATCTCGGGGTGCTTCACTGCGTCCTCGAAGCTCAGCTCGGGATTGCCGACGAGTTGCCGGCAGGCGTGCAAATTGGGCCAGGCGAGCAGGCCGATGAACGGGCGGTCCTGCCCCGCGACCAGCGCGTCGTGCACGACAGGCGTGGCCGCCGCGATCGCATCGGTCCGCAGCGAGCCGACATGCACGAAGGTGCCGGTGGTGAGCTTGAAGTCTTCGACCACGCGGCCTGCAAAGATGATGCCCTTCACCGGATCGGCATCGTCGACGAAGATCCCGGCATCGCCGATGCAGTAAAAGCCTTCCTCGTCGAACATCTTCTTTGTCAGCTCAGACTGGCCGAAATAGCCCGGCGTAACGTTGACGCCGCGCAGCCGCAATTCGTATTTCGAGCCGCACGGCACCATCTTCAACTCGACGCCGGGGAATGGCAGGCCGATCAGGCCGACGCGCTCGGTGTCCCAATAGGTGCCGGTCGAGGTCGGCGCGGTCTCGGTCGAGCCCCAGCCGGTGTAGAACACGATGCGTTCGCCGGTGGTCTTGACGGCGAGAGCCTGCATGCGATCGTAGAGATCATCAGGCAGCCGCGCGCCGCCATAGGCCATGATCGACAGGTTCTTGAAGAACGAGCGGCAGAGCGCATCATCCTTTTCCATGGCGGCCGCGAGCGCCGCGTAACCGGCCGGTACATTGGCGTAGTAGGTCGGCGAGATCTCGCGCAGGTTTCGCAGCGTCTCCTCGAACTGGCCCGGCATCGGCCGGCCATCGTCGATATAGAGCGTGCCGCCATCGACCAGGATCGGGTGGAACGCCGCGTTGCCGCCCATGGTGTGATTCCAGGGCATCCAGTCCAGCATGGTCGCAACAGGACCATCAGGCGAGCGCGGCCGCACCTGCATCATCATCGCCGCATTGGCGCACATCATCTTCTGCGTGTTGATGACGGCCTTGGGCATGCCGGTCGAGCCTGAAGTGAACAGCAGCTTGCCGACGGTGTCGGGCGTGATCTTGGCGATCGACTCCTCGACGTCCTTGGTCACCGGAGTTGCCGCGAGCTCAGCAAAGCTGACGCTCTTGATGCCCTCACATGGCCGCGCGACGTGAACCACGGTGACGCCGGTGAGATCGATCGCCTTCAGTGCCTTCTCGAAGGTCGGGCCGTCCTGCACCATCACCACGGCCGGCTTGATCAGGTCGAACAGATACTTCAGCTTGACGTGATCGTGGCTCATCAAGGAATAGGCCGGCGACACCGGCGCCGCTGGCGAACGCGCCTGCATCGCGGCCTGCGTCATCAGCGCATGCTCGATCGAATTGCCGGAGAGGATCGCAACGGGCCGACCATCGAGTCCCAGGTTGAGCAGCCCTTGCGTCAGCGCATCCACGGTGCGCTTGGCTTCGCCATAGGACACCTTGCGCCATTCGCGGTTCGGACCGCCGCGCTGCGCCAGCCAGATGCGCTCGGGCGCTTCCTTCGCCCATTTCGCCAGCGATGCCGGAATGTGCTTCTCGTAAGCTTGCAGCGGAATGCGCGACTTCAGCACCACTGTGCCGTCGCTGCGGCGCTCGACGTCGATGTCGCGCGCGAGCCATTCGATCTTGCGAAAGGCGGGCTTCGTCATCACAGCCGCCGCGCTTCCACTCATTTTGCGTCTCCCGGAATTATCGTCCTTTGCGGATCGTTCTCGTTCAGCGCTTGATATAGACAGGCTTTCGCTTCTCAAGGAAGGCCCTGATGCCTTCCGAGAATTCCTCGGAACGGCTGCACAGGACCTGGTTGCGATCTTCCATGGCGATAACCGCCTCCAGCGATCCCGCATCGACGCTCATGTTGAGGCATTCCTTGGAGAGACGCAGGCCCACGGGCGACGCCGTCATCATCGCCTCGACATAGGGTTCGGCCGCCGCATCGAGCTTGTCTTCCTCGACGACCTCCGAGACCAGCCCGACCGCCAGCGCGCGCTCGGCGCCGATGAACCGGCCGGTGAGGATCAGCTCCGACGCCACGGACACGCCGACCAGCCGCGGCAGGAAATAGCTGGTGCCGATGTCGCAGCCGCCGAGGCCGAGCTTGATGAAGGCGCAGTTCATCCGCGCCGATTTCGTCGCGATGCGGATGTCGGAGGCAAGCGCCAGCGCAAAACCGCCGCCGGCCGCCGCGCCCTGCACGAGAGAGATGATTGGCTGCGGACAGCGCCGCATCAGCATCACGATGTCGGCGATGCGGCGCTGCGAGTCGAGCGACTCGGTGACGCCAGGCGGCTCCTGTTGCCCGGCCCGGCGGGCCATGGCCGCCTTGAGATCGAGGCCCGCGCAGAAATTCTTGCCGGCACCCTTCAGCACCACGACACGCGTGTCGCGGTTACGCTGGAGGCCCTGGAAATAAACGTTGAGCGCATCGATCAGCGCGGGATCGAGCGCGTTGAGGCTGTCAGGACGATTGAGCGTCACCCGGTCGACGCCGTCATCATGCTCAATCAGCAGCGGTTGGGACATGGGGGCCTCGTGCTAACCGCGAGTTGCGGCGCCGATTGCTGCGCCCTCTCCCCTTGTGGGAGAGGGCATGGACATCGCTAGCCACATGCTCGCTTCGGTGAGGGGTTTGTCTCCGCGGATAGAGACCCCTCATCCGGCGCTTCGCGCCACCTTCTCCCACAAGGGGAGAAGGAAGAGCAGCACCTACTATCGCGGCGCCATGCGGATGGCACCGTCGAGACGGATGGTCTCGCCGTTCAGCATCGGGTTCTCGACGATATGCACCGCGAGCGAGCCGTATTCCTTGGCGTCGCCAAGGCGCGAGGGATGCGGCACCTGCGCGCCCAGGCTCTTGCGGGCCTCCTCGTTCAGCCCCATCAGCAGCGGCGTGAAGAACAGGCCGGGAGCGATGGTGTTGACTCGGGTCTTCTGGCTGGCGAGATCGCGCGCGGCCGGCAAAGTCAAACCGACGACGCCGCCCTTCGAGGCCGAATAGGCGATCTGGCCGATCTGTCCTTCGTAAGCGGCAACCGAGGCCGTATTGATGATGACGCCGCGCTCTTCACCGACTGGCTCGATCGTGACGAGGCGCTCGGCGAACAGCCGCAGGCAGTTGAAGGTGCCGATCAGATTGACGTTGATGATGCGCGCGAACTTCTCCAGGGGATAGACGCCGTCGCGGCCGACGATGCGCTGCGAGCCGCCGATGCCGGCGCAGTTCATCAGCACCCGCGCAACGCCATGCGCGGCTTCCGCCTTGGCGATCGCGGCCTTGATCTGCTCTTCGCTGGTGACGTCGGCATGGAGCGCCACGCCCTTCACCTCGGCCGCGACCTTCTCGGCATTCTCCTTGTTCTGGTCGATCACGCCGATCCTGGCGCCCTTGGCCGCCATGGCGCGGGCGGTCGCCTCGCCGAGGCCCGAACCACCGCCGGTGATGAGAACGGCTACGTCTTTCAATTCCATGACAGGCTACCTTTCCTTGGACGTTTCTTCTCTAGACTTGAGAGTTGCGGCCGGATCATCCGGCCGCGGCAGCTTCCCCGGCTTGGGTGAGGATGCCGCCGCAGATCAGCGTTTCCATGTGCTTGATATATTGCCGGCAGACGTCGTCGGTGACCGGGCCGACGCCGGTCGCGCGGGACATCGCGTGCCGGCCAAAGAACAGATGATCGCAGGCGCCGATCAGGCTGGTGTAGAACAGCACGGGATCGGTGGCGCGAAATTCGCCCTGGCTGACGCCCTCGGCGAGCAGGCGGCGGTGAAAGTCGAGCAGCGGCGCCACGAAGAATTTTGAAACTTCGTCCGCGGAGCCGGCGACGCTCTCGTGCAGGAGATAGTGGATCAGCCGGTTCATATAGGGGAACCGGTGATAGGCGCGGATGATGCCGCCGATATGCAGCTTGAGCTTCGCCGTCGCCGTGATCGGCTGCGCCAGCAGATATTCGAGATTGGACATCTCGGTCGCGGCGTCCCGCGCGAGCAGTGCCAGCAGCAGGCCGTCCTTGTTGCCGAAGTGATATTTGACCAGCGCGGCGTTGGCGCCCGACTTCTGGGCGATGTCGCTGAGCGAGATCTCGATCGAGGAGCGTTCGATCATCAGCTCGCTCGCGGCCACGAGCAATTTCTCTGCCGTGGAATTTTTTCCGCTGGGGAGCCTGTTCGGTACGCTGGTAGCCACGGAGATCCCTGAATGCACCTCGAGAGGCACGCAGATAAGCCCAAGCAGCGCCTCATCACAAGAATTAATTGATCGATTGACTAAATCATCTTGCGTCCCTTAAATCCGCCCCGACAACCGACCCAATCAAGAATTCAGGGAGAAACCGACATGGCCGAGGCTTACATCGTCGCCGCTGCGCGTACCGCGGGCGGGCGCAAGGGGGGCCGTCTCGCTGGCTGGCATCCGGCCGATCTCGCGGCAAAAGTGCTGAACGAGCTGGTCGACCGCACCAAGGTCGATCCTGCGCTGGTCGAGGACGTGATCATGGGCTGCGTCATGCAGGTCGGCGAACAGTCCAACAATGTCGCGCGCAACGCGATCATGGCCTCGAAGCTGCCGGAGAGCGTGCCCGGCACCTCGATCGACCGCCAGTGCGGCTCCTCGCAGCAGGCACTGCACTTCGCCGCGCAAGCGGTGATGTCCGGCACCATGGACGTCGTGATCGCTGCCGGCGTGGAATCGATGACGCGCGTGCCGATGGGCCTGTCCTCGCAGCTTCCCGCCAAGAATGGCTTTGGCAATTACAAGAGCCCGGGCATCGAGCAGCGCTATCCCAACATCGTGTTCAGCCAGTTCACCGGCGCGGAGATGATGGCCGAGAAGTACGGCCTGTCGAAGGATGATCTGGACGAATATTCCTATAACAGCCATCAGCGCGCGATCGCGGCAACGCAAGCCGGCCACTTCAAGAAGGAGATCGTGCCGCTCGAGATCACCCGCGCCGACGGCAGCAAGGACACCCACCACATCGACGAGGGCATCCGCTTCGATGCCACCCTCGACGGCATCAAGGGCGTCAAGCTGATCGCCGAGAACGGCAAGCTGACCGCGGCCAGCGCCAGCCAGATCTGCGACGGCGCCTCCGGCGTGATGGTCGTCAACGAGCGCGGCCTCAAGCAGCTCGGCGTGAAGCCGCTGGCTCGCATCCATCATATGACCATGACTGGCGGCGATCCCGTCATCATGCTCGATGCCCCCCTGCACGCCACCAAGAAGGCGCTGGAAAAGGCCGGCATGAAGATCGGCGACATCGACCTGTTCGAGGTCAACGAGGCCTTCGCCTCGGTGCCCACGGGCTGGCTCAAGACCACCGGCGCCGATCCTGACAGGCTCAACGTCAACGGCGGCGCCATCGCGCTCGGCCATCCGCTCGGCGGCTCCGGCACCAAGCTGATGACAACGCTGGTCCACGCCCTGCACCAGCGCGGCAAGCGCTACGGCCTGCAGACCATGTGCGAAGGCGGCGGCATGGCCAACGTGACGATCGTGGAGCGATTGTAAGCTACTGCCGCCACACTAACGGTGTCGTCCCGGCGAAAGCCGGGACCCATACCGCGAAATCTATCGATAGTGGTTGGTCGCAGTACCGAACGACGATCCTCTGCCAAACGACGCCCTGTGGTTATGGGTCCCGGCTTTCGCCGGGACGACATCTCGTGTGCCTTTGGGACCTGCGCTCATGACTCACCCCTCCATCCACGCCCGCACCACGCCCGACAAGATCGCCTACCGGATGGCCGGCACCGGCAAGGCGATCACCTATCGCGAGCTCGACGAGCTTTCGAACCAGGGCGCGCATCTGTTCCGCTCGCTCGGCCTCACGGCCGGCGACCACATCGCGCTGCTGATGGAGAACCGCCTCGCCTTCATGGAGCTGTGCTGGGCCGCGCAGCGGAGCGGGCTCTATTACACCGCGATCAGCCGCTATCTGAAGCAGGACGAGATCGACTACATCATCGCTGATTGCGGCGCCAAGGTCGTGATCACCACGCCGAAATGCGCCGACCAGATCAAAGGCCTGATCAAGGGCACCCCCGGCGAGCCGGTCTTCTACATGATGGACGAGCCACAGCCCGGCTTCCGCTCCTACGACAAGGAGGCCGCGGCGCAGCCGACCACGCCGATTGCGGATGAGGTCGCCGGCTACGACATGCTGTATTCGTCCGGCACCACCGGCCGGCCCAAAGGCATCAAGAAGGCGTTCGAAGGCAACAGGATCGACGTGCCGAACGCCTTCCTGCGCGTGCTCTGCGCCGACATGTGCGGCATGAACGCAGAGAGCACCTATCTCTCGCCTGCGCCGCTCTATCACGCGGCTCCCTTGCGCTTCAACATGATGGCGGTCGTGCTCGGCGGCACCTCCATCATCATGGAGCATTTCGACGCCGAGGAATTCCTCAAGCTCGTCGAGAAATACAAGGTCACCCAATCACAGCTGGTGCCGACCATGTTCGTGCGCATGCTGAAGCTGCCGGACGAGGTTCGCAACCGATACAACGTCTCCACGCTCAAGGGCGCGATCCACGCCGCCGCTCCCTGCCCGATCGACGTCAAGGCGAAGATGATCGAATGGTGGGGGCCGATCCTGATCGAGTATTACGCGGGCTCGGAAGGCAACGGCGTCACCGTCTGCAATTCGCAACAATGGCTGGAGCATCGCGGCAGCGTCGGCCGCGCCGTGGTCGGCAAGATCAAGATTCTGGACGAGAACGACGAGGAGCAACCGCTCGGCGAGATCGGCACGGTCTATTTCGCCGACGCGCCCGCGTTCACCTATCACAACGCCCCCGAGAAGACGAAGAAGGCCTACAACGCGAAAGGATGGTCGACGCTCGGCGATGTCGGCTATCTCGACAAGGAGGGCTTCCTCTATCTCACCGACCGCAAGTCCTACATGATCATCTCGGGCGGCGTGAACATCTACCCGCAGGAGACCGAGGACGTGCTGATCACCCACCCCGACGTCGCCGACGTTGCGGTGTTCGGCGTGCCGAACGAGGAGATGGGTGAAGAGGTGAAGGCGGTGGTGCAGCCGCACGACATGAGCCGCGCCGGCAAGGCGCTCGAGGCCGATTTGATCGCCTATTGCAAGGGCCGCCTCTCCGCCATCAAGTGCCCGCGTTCGATCGATTTCGAAGCGGAGCTGCCGCGCACGCCGACGGGCAAGTTGGTGAAGCGGCATTTGCGCGATAAATATTGGCCGAAGACGGCGGCGAAGATTTAGCACTCGGTTCGTAGGGTGGGTTAGCGAAGCGTAACCCACCTCTTCTGCTTCTGCGGAGACAAAGGTGGTGGGTTACGCCTTCGGCTAACCCACCCTACGCTGCCGTAGTCTCAATCAAACAAACTCGGCGTGTGGTTCACCAGCGCGCCTTCGATCTCGAGCATCTTCAGCTTCGTCACCACGCCGCCATTGGCCGAGAAGCCGCCGGGCTTGTTGCCGGCAGCCAGCACGCGATGGCAGGGCACGACGATCGGGCACGGGTTGTGGCCGAGCGCCTGGCCGACGTCGCGCGACAGCTGGACGCCGCCGAGCTGCTTGGCGATGTCGCCATAGGTGAGGGTCTTGCCGGGCGGGATGGCGCGGGCGATCTCGTAGACGCCGCGGTTGAACTCGGGCACGCCGTCGAGATCGAGCTCGATATCGGTGAGGTCATCCGGCTCGCCCGCGAGCAGTTTTGTCATGCGGTCGATCGCCTCTTGCACCTCAGGGGTCGGCTCGGCCTCAACGGCATCACCGTGGCGCTGGCTGATGCGGGTGCGGATCTTCTGCTCGCCGCCCATCGGCAATTGCGTGCCGTTGATGCCGCGCGGGCCCCAGGCGATGGCGCAGAGGCCGATCCTGGTGTCGAACAGGGCGAAATGCTGGTCGGTCATGGCTTGGTTCCTGGCTTGCGTTGCCTCGCATGCCCCCAATGTGATCTCGGGCCAAATCTAGGCTTGGAAATAGTTGCGATCCACCCGGTTTCCGGGAATCTTGCACAGGAGTTCCAACCCCTTCGCGAGCTAAGAATGCAGAGCCTCCACGTCAACGGATACGACATGCCCTATCTCGATGTGGGCGAGGACAGCGGCCGGCCGCCGCTGGTCTGCGTGCACGGCTCGCTCAACGACTTCCGGGCCTGGGGCTGCGTGCTCGGCCCACTGACCCAACGGCACCGGGTGATCGCTGTCAGCCTGCGGCACTTCTTCCCGGCGCGATGGGACGGCATCGGCGACACCTACTCGATCGCCCAGCATGTCGACGACGTCATCGCCTTCATCGAGAAGCTCGATCTCGGCCCAGTCGACCTGATGGGCCATTCCCGCGGCGGGCACATCTGTTTCCGCGTGGCGCAGCGGCGGCCAGATCTGTTGCGGCGGCTGATTTTGGCCGAGCCCGGCGGCGAACTCGATGCGAGCCTCGACCCCGATTATGCCGGCGGGCCCTCGCCGCTCCTGGCGCGCTTCGTGGCCTCGGCCGAGAAGATCGCCGCCGGCGATGTCGACGGCGGCCTCGCCGTGTTCGTGGACACGCTGGAAGGCGCCGGCACCTGGCCGCGGCTGCCGGCGATGGTGAAGCAGAATTTGCGCGATAATGCCTATACGCTGATCGGGCAGGTCCGTGACAACCGCCCGCCGTTCTCGAAGGCGGATGCGGAGCAGATCAAGATGCCAACGCTGTTCATCCTGGGGGCGCGGACCAAGGGCCTGCTGCCGAAGGTGCTGCATGCGCTCGCCGCGCATGTGCCCTATTCCAAGACGGCGATCATCCCGAACGCGACGCATCCGATGTTCGAGCAGGCGCCGCAAAAATACTCCGAAGTGGTCCTGGATTTTCTGGCGAGCTGACCATGCAGACATTCCACGTCAACGGTTACGACATGGCCTATCTCGAAGTCGGAGATGGCCATCCGCTGGTCTGCGTGCACGGCACGCTCGGCGACTTCCGCACCTGGTATTCGGTGCTCGGCCCGCTGTCGAAGACGCATCGGGTGATCTCGGTCAGCCTGCGGCATTTCTTCCCCGAGCATTGGGACGCCGTCGGCGACGATTACAAGATGGCGCAGCATGTCGCCGATATGATCGCCTTCATCGAGCAAGTGAGGCCCGGCCCCGTCGACCTGATGGGTCATTCGCGCGGCGGACACATCGCGTTTCGCGTGGCGCAGGCGCGGCCTGATCTGGTGCGAAAGCTGGTGCTGGCCGAGCCGGGCGGCGATCTCGACGCATCGCTGCCGGTGCCGGAAGGCACGCCCGCGCATCCGCCGCTGGCCGCGCGCACCGCGCGATCGGTCGAGATGATCCGCGCCGGCGATATCGAGGCCGCGCTGCAGAATTTCTACGAGGGCATCGAGGGTGACGGCTCGTGGCGGCGCGTGCCGGCAGCGGCAAAGCAGCAGCTGCGCGACAACGCGCTGACGTTCCTCGGCCAGATCAACGAGCAGCGCAGGCCCTACACGCTCAGCGATGCGCAGGCGATCCGGACGCCGACGCTGCTGATCGGTGGGGGGGCGACAACGGGAAGCCTCTCGGTGATGTGGCGCGTGCTTGCCGAGCATATCGCAGGTGCCCGGACGGCGGTGATTCCGAACGCCGGCCACTGGATGTTCGAGCAGGCCCCGCTGGAGTTCGGCGAAGTGGTGAGCAGGTTCCTGGCGGAATAGGAGCTCTCCCCGCAAGCGGGGAGAGGCAAGGAAAGAGACCTCACACCTTCCAAACGCCGACCGGCATCTTGATCGTCGCGTTCAGCCGGTTCCAGACGTTGATAGTGGCAATCGAGAGGACCAGCGTTGCGAGCTCGCGCTCGTCGAAATGCTTGTCGGCCTCGTTCCAGATTGCGTCGGGCACCGGATCCTCGCGATCGGCGAGACGCGTGACGGCCTCGGTCAGCGCCAGCGCGGCGCGCTCGGCGTCGGTGAAATAGGGCGCATCGCGCCAGGCGGACACGGCGAACAGGCGCTCGTCGGTCTCGCCCAGCTTGCGGGCGATCTTGGGATGCATGTCGACACAGACGCTGCAACCGTTGATCTGGCTGGCGCGCAGGTGCACCAGTTCCAGGAGCTTTTCCGGCAGACCCTGCTTGGTCAGATTACCGAGGGACTGCAGGACATTCATGGCCTCGGGGAGGACCATGACAGGGTGATTCATGCGGGCGTGCATCTTTTTCGTCTCCATCGCTCGAATTGCGAAGGTTCCGGTCACATCGGCCGGATTGGCTTCGTCATGGGCATGACGGATCGCGACGAGGGAATGTGACCGATGACCGAAAAAAACTTCGAAGACAATTTTCTCAGCCACCAGTTCGAGGCCAGCAGGGACCATCTGCGCGCGGTCGCCTACCGGATGCTGGGCTCCGGCGCAGAGGTCGACGATGCCGTGCAGGAGGCCTGGCTGCGGGTCAGCCGCTACGACATGTCCGATGTCGCGAATTTGCGCGGCTGGCTGACGACCGTGGTCGCGCGCATCTGCCTCGACATGCTGCGCGCGCGGAAGTCGCGCAAGGAAGAGCCGATGGGCCCGCATGTGCCGGAGCCGGTCGACGAAACGCGGGAGCGCGAAGCGGAGATGGCCGATTCCGTCGGCGCGGCGCTGCTCGTCGTGCTCGAGACTTTGCAGCCGGCGGAGCGGCTGGCCTTCGTGCTGCACGACATGTTCGCAGTGCCCTTCGAGGAGATCGCGCCGATCGTCGGCCGCTCGGTCGACGCGTCGCGACAGCTTGCAAGCCGGGCGCGGCGGCGCGTGCAGGGGGCACCGGTGCCCGAGACCGACCTGTCGCGCCAGCGCGGAATCGTCGATGCTTTCCTCAAGGCATCGCGCGAGGGCAATTTCGAGGGGCTGCTCGCCGTGCTCGATCCCGACGTCGTATTCCGCGCCGATCAGGCCGCGGTGCGGCTCGGCTCGCTGCCGGAGATCCGCGGCGCGGACGCGGTCGCGCAGCTCTACAAGGGCCGCGCCCGGGCCGCGCGGACGGCACTGGTCGACGGCGAGATCGGCGTTGCCGTCATTCTCGGCGGACAGCTGCGCATCGCGCTGCGTGTGACGTTCAACGGCGAACGTATTGCCGGGATCGAGGCGCTGGCGGATGCGGAAGGGATCGCCGCGCTGGAGGTGGAGGTCCTGGAGGGCTGAGGCGGGCGCCTTTTTGCGAAAACAACCCCATGCACAGTAGACGGGCACAGTAATATCAATGACTTAGTGGAGCAGCACGGGGCGCCATGGCGTGGGCGCGGAGCCCGTCTTGACGCCCTTCCCCTCCCGCGATACCGTCGAATACGGAATTCCGTATTCCCTCGTAGGAGCCGCCGGCGTGATCCCTCTCGACCCGCTCCCGAACCTGATCGACCAGGTCTATGCCCGGATCCTGGAGGCGATCTCCGACCGCACGCTTCAGCCCGGCCAGCGCATCCGGCAGAACGAGCTCGCCGACAGGCTCGGCGTGTCGCGCCAGCCTGTCTCGCATGCGCTGCACCTGCTGCACCGCCAGGGTCTGGTCGCCGAGAGCGGACGGCGCGGCTTTGAGGTCACCCAGCTCGATCCCGCGCGCATCCGCCAGCTCTACGAGGTGCGCGGCGCGATCGACGCGCTGGCCGCGCGGCTTGCGGCGAAGCGCGCCGCCAGCGACGCGGCAGGACGCGCACGGCTGGAGGCTGCGTTCGCCGCGGGGCGCGGCATCGAC
Source organism: Bradyrhizobium sp. CCBAU 65884 (assembly GCF_028128835.1). Lineage (NCBI taxonomy): Bacteria > Pseudomonadati > Pseudomonadota > Alphaproteobacteria > Hyphomicrobiales > Nitrobacteraceae > Bradyrhizobium > Bradyrhizobium sp. CCBAU 65884. The sequence continues at coordinate 19,800 of NZ_LBJU01000093.1, read as the reverse complement.
CGCAACACGACACTCACTGAACTGATCGTGCTCGACGTGGATTTTCACCGCGCGATCTATCAGCTCGCCGGGAATCCCGTGATCGAGGAGACCATTGCGCCGCAATGGCCGCACATGCGCCGCTCGATGGCGACGGTGCTGTCGGAGCTCGACTACCGCGGCAGCGCCTGGGCCGAACATGCCGATATCGCCGGACACATTCTCGCGGGCGACGTGAAGGCGGCCGAAGCCGCCGCGCTGGCGCATGCGCAGACGGCGGGACGGATGACTGAGGAGAGATTGAGGGCGAGCGAAGAGGCGGCGGCGTAGCGGCAAACGCCGTCATTCCGGGCGCGCGACAGCGCGACCCGGAATCCATCGGGCCTCAGAAACTGCGGAGAAATGGATTCCGGGCTCGCGACTTCGTCGCGCCCCGGAATGACAAAAACAAACAAAACAGGAGGAAACGGCCCATGAAACTGTCTCAGGAGCAATTGGAGTTCTTCCACCGCGAGGGCTGGCTGTTCCTGCCCGAGCTGTTCAGCCAGGAAGAGGTCGATCTGCTGGCGCGCGAGGCGGTCGGCATTTACGACGCAAACCGTCCCGAAGTCTGGCGCGAGAAGAGCGGCGCGCCGCGCACGGCTTTTGCCGCGCATCTCTACAATGAGGCGTTCGGCCTCCTCGGCGCGCATCCGCGCATGATCGATCCGGTCGAGCAGCTGTTCGGCGAGCCCGTCTACATGCACCAGTTCAAGATCAACGCGAAATCGGCCTTCACCGGCGATGTCTGGCAATGGCACCAGGATTACGGCACCTGGAAGCGCGACGACGGCATGCCGGAGCCGCGCGCCATGAACATTGCGATCTTCCTCGACGAGGTGATGCCGATCAACGGCCCCCTGATGCTGGTGCCGCGCAGCCAGAATGCCGGCGATCTCCAGGCCTCGCATGATCTCGCCACCACCTCCTATCCGCTGTGGACGCTGGACGAGGCGACGGTGACGCGGCTGGTGAAGGAGGGCGGCATCGTGGCGCCGACCGGCAAGCCGGGGGGCATGCTGATGTTCCACGGCAATCTCGTGCACGGCTCGGCCGGCAACATCACGCCCTTCCCACGCAAGATCGTGTACCTGACGCTGAACGCCGTCTCGAACTACATCCGCAATCCCACGCGGCCGGACTACATCGCGCATCGCGACTTCGCCCCGATCAAGACGGTGGACGACGACGCGCTGCTGCGGCTTGCCCGTGCACCAAGGCAAGCGGCGGAGTAGTCTCTCACTGTCATTCCGGGGCGACGCGTAGCGTCGAGCCCGGAATCCATAACCACCATCGGGAATATGGATTCCGGGCTCGCGACTTCGTCGCGCCCCGGATGGCGACGTTGATAGTTCGCGTGGTCCCCCGATCACAACTGCAATCCTGGACATTTCCCATGAACCTCTTCCGCCTCCTCCAGGCCCGCGCCTCCGCCGGCAAGCCCGTTCGTGTCGCGCTGATCGGCGCGGGCAAGTTCGGCTCGATGTTTCTGGCGCAGGTGCCCCACACGCCGGGGCTGGAAGTGCCCATCATCGTCGACATCGACCGCGACCGCGCACGCGAGGCCTGCCGCACGGTCGGCTGGAGCTCTGAGCGGATCGCCGCAACGGTCTTCACCGATGACGGCGCGCGCGCCATTGCCGGCGGCGCGATGGACGTGGTGGTGGAGGCGACCGGAAATCCCGCCGTCGGGATCAGGCATGCGCGCGCCGCGATCGCGGCGGGCAAGCATATCGTGATGGTCAACGTCGAGGCCGATGTGCTGGCAGGTCCGCTGCTCGCCGAGGAAGCGCGCAAGGCGGGCGTGGTCTATTCGCTCGCCTATGGCGACCAGCCCGCATTGACCGCGGAGATGGTCGACTGGGCCCGCGCCACAGGTTTCCGCGTGGTCGCCGCCGGCAAGGGGACAAAATACCTGCCGGCCTATCACGACGTGACGCCTGACGGCGTCTGGCAGCATTACGGCCTCACCGCGGGCGATGCACAATCGGCCGGCATGAATCCGCAGATGTTCAACTCCTTCCTCGACGGCACCAAATCGGCGATCGAGATGGCTGCGATCGCCAATGCCAGCGCCCTCGACGTACCCGCGGACGGCCTGCTGTTTCCGCCCTGCGGCGTCGACGACCTCCCGCACATCATGCGGCCGCGCTCGCGCGGCGGCGTGCTGGATCGGGCGGGCCTGGTGGAGGTCGTGTCCTCGCTCGAGCGCGACGGACGGCCGGTGTTTCGCGACCTGCGCTGGGGCGTCTATGTCGTGCTGGAGGCGCCGAACGACTACGCCGCCGACTGCTTCAGGCAATACGGCCTCAAGACCGACGCCAGCGGACGCTATGCTGCAATGTACAAGCCCTATCATCTGATCGGGCTCGAGCTGAATATCTCGGTGCTGTCGGCCGCGCTGCGCGGCGAGCCAACCGGTCAGGCCAGCGGCTTCCGGGGCGACGTCGCAGCGGTCGCCAAGCGCAATCTGCGCGCGGGCGAGATGCTGGACGGCGAAGGGGGCTACACGGTGTGGGGCAAGCTGGTACCGGCGGCAGCAAGCCTGAAGGCCGGCGCCTTGCCGATCGGACTTGCGCATCGCCTGAAGCTGAAACACGACGTCGCACACGGCGCGGTGGTGCACTGGAGTGACGTCGAGTTCGACGCGGGCAATGAGACGGTGAAGGTTCGAAAGGCCATGGAAGCCGCGTTCGCAGCGCAGCATTGAACGGCAGCGACGATAGCGCAACCAAAGTGCGCTTGATTTGCGCTCCCCCTTTGGTCATCCTGACCGCGATCCGGGACATCCAAATCTCGGACGCCAAGAAACGTCGGCCAGCGGCGAAGATAAAGCGACGCAAGATCGCGATCCCTCGTCGAGGACACGACATCACAGGAAGAGGGGAGACGCATGGAACGTCGTAAGTTTCTGACGGCAGGCGGGCTGGGCCTGGCCGCGAGTGCAGTTGCCGCGCCGGCCGTTGCACAATCGATGCCCGAGGTGAAATGGCGGCTGGCGGCGAGCTGGCCAAAATCACTCGATACGCTCTATGGCGGCTGCGAATATTTCTGCAAACGCGTCGCTGAGATCACCGACAACCGCTTCCAGATCCAGCCCTTTGCCGCCGGCGAAATCGTGCCGGGCCTGCAAGTGCTCGACGCCGTCTCGAACGGCACCGTCGAGATCGGCAACACTGCGCTCTATTACTATTGGGGCAAGAACCCGGCATTCACCTTCGGCACGTCGCTGCCGTTTGGTCTCAACACCCGCCAGCACATCTCCTGGCTGTTGTGGAATGGCGGTCAGGAGATGCTCAACGATCTGCTGAAGGAGCATAATGCGATCGGCGTTCCGACAGGCTCGACCGGTGCCCAGATGGGCGGCTGGTTCCGCAAGGAGATCAAGACCGTCGACGATCTCAAGGGCCTGAAATTCCGCGTCGGCGGGTTCGCCGGCACCATCATCTCGAAGCTCGGCGGCGTGCCGCAGCAGATCGCGGCCGGCGACATCTATCCGGCGCTGGAGAAGGGCACGATCGACGCGGCCGAGTGGGTGGGCCCGTATGACGATGAGAAGCTCGGCTTTGTGAAGGTCGCGAAGTACTACTACTATCCGGGCTGGTGGGAAGGCACCGGCCAGGGCCACAACATCATGAATCTCGAGAAGTGGAATGCGCTGCCGAAACATTATCAGGCGGCGATTTCGGCGGCCTCGCTCGATACCTTCACCTGGGTGACCGGCAAGTACGACTCGGTCAATCCGCCCGCGCTCAAGCGGCTGCTCGCCGCCGGCGCGATCCTCAAGCCATTCCCCCAGGAGGTGCTCGAGGCCTGCTATGGCGCGGCGGGCGAGATCTACGCCGATCTCGCCAAGAGCAATCCGCATTTCGGCAAGATGTATGCGAGCCTGACCGCCTACCGGGCCGACTCGCTGGCCTGGATGCAGGTCGCCGAGCTCAGCTTCGACAGCTTCATGATGCGGATGCGGACGCGGACGTAATCGCACTGCGCTGCGAGGCGCGAAACGACAAAAGCCCCGGAGATGTCCCCGGGGCTTTTCTGTTGCGTCGATGAAGACATCGTAGGGTGGGCAGAGGCGCGACAGCGCCGTGCCCACGATCTCACGCATGTGGACAGGGATGGTGGGCACGCTTCCGCTTTGCCCACCCTACGGCAGTGATTGCGTGGCGCGAGCAATCGCGCCGCAGACCTTGCTCAATTCTCGTCATCGCCGAGCGCTGCGACCAGCTTGTCGTAGTACTTGGCGACGAGCTCGATGTTGGCCTTGTTCTCGACCGCAGGCGCCGGCGTCTTCAGCGCCTCGTTGAGCTCGTCGAGCGCTTCCTTCTTGTCCTTGGCCGGCATCTTCTTGTCGGCCTGGAGCTGCGCGATCTGCGCCTTGATCACGGCTTCGGGGCCGACATATTTCTTGGTCGCGGGATCGAAGCCGCCGATCACCAGGCTGATGTTGTCGACGACGTTGTTGTAGTCGTCATAGCCGGCAAAGCCGTGCTTCTTGGCGGCGCCGTCGAGCTGCGCGATCACCTTCTGGTCGGGCGCGGTGTTTTCAGGGAGTTTCTCCGTGATCGCGTCCATGTCCTTTTGCGCAGCGAGCACGCCATCGAGCTGCTTATCCGTCAACGCGATCTGCTTGAGCGCCGGAGCCTGAGCGGGCGCAGCCTGCGGGGCCGGTGCTGTCTGTTGAGCCGGCGCGGCCTGCTGTTTGGCTTGCGCGAATGCAGAGTCGGACGAGGCGAGCGATGCCGCGGACAGAAGGCACGCGACGCCGAACGCGGTGAG
>NZ_LBJU01000093.1:0-10000 GCF_028128835.1 Bradyrhizobium sp. CCBAU 65884 | reverse complement strand
ACCGGCAGTCTCCTTAGAGTGCTCAACTAAATGGTAGCAACTAAGGACGGGGGTTGCGCTCGTTGCGGGACTTAACCCAACATCTCACGACACGAGCTGACGACAGCCATGCAGCACCTGTGTTCCAGGCTCCGAAGAGAAGGTCACATCTCTGCGACCGGTCCTGGACATGTCAAGGGCTGGTAAGGTTCTGCGCGTTGCGTCGAATTAAACCACATGCTCCACCGCTTGTGCGGGCCCCCGTCAATTCCTTTGAGTTTTAATCTTGCGACCGTACTCCCCAGGCGGAATGCTTAAAGCGTTAGCTGCGCCACTAGTGAGTAAACCCACTAACGGCTGGCATTCATCGTTTACGGCGTGGACTACCAGGGTATCTAATCCTGTTTGCTCCCCACGCTTTCGTGCCTCAGCGTCAGTATCGGGCCAGTGAGCCGCCTTCGCCACTGGTGTTCTTGCGAATATCTACGAATTTCACCTCTACACTCGCAGTTCCACTCACCTCTCCCGAACTCAAGATCTTCAGTATCAAAGGCAGTTCTGGAGTTGAGCTCCAGGATTTCACCCCTGACTTAAAGACCCGCCTACGCACCCTTTACGCCCAGTGATTCCGAGCAACGCTAGCCCCCTTCGTATTACCGCGGCTGCTGGCACGAAGTTAGCCGGGGCTTATTCTTGCGGTACCGTCATTATCTTCCCGCACAAAAGAGCTTTACAACCCTAGGGCCTTCATCACTCACGCGGCATGGCTGGATCAGGGTTGCCCCCATTGTCCAATATTCCCCACTGCTGCCTCCCGTAGGAGTTTGGGCCGTGTCTCAGTCCCAATGTGGCTGATCATCCTCTCAGACCAGCTACTGATCGTCGCCTTGGTGAGCCATTACCTCACCAACTAGCTAATCAGACGCGGGCCAATCTTTCGGCGATAAATCTTTCCCCGTAAGGGCTTATCCGGTATTAGCACAAGTTTCCCTGTGTTGTTCCGAACCAAAAGGTATGTTCCCACGCGTTACTCACCCGTCTGCCGCTGACGTATTGCTACGCCCGCTCGACTTGCATGTGTTAAGCCTGCCGCCAGCGTTCGCTCTGAGCCAGGATCAAACTCTCAAGTTGGACTTGAACTTTGAACCGGCTGATCACAACGTTTGACGAGGTCCCACCATTATCGACCGAAGTCGATGTGCTGCCTGCGATTCACATCGCTGGCAACGATGGTGTTTCCTTTGAAACGTGTACCGCCGAAGTCTTTCGTCCGGTCCCGACCAGAAAAGCCGAAGCTTTTCAGGAGCGAGACCCGCAAGGACTCCGCCGTCCACGTTTCTCTTTCTTCATCTTCACTTGTCAAACAGCCCGAGACCGTGAAGGTCTCAACCTTCCTGAGAGGAAGGGTTCCGACACCCTTACCGACGATGGATGAACTCCAATCGACTTACGTCGACTGTTGTGTCACTCAACAAGGTGAGGAGCATCAGTGGCGCGTTCGCTCGCCTTGGTCAGTGACCCGGCGGCGCCGCGCTCAGTGGTCGGGTTATAGGCCCCCGCACTCGGGATTGTCAACGCCCATTGTCAACAAATCGTCGCACGGTGGATTGTCGCTAAAAACAACGCGTTTCCAGATGGTTACAAGGACCGCGGATGCGTCGATCCGATCGGGGTGGTGAAAAAACTTGAAAAAAGTTTGGGCCCCAGGGGGCTCCGGAGCCGACCTGGGAGGGGTCGTGGGAGGGGACCGGGAAGCGACCTGGCAAGCGACCTGGCAAGCCACCTGGGAAACGGCTTGGCGATTGGATTGGAGCGCGGGTCGGCGACTTGGCGAGAGCTTGAGGGGCGGCTTACCGTACCTTCGCGGTGGGACGCAGCTGGCGGCACCCTCTCGGGAGGCCCCCGCCCTCCGGCCGTTCAGGAAACTTTTTCGATGACAGGCGCCGTACTTGAGCCACAATCCCGCGGCGTTCTGATAAGAGACAAGCTTGAATCGCAGGGATGCCAGTGGGGGCTGCCGGCGGTTTTCATGGGGTCAGAGGAAGGCGATCTTGCAGATGACGCGGCCTTCCTCCGACATTCGAGAGACATCGAGAGAGCTTCACCCGTCCAGCTGTTCGTAATTTCGGCCGGCCCCATCGCGGGGCCTTCTGAGCACGGACGCCTGCGCGGCTTGCCTTTTCCGGCGATCCCCCATCAAGAGGGCGACCAGGACAAGGGTTCGAAAGCGGGCATCTTGGGTCGTTGATTGGGGGACTTGCGTTGAACCACAGGACATCACGCGGCGCTTACGGGCGTGAGACCGGGATCATCGATCTCGGCCACGAGCCGCCGCTGTCCGTCGATGGTTCTGAAGCCGCCGTAATCGACCGCCGCCGCGTCTCGGTGCAATGGTTCAGCGGGACAATCTTGACCGGACTCTGCGGCGCAGCCCTGATTGGCGGCGCCGTTTTCGCATCGCTCGACGGCGAGATGACCTTCGCCAAGGTGCCGGAGCGGGTCGAGGGCGCGCTGCGCGGTGCATTCGGCGCCGCCGATCGCGCCGCCACGCTGCACAAGAGCGACCGCCTGCCGCCGCCGAGCGAATCCACGGCGTCCCGCAACATCATGCGCGTCTCCACGGTGGCCCGCGTCGGCAACCGCGACGTGATGCGGGTGCGCCCCTTCGTCCGGATCGCCGGCAATCTGTCGATGACGACGAGCGACCTGTCGGCGAAGATCCCGCCGTTCAACGCCCAACGCCTGCTCACCGATGTCGGCTCCGATCCGAAGACCGCATCCGACGATCCCAACAATCCCGAAGCGGTCGAGCCCGACGCCGAAGTGTCCTTTGTCACCAAGGACCTGTCGCCGGTGCTGCCGAAAGCCAAGATTTCCGCGGTGGTGGCGCTCGACGACATCCTGATGCGGGTGCGCGATGCCGCCAACTGGCGCGGCAATGGCGGGGTGCGCTACGCCTCGCTCGCCAATGCCGCAGCCGACGTCTCCGGTGCGACCGGCCCGTCCGACATCAGAAGCGCCTACGCCGCGGAAGCCTCGCCGTCCGATCCCTATGCCGGCTTCGAGACGCGCGTGGTGCCGGAAAACGTCACGCTGCTGCCCAAGACCAAGGAGCAGATCACCGGCGGCAATCCCAACGGCGAACGCGTCCATCTGGTCAAGAAGGGCGACAGCGTCGCCTCGGTGCTGCGCGATCTCGGCGCGAACGCCGACGAGATCAAGGCGATCACCGCAACGCTCGGCCCCCGCGGCCGCGACGGCGGCCTCAAGGACGGCGAGAAGCTCCGCATCCTGATGGCGCCGGCGAGCCCCGGTGCCCGCCTCCAGCCCTACCGCGTCGTCGTCGCCAACGAGACCATGGTCGAGGCGATCGCTGCGCTGTCCGATCTCGGCAAATACGTCGCGGTCGACGTCTCCAGCATGAACACCGTCGCCGATGCCGCGGCCAGCGCCAGCAGCGATGACGACGATGATGACGACGGCTCCGGCGTGCGGCTCTACCAGAGCATCTACGAGACCGCGATGCGCAACAAAGTGCCGATGCCCGTCATCGACGACATGATCAAGATCTACTCCTACGACGTCGATTTCCAGCGCAAGGTGCAGCCGGGCGATTCCTTCGACGTGTTCTACGCCGGCGAGGACGAGGGCGTGACGTCGACGGAGAAGAACGACGTGCTGTTCGCCTCCCTCACGGTCGGCGGCGAGACCAAGAAATACTACCGCTACCAGAGCCCCGACGACGGCGTCGTCGACTACTATGACGAGACCGGCAAGAGCGCGAAGAAATTCCTGGTCAGGAAGCCCGTCAACAACGCCATCATGCGCTCCGGCTTCGGCGGTCGCCGCCACCCGATCCTGGGCTATGTGAAGATGCACACCGGCGTCGACTGGGCCACGGCCTACGGCACGCCGATTTTCGCCTCCGGTAACGGCGTGATCGAGAAGGCCGGCCCCGAAGGCGGCTACGGCAAATATATCCGCATCAAGCACAACAACGGCTACGAGACGGCCTACGGTCACATGTCCGCCTTTGCCAAAGGCATGGAGATCGGCAAGAAGGTACGGCAGGGCCAGGTGATCGGCTTCGTCGGCTCATCCGGCCTGTCGACCGGCCCGCACGTCCACTACGAGATCCTGGTCAACGGCCGCTTCGTCGATCCGATGCGCGTAAAGCTGCCGCGCGGCCGTTCGCTCGAGGGCCCGATGCTCGCAGGCTTCGAGAAGGAGCGCGACCGGCTCGACGGCATGATGAGCGGCCGCGGCGGCGCCATCGCCCGCATGTCGGACGCGACCGGCGGCCCGTTGCAGGTCAGCAACCGCTAATTGCAACCGGCCGACATCGGCCGGACATCTCCAGAACACGATCCGAATTCGACGTTCTCGCGCGAGGCCCCGCTTGGCGGCTTCTCAACGTCAAGTTTCGTTTGCCAAAGCGGCACCAGGGGCGAATACTTTCCAAAAAACGGGAGGTCTCGCCATGAAGAACAGGCTCGCCTGCGCAGCGGTCGTCGCTGCCCTTTTCGCCACCACGAGCGTATCGGCCGAGACCTGGGAGGTCACCAAGCTGGTCCAGGGCTCGGCATTCCATGGCGTGCATGGGCTCGGCATCGACAAGGCCGGCCATCTGTTCGCCGGCAGCGTCGCCGGCGCCGCTCTCTACGAGGTGGACGTATCAGGCGGTACCGCCAAGGTTGCAATCCCCTCGCCGATCGGAATGGCCGACGACATCGCGTTTGCGCCCGACGGCACCATGGCCTGGACCGGATTTCTCGCCGGCGATCTCTATGCGCGCAAGGGCGACGGCCCGATCAAGAAGCTCGCGAGCGGCCTTCCCGGCATCAACTCGCTCGCCTTCCGCAAGGACGGCAGGCTCTATGCCACCACCGTTTTCCTCGGCGACACGCTCTATGAGATCGACGTCGAGGGCGTGAAGCCGCCGCGCCAGATCATGGAGAAGATGGGCGGCCTCAACGGCTTCGAGTTCGGTCCCGACGACAAGCTCTACGGTCCGCTCTGGTTCAAGGGCCAGGTCGCGAAAGTCGATGTCGACAAGGCCGAGCTGACCGTCGTCGCCGACGGCTTCAAGGTCCCGGCCGCGGTGAACTTCGATTCCAAGGGCAATCTCTTCGTGGTCGACACCGCGCTCGGCCAGCTCGTCCGGGTCGATCCCAAGTCGGGCGCCAAGACCCTGGTCGCGCAACTGAAGCCGTCGCTGGACAATCTCGCGATCGACGACAAGGACCGCATCTACGTCTCCAACATGGCCGACAACGGCATCCAGGAGGTCGATCCCGCGACCGGCCAGGCCAAGCAGATCATCATCGGCAAGCTCGCTTTGCCCGGTGGCATCGGCGTCACCTCGGAGAACGGCAAGGATACGATCCACCTTGCCGACGTGTTCGCCTATCGCACGGTGGACGGCGCAACCGGCGAGGTCACCGAAAAGGCGCGCATGCACGCCGCAGGCACCACGCTGGAATATCCGATGAGCGCGACGGCGAAGGGCAACGATGTGGTGCTGTCGAGCTGGTTCACCGGCACGGTGCAGGTGATCGACGCCAAGACCGGCGCGACGCGCGACATGCTGCACGGCTTCAAGGCGCCGCACGATGCGATCATGCTCGCCGACGGCAGCATTTTGGTAGCCGAACTCGGCACCAAGTCGCTGGTCAAGGTGAGCGGCGAGCACGGCAAGGATCGCACCACGCTGATCGGCGACCTCGAGGGCCCGGTCGGGCTCGTCCGAGGCAAGTCCGACGAAGTCTACGTCACCGAAGCCTTTGCAGGCACCGTGTCCCGGATCGACAGCAACGGCGAAAAGACCGTGGTCGCCAAGGAGCTGAAAATGCCCGAAGGCATCGCGCGCGGGAACGACGGCAAGCTCATCGTGGCGGAAGTCGGCGCCAAACGGCTGATCGAGATCGCGCCGGAAAGCGGCAAGATCACCGAGATCGCCGCCAATCTCCCGATCGGCCTCGCGGGCGCTCCCGGCGGATTGCCGACCAACATTCCGACGGGCGTCGGCATCGGAGCTTCAAGCGTGATCTATTTCTCGTCCGACATCGAGAACGCCATCTACAAGGTGGTGAAGAAATAGCGTCTGATCCCCACCGCGTTAGCTAAAGCGAGATGCTGCGCACCTTTTCGGACCACGCTTTTGCCAGCGCCCCCCAAAACAAAACGCCCCGGAGAGGCTGACCTCTCCGGGGCGGCTTGTCGTTTCAGGCTTTGATCGCCCGCGTTCAGTTCAGCTTCCGCTTCGCCACTGGCGCCTCGAACTGGGTGATCTCGGCGGTCTGCGGTGCCTTGCCGTTGAAGGTCAGCACGTTGCCTTCGGAGGAGATCGCGACACTGTCGCCGTCCCTGACGTCGCCGGCCAGGATCATCTCGGCGAGCGGGTCCTGGACGTGACGCTGGATCACGCGCTTGAGCGGCCTTGCGCCGTAGGCGGGGTCCCAGCCCTTGGCGGCGAGCCAGTCGCGGCCAGCGGCGTCGAGCGTCAGCACGATCTTGCGATCGGTCAGCAGCTTCTGCAGCCGCGCGAACTGGATCTCGACGATCCGGCCCATCTCGCTCCGCTGCAAGCGGTGGAACAGGATGATCTCGTCAACGCGGTTGAGGAATTCGGGGCGGAAATGCCCGCGCACCATTCCCATCACCTGCTCGCGCACGGCCGAGGTGTCCTCGCCCTCCGGCTGATTCACCAGGAATTCCGAACCGAGGTTCGAGGTCATGATGATCAGCGTGTTGCGGAAGTCGACGGTGCGGCCCTGGCCGTCGGTCAGGCGGCCGTCGTCGAGCACCTGCAACAGGACGTTGAAGACGTCGGGATGCGCCTTCTCGATCTCGTCGAACAGCACCACCTGGTAGGGCCGGCGCCGCACCGCTTCGGTGAGCGCGCCGCCCTCGTCATAGCCGACATAGCCCGGAGGCGCGCCGATCAGCCGCGAGACCGAGTGCTTCTCCATGTATTCGGACATGTCGAGGCGGACCATCGCGGTCTCGTCGTTGAACAGATACTCCGCGAGCGCCTTGGTCAGCTCGGTCTTGCCGACGCCGGTGGGCCCTAAGAACATGAACGAGCCCGTGGGGCGGTTCGGGTCCTGCAGGCCCGCGCGCGAGCGGCGCACGGCAGTTGCGACCGCACGCACGGCCTCGGCCTGGCCGACGACGCGGGTGCCGAGCTGCTCCTCCATCTTCAGGAGCTTTTCCTTCTCGCCCTCCAGCATCTTGTCGACGGGCACGCCGGTCCAGCGCGAGACCACCTGGGCGATGTGGTTGGCGGTGACCGCCTCCTCCATCATCTCGCCGGAGCCTTCGCGCGCCTCGATATCCGCAAGCTGCTTCTCGAGCTGCGGGATCCGGCCATAGGCCAGCTCGCCGGCCTTCTGGAATTCGCCGCGACGCTGGGCGTCGGCGAGATCGACGCGCAGGGCGTCCAGCTCCGATTTCAGCTTCTGGGCGTTGGAGAGCTTGTTCTTCTCCGCGCTCCAGCGTGCCGTCAGCGCCGCGGACTTCTCCTCGAGCTCGGCCAGCTCCTTTTGGAGCGCCTCGAGACGGGATTTGGAGCCGGGGTCGCTTTCCTTCTTCAGAGCTTCCTGCTCGATCTTGAGCCGGATGATCTCGCGGTCGAGCGAATCCAGCTCCTCCGGCTTGGAATCGACCTGCATCTTCAGCCGGGCCGCGGCCTCGTCCATCAGGTCGATCGCCTTGTCGGGCAGGAAGCGGTCGGTGATGTAACGGTTGGATAGCGTCGTCGCCGCGACAAGCGCGGAATCGGTGATCCGCACGCCATGGTGCTGCTCGTACTTGTCCTTGAGGCCGCGCAGGATCGAGATGGTGTCCTCGACCGAGGGCTCGCTGACGAAGATCGGCTGGAAGCGCCGCGCCAGCGCGGCGTCCTTTTCGACATGCTTCTGGTATTCGTCGAGCGTGGTCGCGCCGATGCAGTGCAGCTCGCCGCGGGCGAGCGCGGGCTTGAGCAGGTTGGAGGCGTCCATCGCGCCGTCGCCCTTGCCGGCGCCGATCAGGGTGTGCATCTCGTCGATGAACAGGACGAAATTTCCCTCGCTCGCGGTCACTTCCTGGAGCACGGACTTCAGCCGCTCCTCGAACTCACCGCGGTATTTCGCACCGGCGATCAGCGCGCCGAGGTCGAGCGACAGCAGCTTCTTGTCCTTCAGGCTCTCCGGCACGTCGCCGTTGACGATGCGCAGCGCGAGGCCCTCGGCGATGGCGGTCTTGCCGACGCCGGGCTCGCCGATCAGGACGGGATTGTTCTTGGTCCGACGCGAGAGCACCTGGATGGTGCGACGGATCTCCTCGTCGCGGCCGATGACCGGATCGAGCTTGCCGTCGCGCGCGGCCTGGGTCAGGTCGCGGGCATATTTCTTCAGCGCGTCGTACGCGTTCTCGGCGGTGGCCGAGTCGGCGGTGCGGCCCTTGCGCAGGGCCTCGATCGCCGCATTGAGGTTTTGCGGGGTGACGCCGCCTTTGGCGAGGATGGTGCCGGCCTCGCTGGTCTTCTCCAGCGTCAGGCCGAGCAGCAGCCGCTCGACGGTGACGAAGCTGTCGCCGGCCTTCTCGCCGGCCTTTTCGGCGGCATCAAAAGTACGGGCGAGCTCGGGCGCCAGATAGATCTGGCCGGCGCCACCGCCACTGACCTTCGGCACCTTGCCGAGGGCATCCTCGGTCGCCTTCAGAATTGCACGGGAATTGCCGCCGGCGCGGTCGATCAGACCGGCAGCCAGCCCCTCATTGTCGTCCAGGAGGACCTTGAGCACGTGCAGGGTGGAAAACTGCTGGTGTCCCTCGCGCACCGCGAGCGACTGCGCTGACTGGACGAAGCCCCTGGAGCGTTCGGTGTATTTGTCGATATTCATCTTTTCTGTCCCTCGGCCTGCCCCTGGAGCCCTCTAAGGCACTCCAAACGGCATCTTCATTGGGTTTCCGATTACCGCATTGACGTTTCTCAACCGGTAACGGTCGTGTTTTGCCGACCTTGCCGCCGGCCTGAGGCAGATGTGGGAAGCAGGTTGCAGATGCGAAAGAGGCCAGTTCACAATTTCGTGCGCTGGCCCGTCGGCTTGGCGGGGCCGGCTCGAATCCCTTAAGTAGCGGCATGACAGCTAGCCAGACCGCCGAGATCACCGGCCTTTACCGCTACCCGATCAAGGGCCTGACACCGGAGCTCCTGCACCGCGCCCGCTTGCGGACAGGCCAGACCCTGCCCGCCGACCGCCGCTACGCCATCGAGAACGGCCCGAGCGGCTTTGATCCCGAGCGACCCGAGTGGAAGCCGAAAATCCAGTTTCTGATGCTCGCGCGCAATGAGCGGCTTGCCGAGCTCGACAGCCGGTTCGACGACGCCACCAATGTCTTGACCATCCGCAGGGACGGCCAGACCGTCGCCAGCGGCGATCTCGAGACCGCGGCCGGGCGCGCCGCCATCGAGCGCTACTTCGCGGAGAATTTTCAGCCGGAGCTGAAGGGGTCGCCAAAGGTCCTGTCAGGCCGCGACCACAGCTTCTCCGACGTCGCTCGCAAGGTGGTCTCCATCATCAATCTCGGCAGCGTCCGCGCCATCGAGACCATGCTGGGCGGCACCGTCGTGAATCCCCTGCGTTTCCGCGCCAATCTCTATGTGAAGGGTTGGCCGGCCTGGTCGGAGCTCGATCTCGTCGGCCAGACGCTGGCGATCGGCGCGGCGCGCCTGAAAGTGGTCAAGCGCATCGTCCGCTGCCCGGCCACCAATGTCGACCCGCTGACGGCCAAGCGCGATCTCGAGATACCGCCGACACTCTCGCGCAACCTCGGCCACATGGACTGCGGCATCTATGCCGAGGTGATCGAAGGTGGCGACATCGGCGTCGGCGATGCGATCGCGTTGGAAGAGCCGAAGCTCGTCTGAGCGAACTCCGCTGCCGTAGCAACCATTAAAACACGCCCGATTTCCGCGAGCATGACGCCGTGCTTGCGGCCGTCAAGGCGTGGCCTGGCGGCAGTCGACGTGAGGTGA
>NZ_LBJU01000092.1:0-52604 GCF_028128835.1 Bradyrhizobium sp. CCBAU 65884 | reverse complement strand
TCCTGACCTAAGGCGCAATCAACAATCGACTTTCACGATCCCAACGCCAGAGTTGCTCATTGGTCAGCAACGTGCCGCCCCACCAGCGCCGAATCGGATTGTGACGGCGAAAATCCTCCCGACCTTCCAGAACCGCTTTGCCAAACTCCGTCAGCGACAGCCGGCTCCGGCGAAAGGCGGCGTTGCGACCGCGCGCGTTGTCCGGATCGAGTGTCGCCAGCTTGCCGTCCAGACCCGCAACCGCTGGCGCAGGGCCGAATGCGAGCCCTTCGAGCAGCGCGCCCAACTCCCACGGATCGAACACACGAGCCTCAGAGGTGCCTGACCGAAACAGCTCATCGGTGCGACTGCGTCCGCTTGCGATGAGTTCGAGAAGCCGCGTCTCGGTCGCCCCCAGTCCCGTCGCTGGCGACGGCAGTTCCGAGAGCAGGTCTTCCATGGCCGGTTTCAGGAAAGACAGCTTGCCGAGCGGCCTATCGAGCAGCCCAACGCAGAGCTCGGGCGTCGGCGCGCGATAGGCCTCCCACGCGAGGGTCGCGCTTTCAAGATCGCTTTCCGCGATATCGAACTGCTTCACGTCACGATGGCGAAGCTCTGAGGGATCTGCTCCGCGCAGATCGAAATCGACGAGTCGTAGTCTCAGACTCTCAGTAAGTGACGGCTCGAAACGCAGGTAATCGAGGATCCAGATCAGCTGCAATTGACTGTTGGGTTCGGGGTCGAACCACAGTTCAATGAGATCGACCCCGTAATTCTTGCAGACCCAGAGCAGGGCACCGGCTCGATCCTGGCGCCTGATGAGGGGCGACTGACGCACGGGGACGCAATCCGACCAGTGCATTTGGTCGACCCACGTCCTGGACTCCCGCCAGCCGAGATAGCGGATGAGGTGGTCAGCCGTCGGAAGTGGCCCCGAAACAAAGCGATAGATGAACGGGATGACCATGTCAGCGCGATCGGCATAGGTGAGGCCAGCGCCGGACGAACTGGTCAGAATCATCCGCTTCATCGTCGGCGCACCTCACCCTACGCAAAACGAAACGGGCACTGACGACGTCGGCAACTCAACGTCTTCAGCGCCCGCTCCTCGCGAAAAACTTTCGTGTTAGGTCTTACTCCTCCGCGGGCTCCTCGCCGTCGGCGTCGCGCTCCGGCGTGCCGGCGAGAATTTGCTCGGCGATCAGGCCGGAGTTCTGGCGGATCGAGGTCTCGATCTTGGCGGTGATGTCGGGGTTGGCCTTCAGGAACGCTTTCGAGTTCTCGCGGCCCTGGCCGAGACGCTGGCTGTCATAGGAGAACCAGGCGCCTGACTTCTCGACGATGCCGGCCTTGACGCCGAGATCGAGGATCTCACCCATCTTGGAGACGCCCTCGCCGTACATGATGTCGAACTCGACCTGCTTGAAGGGCGGCGCCAGCTTGTTCTTGACGACCTTGACGCGCGTGGTGTTGCCGACAACTTCGTCGCGCTCCTTGATCGCGCCGATGCGGCGGATGTCGAGGCGGACCGAGGCATAGAACTTCAGCGCGTTGCCGCCGGTGGTGGTTTCCGGCGAGCCGTACATCACACCGATCTTCATGCGGATCTGGTTGATGAAGATCACCATGGTGTTGGACTTGTTGATGGAGGCCGTCAGCTTGCGCAGCGCCTGGCTCATCAGGCGGGCCTGCAGACCCGGCAGCGCATCGCCCATCTCGCCCTCGAGCTCGGCCTTCGGCACCAGCGCCGCGACCGAATCGATCACCAGCACGTCCACCGCACCCGACCGCACCAGCGTGTCGCAGATCTCCAGCGCCTGCTCACCGGTGTCGGGCTGCGAGATCAGGAGCTCGTCGATGTTGACGCCCAGCTTCCTCGCATAGACCGGGTCGAGCGCGTGCTCGGCGTCGATGAAGGCGCAGATGCCGCCCTTCTTCTGCGCTTCGGCCACCGTATGCAGCGCCAGCGTGGTTTTTCCTGAGGATTCCGGCCCGTAGATCTCGACGATGCGCCCCTTCGGCAGGCCGCCGATGCCGAGCGCGATATCGAGCCCGAGCGAGCCTGACGACACCGCCTCGATGTCCATGGAGCGGTCGTTCTTGCCGAGCTTCATCACCGAGCCCTTGCCGAACTGGCGCTCGATCTGAGAGAGCGCGGCAGCCAGAGCTTTACTCTTGTCCATGGAAGATCCTTCGACGATACGCAGGGCAGTGGCGGACATTGGGTCGTGCTCCTTATGGCGAGGATTCGCGTGAGGGACAAACGATTGGCGAGGCGGCTCGTCGATAAAAGCAACGTACCCTATTTGTTCTAGGTTCGCAATATGTTCTTTTGCGGATTTGGGCGCTGGCCTGATTTAACCCCTAGTGGCCTCAGTTGAATTCGGGGGTGGCCTGATTTGCGGGGGGTAACGAGGACGTTACAACCAGCTCAACCTTTGCTAGCGTGACCGCCATATTCAATCGATTCCCATGCGAGGGGCGGCCAAAACATTGAAAAGACAAATAGATACTCTAGCTATGGTTGGGTCGGCGGATGGCCCAAGATAAAGATTTCGACCTCGTTAAGCATTTCATGTTCCACTTAGTCACCGGCGGCTTGATGTTTCTCATGGCCGGCGCCGTCTCGGCTGGCCTGGAATTGGCCGCGGATTATCTCGACGAGTTCCCGAAACTGTGGCTGCTCGCCATCGTTTTCCATCTGGTGGCGGTTGTGATTCTGGTCTTAGATGTCGGCAGCCTCGTGTTTTTTCTGATGATCCGCACCTATAGGTTCGTAAGAGACACATGGTCCTTAAAGGACGGCTAAGATGAAAAAGATGAGCAGCAAGCGGCAACTCCGACGCAAAGCCTTTACCGGCTCGCTTCACAAACGCGCAGGAACGGGCACGTCAGTAATTGTCCGCACCAAGGCAAAAGCCGAGCAAGAAGCCCGGAGTCTCACCGGGATGGTGAGGGACGATATAGCTCTGTACCTGTCCCCTCTTGCCGCTGTGGCAGACGAGTTTCGTAAGCGACTGCGTGGGACATAGGTCTCACTTAGACATCCGGGACCGCATTGAATTAAAGGCCGCCTCAGTTGGCGGCCTCTTTCTTGTCCGGGTTCATTTTCTGCATCATTTGGAGAATGCCCTCATACTTCTCCAAAATCTCTCGGAGGTTCTTAAGCCCCTCCAAGTCAACCGACGCCTTGATGTTCAGCCGCTCGCCGTTCATGACGACCACTAGCGGCTGATCATCCGACAAGGGCGCCAAATCCTCCGGGCGGGGCGCGCGAGGGGATATCGGTGCTGCAGTGGGTGCTTGTGGTGTCACTAGGGGCTCCGGGGCTACATCGCTCTCGGAATTATACGCCTGAGCCCCACTATCCACAAGCCGCATTGTAGCGAGATAAGTCTTAGCGGCCTTCTCGGCTGCCTCCGGTACAAAGTCCCGTTTAATAAGCCAAAAGCGAAGGTTGTCAGGGCTAACCGCTCCGGGAAAGTCCTTTCGAATGTCTTGGAACAGTTTTGGCCGGAAGGCCAACTGCGACATTGCAGCAGTTCGCTCCGGGGAGCCTTCTGGCGCCTCCAGAGCATGGACGGCTTCGTTAGTGATGCGGATTTCGTCGGCATTACCATCAATCAAGCCATAGGCTCGCAACGCCCCGATCTTGCCCAGCGCCGGCCCGCTCAGGCTGTCGTGGCCAAGGTGCTTTGCCAGCACAGCACGGGACATCTTGTTGCGATGGTCGTTTGCGTATGCCTTCCGAGCGGCTTGCAGGGCCGCGCCTAGGTCCAGCATGGGATAGTTGGGGCTTCGAACCTTTGCCATCGTGTAGGCCCTCCTCCGGCCTGATGGCGGAACTTATCGCAGACAGCCAGAGATAAATCAAGAGATAAAATTCAAATTTATCTCCGCGCGGTCTTGCGTGATGCGCGAATAAATGAGAGATTGATCGTCAAGGAGATCGATCATGCTCAGGAGGGTATGAGCCCCCGGCGCGCTAGCCGAGCAAGGGGGGGGCGAGGATAAAGGAGAGGCCGCCTTCCCGGGGTTCAATCAGGGAAAGACGGCCTCGCAATCGGCTTCGAAGCTGCCCCGTAGTCTAACGGTAGGACGCTCGCTCTTACAGGCCGAGAGGTCCGGGTCCGAATCCCGGCGGGGCCGCCAAGGATACGAATTAGCGGGACCGCTGCGGTTGCAGCCTCAGCGATCCCTAGTCACCCACCCGAGATTGCGCCCCGGGCTAGCGACCAAACTAGAATATACGCTTTGCAGAGCGGGTTTTCTAGAGTCCCCGGGGTCAATCCTAACGAGGATTGCGCCCTCATGAACGTTCTAGCCCGCGAAAAGCAGATTGAAGTCATTGCCGCCCTTTGCGAGGGCGTCGGCATCCGAACCGCCTCCCGCCTGACCGGCGTCAACCGTGGCACCGTCGCCAGCCTGGCCCTCCGCGTGGGCATGGGCTGCATGGAGCTGCACGACCGCATTATGGTCGGCGTGCGCACTGAGCGCCTTGAGCTTGACGAGCTGTGGAGCTTCGTCGGCAAGAAGCAAAAGAACGTCCAGCGTCACGAAATCAACGCCAAGGGCGATCAGTACGTTTTCATCGGCATGGCCGGGACGCAGAAGGCAATCATCAGCTGGGGCGTCGGCAAGCGGAATGCCGAAAGCACCATGGACTTCCTGCACGACCTCCGCAGCCGCGTCATTGGTCAGCCGGAGATTTCAACGGACGGTTTTCACCCCTACCGCGTAGCGATCCGCGACGCCTTCGGCCCGGACGCCTCGCATGGCGTTATCGTAAAGACTTACTCCGTAACTCATCTGGTAAAGGAAGCGCAGGGCCGCTACTCCCCGGCCGCCGTAGTAGCTGTAAGCCGTGACGTAGTATCGGGCCATCCCGATCAGTACGTTTCAACGTCATACGTTGAGCGCCAGAACCTCACGTTGCGCATGGCCTCGCGTCGGTTCACCCGGTTGACCAACGGCTTTAGCAAGAAGCTGGACAACCACGTTGCGGCGGTCGCGCTGTACGTCGCGCACTACAATCTGTGCCGCGTTCATGAGGCACTGCGCACGACGCCAGCGAAGGCGCTGGGGCTCGCTGACAAGGCGTGGAGCATCGCTCAGCTTGTGGATGCCGCGCTTGCTGTGGCCCCCGCGCTACCCACGGAGACCCCGCCGGATCGGCGCCGGAAGTTTGTAGTAATCGAAGGGGGGAAGCCCTAACCGGCGGCCATCGGCGGAGGCTCAGACAGGTCCAATTCCTGCTGGGCAATCGCCGGCATCAGGTCGTTATGTTCTTCGATCCTGAGCATGCGAATGTCGCTAACGACCTTCGCAAACCAAGGATAAGTATGCTGCACGGCCTGCACAGCCATCACGCATGTAACTGGCGTGACGTGCTGGTCGCCGAAGTAAACACTACCCTGTTGCCGGGTGAAGCCGAACTTTTCCAGCGCGCGACGAATGTCGTGGTAAGCGCCGGTATGAGCGGCGTTCGGATAATGCCGCTGCAACTGATCTTGATCTAAATCGAAACAGATGGCGTACATGCGCGTCCCGCGGTTCGAATCGGTGGGCCATCGTCCATTATGACCGAGCCCAAACATTCTAGCCAGCCGAGGATCTTTTTCGCCCCGTTGCTTGGATCGCTTCATGGCGGGCCTCCCTTTTCGGTTCTCACCGAATCCCGTCGAAAGCCCCACAAGAGTCTCACGGAACGTATTGGGGCGCAATCTTGTTCCGGACGCGTGCAGCGACTCATTGGAATCTGCTTCGAATTACCAACAGGTAAACAAAGCGTCAATTGTACTGACATATATTGCAGTGGCCTGTTTCGAATTTGAGAGTGGCCTATTTCGGCCAGTACCCGGATTTGGGACTTTGTCCGTGAGCATCTCCACGTCCCCCTCCCCATTCGCGTTGTGCACACAACTGGACAGACGCGGCTCCCGTTAATGGTTCTCAATGGGCCATCACCGCCCCAACCGTGGCCACTGTCGGTGACGAGAACGCCGATTGCGCTCCCGCCTTCATCGCATGAAAAGGAGCGCACCATGCCCAAGCGGCGACGTTTCAAGCAGCAGCTGACCCTTCAAGACCGGCTCTCCGCATGGGTGAAGCAGGTCCAGGAAGAGGCCGCCAGGCTTCCGCCCGGGCCCGAGCGGGACGCCCTGCTCAAGAAGGCCCGCCAGGCCGATGTCGCCAATCATCTGCACGACTGGGTCATATCCCCCGGGCTGCAACCGCCGAAATAGCAGGGCTGTCGCAACGTCATTCCCCGGCCGAAGCTGACGCGCATCAAAGACGCAGCCGCCGGCCGC
Source organism: Bradyrhizobium sp. CCBAU 65884 (assembly GCF_028128835.1). NCBI lineage: Bacteria > Pseudomonadati > Pseudomonadota > Alphaproteobacteria > Hyphomicrobiales > Nitrobacteraceae > Bradyrhizobium > Bradyrhizobium sp. CCBAU 65884. The sequence goes on along the minus strand of NZ_LBJU01000092.1, from coordinate 46,314 downwards.
CGTCAGAATTCCGCAATCCTGCGGCACCGAACCTTTTCGCGGTCTCGGGCCTTCTCCAGGATGGGACCGCAACTCTGGGGACCTCAGTCATGACGGACAACACGAACCGCGATACGATCAGGCGCAATCCCCTGCTGGAGGCGGCGCATGAGGAGCTGATGAAGTTCGAGCGCCAGGAAAACGAATTCCGCAAGAAGGACCGCCAAGAGCGCGCCGCCGAGCTCCACCTTCCCCTGAATGAAATCAAGATCCACTAGACCCAACCGGGGGCTTCCCAAGCTGACAAGAGCGCGCCGGCGATACGGCTGGCGGCGGCCCTTTTGATGACCTTGCGGGAGGTGGCGGCGGGAGGCGGTCGCCCTATCACCGCAAGCGCGTTGACGGCATCCAAACACCAAGTTTAAGCTATTGAAAGGCTGCCGCTCGCGTGCCTGTCCTTAAAGCAGCGCCAGCAGCACGAGGCCGATCACCAGCACCACGAAGCCAGCCGCTGTCGCGGCGGCGAATGACCGCTCTACGTTATCCATGATGCCACCCCGTGGTCGGCGTGCCACGTTTCCCCCATGGCTGCGCCGAACGCTGTGGAATCTTGCCGACCGGTGTGTCCGCAGTTGTGCGAACGGATGTCGAAATTGGGACCGGTGCGGGGCCAGTCTGCGGCCTCGGCGTTGAGTCCGGAAATCTGCCGCCTGTCAGGCTGCCGTAAGCGGAGCCGGCTAGGATGATGCCGCTATGGTGTTGCAGCCCAGCACCTCAGCCTCCAATAACTTTTTGCCCCGTCTGGCTCTCCCCAGGCGGGGCTTTTTCATGCCTGTCGGGCGGTTCGCGGGTCCCGCTCCTCCTGCGTCAGGAGCAGCGAGAAGGCGCGGATCGCGGGCGCAGCCAGCAGCACGATCGGCAACATCGCGGCCCATGCGATCAGCCACGACACCATCCAGTGCCCGACGAAGCTCATCGCGCTGCCTGCGGGCAGGCTGGCGATCCCCGCCGCGATCAGCGAGGTCAGCCCGGACTGGATGATGCCGAAGACGAAATGACTGTAGCGGCGGGGAATGCCCAGCATGACGGCCCTTGCTGTTTTTGCCGTCGCCAGACCAAGCAAGGCATATGCCGCCGCTTGCAGGGAAATCGGTAACCCCCTCGGCGGGCCCCCCGCGGCCCGTCCGATCGGCGTACCGACGCAGCCGGGTGCAGCCCAGGAACTTTGTTCATGGTCGGAGAACCACGGGTATGCGACAGCCTCACTGTCTCACGGACCGGCGTCTTTCGAGAGCCGGCTTGGCCCGTTTCGGGGCAGGCGCGCTTTCGAGATACCCCCGAACTATCTAGGGCTTACCGACAAAATTTGCTTGTCTCCGGAATATTGGGACGTCGAACATGTTTGCAGTCATGGAGAGTGAATCGTGGGAGGTCGCCATGAATCACAGGGGCATCGAGTTCACCGTCGCCAAGACGGCGATTCCCGGAATCTGGCAGTGGCAGTTCCGCATTGGCGAGCAGGTCAAGACCGGCAAGACCGAGACGAAAATCGACCTGTTGGCGATCCGGCGCGTGCAGCTGCGTATCGACCGTGAGCTGAAGCGATCGGCCGGGCGGCGTGAACCGGCCGGATGAAAGTCGGCATCGGATGGCGCCTTCTGCGCCCGCTGCACCACGGCTGGCGGTTGCGGCGGAACATCATCCGTAGCCGCCCGGAATTGATCTGACGGTCGTTTGGGATTGGACTGCGCGCGCCCATGGCCTTGGGGGCGAGGCCATCACGCGCGCGATCGGTGCCAGCTATGCCGTTGTATTTCTTTCGGATCCGGAATGGAAGTTACTCCGGCTGCGCCGATCAGGCGACGGAATTTGCCGATCGCAATTCGGCCTGGAAAGAGATGACCAATGTCTGCGCCGACATGACCGCAGGCATTGCCCGCAAGCTCCAGGAAAATTCCGAATGGCACATGGAGCTGCTGGACGAGACCAAGGAGCCCGTGTTCCGGATCCGCATCGTTGCCGAAACCCTCGACTAGCAAGCTCTCCGGATCAAGCTTTAGATTGTTGTTTGAGCATGATCTTTTCGGAAAACCGCTGGGCACTTTTCCGGATCATGCTCTAGTCCGCGCTGGGCAGCCGCCGCATGGTGAATTCGATATCGCCGCCGGGCAGCTCGCGCCAGCTCTCGACAACGCTCATATAGCCGGCCTTGGGGTAGCGGGCGAAGAAGGCCTGCGCCCTTTCCCGCGCCGCCGCGCGCGGCAGCGTGAAGGTCTCGCGCAGATAGCCGTCCCGAACCGTTTGGCCCGGCTTGCCGGCGATCTTGCGCCGGCGCGCCATCCGCTCGGCGAGATCCCGCGGACGGTCGGCCATGTCCTCCTCCTCTACGCACTACGCTCAGCCCAATGTAGGGCGTGAGCCGGGTGAAGAGGAGTCCCGTCCGAAAAGCGTTGCACCGCCTCCCGAACGGAGCTGGGTCAGTTGGCGGCCGTGCCGCTCGTCAGTTGGCGGTCGTGCCGCTCTTGGACTTCTTCGGCGCGCTGGTTGCGGCCGAGGCCTTCGGCGCCGCCGGCTGCTTCGGCGGTTCGGAGCGCATGCCGCCCCAGGGATCGTTGGAGGTCTTGGAATCCGGGATCTTCTTCAGCGTTTCCTTGTAGGCCTTGTCACGCTCGGCTTCCGCGGCCTTTTCCTCGGGGGTCTTGCTCGGGGCGTCCTGCAGCAAATTCAGATTGGGCATTTGCGCATAGGCAGGTCCCGCCAGCACGGCCAGCACCGCGGCCAAACGGAAAAGCTTCATCGTCTACTCCTTGATCATCCATGGAGGCACGGATCGCCCGCGCCTGGTCATCCTTGTCGCGGCCGGTCGCGACCGCCGAGGCCGTCCAGGCTCGCTAGAGCCGATCCGATCTGCACGATTTCGGCGCGTGCAGCCAGTCGTCCCAGATCGGACCGCATTTGGTGCAGCCGCTCAGCGCCAGGCCGAGCGCGGCCATGCAAAAGACGAGGACACACCGACGCAACATCATCCACCCATACCCCGAGCAAGCCATCATATCGGGCCAAGTCAGGCATTTTCAAGCCGACGGGACCGGCGCCAGACCGGGTGACTTTGCCGCGCCGATGCGCGCACAATGGGCCGAAACATCCGGCAATACAGGAGAGCGCGCCAGCAATGCAAATGCAGCCAGACACCGAATTCGGCCTCTCCGACGCCAGACGCATCCTCGGCGAGGTTTTTGCGCCCTGGGTCCAGGATCTCAATCTCGCCGTCGAGCGCCTCGAGCACGTGCAGCCGGCGGATGCGCCGGACTGGCAGCCGGGCGCGCTGCTGCGCATGCCGTTCTCGGAGCGGCTGTGCCGGAACGGCGGCGTGGTCTGCGGCCAGGCCCTGATGGCGCTCGCCGACACCGCGATGGTGATCGCGATCCTGGCTGCCAATCGCGGCTACCGCCCGATGACCACGGTCGACCAGACCACGCATTTCATGCGCGCAGTGTCCTCGTCGGACGTGCTGGCGGACGCGCGCGTGGTGCGGCTCGGGCGCACTATGAGCTTTGGCCGCGTCACGCTGCTCTCGGCCGCCGACAACAAGCCGGTCGCGATGGTATCGAGCGCGTTCGCAATGCTGCCGGGCTGAGCAGCATCTCAAAAGAAGAGAGCCGCGTGGGCGTAAAGCGCACCGCGGCTCTCCATCACGATCGTGTCGAAGCAAGAGACCGAAGCGCGATTGCATCCTCGCTTCGGTCCGCACGCTTCATGACTTGCCGGGATTATTTTCCGAGCACTTCGTCGGCCGCGGTGACGATGCTGGCGGTCGGATTCTTTCCGCAATAAGCACCGAACTTCTTGGCGTTCTCGATGAACACGTCGGTGTCGATGATCGCGTTGTCCTCGTCGCCCTTGTACCAGCCGTCCATCCAGGTCAGCACGACCTGGATATTGTCTTCGCCGCTCTCGAGGAACTGCTTGCAGCTCATGGTCGAGAGGTCCCACTTGACGGCGTGGGCGGGCATCGACGACAGCGAGAACGCGGCGGCGAGCAAAATCGAAAGCGTGGTCTTCATCAGTATCTCCATTGGCGCGTAGCGCCACAAAAGAAAAGCGTGTGGGGAAAGTCGGCGGAGAGACTCTCCGCGTCAACGTCGTAAACGAAGTCTGAAGCGCTGTGCAAGTAGCGCCAGTATTGAGTTTAGTTCAACGTAATTTCTATGCACTACTTCACAATCATCATGATGGACCAATGCGGATGATCGAGAAGCGTGAAGCGCAGCGGTACCGTGTTTTCAAGGGTGGAACGATCACCTTTGAAAGCAGCGGCATTCCCTGCACTGTGCGAAACATGTCAGCGGGCGGCGCGGCGATCGACCTCGACACCCCCGTCACATTGCCGCAATCGTTCACGCTATCGATCGCGCGCGACGATTTCGTCCGGAATTGTCGCACAGTTTGGCGCAGTGACAAGCGCGTCGGCCTCGCCTTCGTGCAATAGCGCGCTCGATGTGAACGAACGTTCGCATCGCATCCACAACACGATTATGATTGCGTGATACGGCGACGGCGACGCCAGCGCAGGCTTGCGATCACGAGCGCGGCGATCCCGATTCCGATCACTGCGGATGCCCCAAAAAATCGTCCACCGGGACGATCGATGGTGCGCGACCACAATGTCGGCGCCTCGCCCGGCCGCGCCAGGCGGAACGCAACCACGCTGTCGCCGATCGAGGTGCCAGCTTCGGAGTGGCCGCCGGCGCCGATCGCGACATATTGCTCGCCCTTCCACAGGTAGGTCATGGGATTGGCGACGCCGGGCACCGGCAGCCGTCCCTGCCACAACTCCTTGCCGCTTCGCGCATCGAAGGCGCGCAGATAAGCATCCATCGCGCCGGTGAAGACGAGACCGCCCGCCGTGACCGCCAGTCCGTTGACGAGAGGCGCACCCCAGGGCAGCGGCGCGCCGAGCGGCGCCAGATCTTCGGTGGTGCCGACCGTCGAGCGCCAGAGGATCTTGCCGGCCTTCAGATCGACCGCAACCATCTCGCCCCAGGGCGGCTTGTTGCAGAGCAGACCGAGCCGCGACATCATCACCGCGCGCGACATCGCAAACGGCGCGCCGCGCTGCTGGCCGAAATCATGACCCGGCGGCGGATTGAATCCGGCGGCCTCCGCGCGCGGGATCAGCCTGATGAGATGAACGGCGCGCCCGGTGTTGGCGTAGAGAATCTGCCGGACCGGATCGAAGGCCGCGCTGCCCCAGTTCACGCCGCCGCCGGTGAAGGGAAACTCCAGCGTGCCCCGCACGGAAGGCGGCGTGAACAGACCCTCGTTGCGCGCCTCCGTGAACTGGCGCTCGCAGGACGAGCGGCGCAGTTCCGGCAACGGCGAGAGCGCGTCGTCGGTCGAGATCGTCTGCGACGTCAGCGCCGGCACATGCGTCGGAAACGGCTGCGTCGGCGACAACGCCTCCCCGTCCGCGCCGCCCTGCGGCACCGCGCGTTCTTCCACCGGCCAGACCGGCTTGCCGGTATCGCGGTCGAGCACGAAGACAAAACCCTGCTTGGTCGGCTGGATCACGACGTCGCGCTGGCCGTCACCGGCATCGAGGCGCGCGAGCGTCGGCTGCGCCGCCAGATCGTAATCCCAGACGTCGTGATGCACGGTCTGGAATGCCCATGCGAGCTCGCCGGTCTCGATACGCAAAGCGACCACCGAATTGGCATGTTCGTTGTTGCCCGGCCGCTTGCCGCCCCAGAAATCCGGCGACGGCGAGGACGTCGGCAGGAACACCAGGCCGCGCGCCGCGTCGACCGACATCGGCGCCCAGACGTTGGCGTGCCCGGCTTCGATGCCGTCACGCTTGAGCGGCTCGAAGGTCCAGCGCGCCCGGCCGCTGCGCGCGTCGAACGCACGTACGACGCCGCTCGGCGCATCGACGCGTCGGTTGTCGGAGATCGAGGAGCCGACCACGACGACACCCCGGCCAACGGCGGGCGGCGAGGTGATCTGGAACTCGCCGGGCCATTCCAGGGCCATGCCGATATCGAGGTTCACCTCGCCGCCATTGCCGAAACCGGCACAGGGAATTCCCGTCTTCGCGTCCAGCGCGATCAGGCGGACGTCGTTCGTGCCCATGAAGATGCGCGATCGGCAGGCGGCATTCGCGGGCGCCTCATCGTCGGTCCAGTGGGTGACGCCGCGGCAGACGTAACGATTGGCGGGACGCTGATTGGTCGCGATCTTCGGATCGTAACGCCATTTCTGCGCGCCTGTGCCGGGATCGAGCGCAATCACCTCGTTGAAGGGCGAGCAGAAGATCAGGCTGTCCTCGACGAACAGCGGCGTTGCCTGGAATTTGGTTCGCCGCATCACCTCCGGCGGACGCACCGCAAGATCGCCGGTGCGGAATTCGAAGGCCCGAACCAGATTGCCGACATTGTCGGGCGTGATCTGTTGCAGTGGCGAGAAGCGCGAGCCGCCGGCATCGCCGCCCCAACTCTCCCAGGCCGCGCTTGGCCGCACGGCAATCAGCAGCAGCGCAACGAGCCCGATCGGAATTCGCAGGCTGCTCCGCAACGCTTCCCTCGCTCTATTTCGGCTTCTTGGCGGGCTCACTCGGCCGGGCCCCGCCCCAAGGGTCGTACTTGTCCTTGGGCTCGGGAATGCGCTCGAGCGCGGCCTTGTAGGCTTTCTCGTCGACCTTGGGCTTGTTGTCCGCCGGTTTGGCTCCGTCATTGGGTGGCCGCCGGCCCTGCCCCTGCGCCGAGGCAACCGTCAGCGCCATGACCGCGGCCGCGATGACCAAAATCCTCATTGGTGCAATCCCCCTCGTCTGGGGTACAAACTTAGCCTGCAATTCCGGAATATGAAATGCCGCGAGTTCCAAGGATTCCATCAAGGCTTCCATAAAGACTTCAGCAAATCTTGATCGCCGGGGACTTCGCCGGATCGCATTCCTGCCTATCTGTTGGCCCGCAGGGGACCTTCACGGATGTTGCGGATCATTGCTCATGCGGCGCTGCTCGCCGGCGCGCTCGCGCTCGGCGCCTGCGGCGTTGCCGACAGCCGCGCCCCAGTGCCGGAATTCATGCGCATGAAGGAAACCGAGCAGCCGCCGCCCGAAGCGCCTCCCGACGTCAAGCGCCTGGTGCGCGAGCAGATCGACGTCGTCTTCCTCGCCACCTCCTATCCGCGCGAGGTGCACGTCGCTTCGCCCCATCGCGAGGTACGAGGGCCCGGCTGGACCGCCTGCGTCCGCGCCCAGCTCACCTCCGCGACCGGCACCTCGCTCGGCGCCCAGACCTACATCGTGACGATATCGGGCGGAAAGGTGGTCGACCGCCGCCGGGCGGAAGCCGACGATATCTGCGGAACGGAGACCTACGAGCCGATCTAGCAGCGAATCCGCGCAACAAAGCTCCGGTTCCGGGAAAAACCAGCATCGCAATCGGGAACGATCGCCGCCTCCCCTTCTTGTTACCGCCGAGGGCAGTTTCGGTGGAGGACAGGATGAAGACGTTTACGATTGCGCTTTTGGCGGGCGTCGGTGCTTTGGCGGCGGCGTCGAGTGCGAAGGCTTCCGATATCTACACGAGCAGCGAGTACACCAATTCGGATCTCGTCCAGCAGGTCCGGCTTGTCTGCGACGACGCCGGCCGCTGCTATCGCACGCGCGGTGGTTCGCGCGTGATCGTGCGCGATTCCTACAATTCCATGCCGCGCGATCGCTATTATGAGCGACGCACCTATCGCGACTGGGATGACGGGCCGCGCGGCGGCGTCGGCATTCGCGCGCCCGGCGTCAGCGTGGGCGTCGGTGTCGGCGACCGCTGGTAGTTGCTAGATCCAGCATGGGCGGGACCGGGCGAGACAATCGCCCGGTCCCGTCACGTGATTGAATCGGATCAGGCGGCGACGGATTGCTGCTGGAACTGCTCGTAGGCCGCGATCGCGTCCGCCGCGTACATCAGCGACGGTCCGCCGCCCATGTAAACGGCCATGCCGAGCGTCTCCTCGACCTCCTGACGCGTCGCGCCGAGCTTGACGAGGGCTTCGGTGTGAAAGCCGATGCAGCCGTCACAACGCGCGGCGACACCGAGCGCCAGCGCCATGAGTTCCTTGGTCTTCTTGTCCAGCGCGCCGTCCCGCGTGGCGGCCTGGGCGAGTGCGGAAAATCCCTTCATCGTCTCGGGAATGTCGCTCCGCAGCTTGCGCATATTGGCGGAGATTTGCCTGACGATGTCGGGATAGTTCTTGTCCATGGTCTTTACTCTCTGCAGTGACTTCAGGTTTCGAGCGGATCGGCCGGCGCGACGAAGCGCGTCAGCGACGGCAGGTGAGCGACAAAGCGTGCCAGCACCATGCCGGCACACATCGCCGCGACGAAGATGAAGGCCGAAGAAGACCCGAACCCGAGCGCGGTCAGCGCCGGCCCCGGACAGAAGCCGGCCAGTCCCCAGCCGATACCGAAGATCGCCGGGCCTGCGACGATTCTGAGATCGATATCGTTTCGCGTCGGGAGGAAAAATCGTTCGGCAAAGAACGGACGCGCGCGCCGCAGGACGCGATTGAAGCCGATGAAGGTCACGGCCACCGCGCCGGCCATCACGAAGGCAAGGCTCGCATCCCACGTCCCCGCCGGAATGCCGCCGACGTCGAGGAAGTTCAGAACCTTCGCCGGGTCGGACATGCCGGAGACGATCAGGCCGAAACCGAAGATCAGGCCGATCACGAATTGAACGAGAATGGCCATCGGCGTCAGCTCCAGTGCCGCATCACGAAGACGGTCGCCATGCCGGCTGCCATGAAGGTCACGGTCGCGACCAGCGAACGCGTGGAGAGCCGCGACAGGCCGCAGACGCCGTGGCCCGAGGTGCAGCCGCTGCCCCACACCGAGCCAAAGCCGGTGAGCAGGCCGCCGACAACCAGGATTGCCGTGCCCGCCTCGATCGTCTGCGACGGCAGGCTACCGGTGGCGAGCCGCACCAGCACGGGTGCGGCAACAAGACCGGCGACGAAGGCCAGCCGTCCGGCGAACTCGCCGTCCTCATAGGGCGGAAACAACCTTGCCGCGATGCCGCTGACGCCGGCGACCCGTCCCTTCGCCCACATCAGCAGAACGGCGGACAGGCCGATCAGCGCGCCACCCACAAGCGAAGCCATTGGCGTGAAAGACGTTGCAACCATTCGACCCTCCGGACCGAGAGTGCCCTTCACGGGCGGCGATACCATTATTTCAATTGTTTCTTATTTTCGAATATACTAATATACTAGCCGACCATGAATCGCAAGCCCCGCAATCAGGAATTGCTCGCTCTGGAGGAGAAGGCCGAAGAGGCCTCCCGCCTCCTCACCGCTATGGGCAATCCCAAGCGCCTGCTGGTTCTCTGCAACATGCTGGACGGCGAAAAATCCGTCGGCGAACTCGCCGAGATCGCGGGCCTGTCCTCGGCGGCGCTATCGCAGCATCTCGGCAAGATGCGCGCATTGAGCCTGGTCAAACCCAGGCGGGACGGCCAGACGATATACTACAGCATCGCGAGCCGGGAAGTCCGCGCGGTGCTGGAGACGCTGTACCGCCTCTTCTGCGCACCCTAGGACTTCGCCGGCGCAAACGCGGGAGCGCGGCATGACCGACGACACCTTCATCGAAGGACCTCTCTACGAGAAGCGCAGGAAGGTCTATCCGCAATCGGTCCACGGCCCGTTCCGCCGCATCAAATGGGCGATCCTGTGCGTCACGCTCGGGATCTATTATCTCTTGCCATTCATGCGCTGGAATCGCGGACCCGGCCTGCCCGACCAGGCCGTTCTGATCGACTTGCCGCATCGCCGCTTCTATTTCTTCTTCATCGAGCTGTGGCCGCAGGAGGTGTATTACTTCACCGGGCTGCTCATCATCGCGGCGATGGCCCTGTTCCTGATGAACGCGGTCGCAGGGCGACTGTGGTGCGGCTATTTGTGCCCGCAGACCGTATGGACCGATTTGTTCTACGCCGTCGAGCGCTGGGTCGAAGGCGACCGGCGCGAGCGCATGCAGGGCGACAAGCGCTACTGGACGTTCGACCACATCCGGAAGGTGGCGCTGAAGCACTTTCTCTGGATCATGATCGCCTGGTGGACCGGCGGCGCCTGGGTGCTGTATTTCGACGACGCGCCGACGCTGGTGAAGGAGCTCGCCACCTTCCAGGCCCCGTTCATCGCCTATCTCTGGATCGGCATCCTGACCGCGACGACCTACGTCTTCGCCGGCCACGCCCGTGAGCAGATGTGCATCTACATGTGCCCGTGGCCGCGCATCCAGGCGGCATTGACCGACGAATGGGCGCTCAACGTCACCTATCGCCGCGACCGCGGAGAGCCGCGCATGTCGGTGAAGAAGGCGGAAGCTGCCCGCGCCCATGGCGATTTCGCCGGCGATTGCGTCGACTGCCACCAATGCATCAACGTCTGCCCGACTGGCGTCGACATCCGCCACGGCATCCAGCTCGGCTGCATCCAGTGCGGCCTCTGCATCGATGCCTGCGACAACGTCATGCGCGAGATCGGCCGGCCCAAGGGCCTGATCGGCTACGACACCGATATCAACATGCAGCGTCGGCGCGACGGCAAGCCGCCGATCTATCGCATCGTCCGCGCGCGCACGCTGATCTATACCGCAGCCATTGCCATCGTCGGCACCATCATGGTCTACACCCTCGCCACGCGCGCGACCATGGACGTCAACGTGCTGCACGAGCGCAATCCGCTGTTCGTTCAGCTCTCTGACGGCGGGGTCCGCAACGATTACACCGTGCGCATTCTCAACAAGGGCGCACAGCGATCGTTTGCGATCGAGGTCTCCGGACTGCCCGGCGCGAACATCCGAGTCGCAGGCGTTGAAGTCGCTCCGGATGGCAAGCCCGTCGTAGAAGTCGGGCAGGACCAGACCCGCGAGGTCAGGCTGTCGGTGCAGGTCGGGCCTGCCGATCTGCCGAAGAGCTCGCGCGATCTCGAGGTCACGATCACCGATACCGCCAGCGGCGGACGGGCGAGCGCCCGTGATCACTTCCTGCCCGGCGACAAATAGGGATCTGCGTTGAGCATCCGGCACCGGATGCTCAACGAGACGTTAACATTACCGGTCGAATTGGAGCCGCGTCCCAACGGTATTTTCCAATCTTTGGGCTAAGCATGGCCTCGTGACGCGGCATTTGCCCGCGTGAACGGGACGAGGGGACGTGGTCGACATCGCGCAGCAGGCAGCGATCCATGCGGCATCGAGAAAGGATGCCATGGCGGCGCGCGTCCCGCTTACAGCGATCGACCCCGGCCAATGGCGCGCGCTCGCGCAGCAGGCGGTCGAGCCGAACGGATATTACCTGCCCGCCTGGGAGCTCGCCGTCAGCGCAACCGCGCGCGGCCGCACCGCAGCTTCGGCATTGCCCGCTTTCGACGGCGCGTCGACCCGGCTGATCGGGCTGATGCCGGTGATCTCGCTGTGGCGCGCCCTGAAGATTCCCCTGCCCGCGCTGGTGAGCGCGCATCCCTACGGCACCCTGTGCAGTCCGCTGATCGACCGCGACGCCCCGATCGAGGCGGCGACGCAACTGTTGCGGCGGGCGCGCGAGGCCGGCGCGCATGCGCTCGTGCTCAACGACGTCGCGCTCGACGGCGCTGCGATGACTGCGCTTAAGCAGGTCCTGACCCGCGACGGCCTGAAGCCGCGCGTGCTTTCCTCCTACATCCGCGCCAGCCTCGATGCGACGCAGGATGACGAAACGCTACTGCGCGACGCACTCGGCACCAAGAAGCTCAAGGAGCTGCGCCGACAAAGCCATCGCCTCGAAGAGCACGGCCCTGTTACGTTCGACGTCGCACGCCGGCCTGACGAGATCGGGCCCGCACTCGAAACATTCCTCCAGCTCGAAGCCAGCGGCTGGAAAGGCAAGCGCGGCACCGCGCTGGTGCAGCATGTCGGCGATGCGACCTTCATTCGCCGCGCGGTGCCGGCGCTGGCGGAGACCGCGCAGTGCGAAATCATCACGCTTCGCGCCGGGACGACCCCGGTCGCCGCCGGCATCGTGCTGCGCCATCAGGACCGCGCTTTCTTCTTCAAGCTCGGCATTGACGAACGCTTTGCGAAATATTCGCCGGGCGTGCAGCTCACAATCGAGCTCACCCGCCATCTCTGCGCCGATCCCGCCATCGCAAGCGCGGATTCCACCGCGAGCGCCGATCACCCCATGATCAACCCGATCTGGCGCGGGCGTTTTGCAGTCGGCGACGTGCTGATCCCGCTGCGGCGGCACGATCCGGTCGTGGCCCTGATTCACGCAGCACTGGCCGGACTCAATGCCGCGCACGAGGGCGCGCGACACGTGGTCCGCCGGCTCCGCAAATCAGCGAAAGCTACTCCGCCGCCTGCGCGTTGATCTCCTCCGAGACCTGGCGGATGGCGCGCGCGAGCAGGGTCGGGTCCTGCGCGCCGGAGACGGCGTATTTCTGCGCGAACACGTAGGTCGGCACGCCGGAGATGCCCTTCTCGGCGGCCTCCTGCGCATCGGCCGAGACGCGCGCGACGTCTTCGTCGGTGGCAAGGCGCCGGCGCACGTCCTCGGCGTCGAGGCCGATATCGGCGGCCGCCTGCACCAGCACGTTCACATCGGTGAGATCGCCACCGTCGCGGAAATACAGCTCCATCAGGCGCTGCTTCATCTCGGGCGCCTTGCCGATCGCTTCCGCCCACAGGATGAGGCGATGGCAGTCGGTGGTGTTGGGCTGACGCGCGACCAGCTCGGGCTTGTAGAGGAGGCCCTCCTCGCTTGCGGCCGTAACGACGCGCCCCGCGATTCCTTTATAGGCTTCGACCGAGCCGAACTTCTGGGTGAGATAGGCCTCGCGGCTGATGCCCTCGCGCGGCACCCAGGGATTGAGGAAGAACGGGCGGAAATTGAGCTTGACGGGAACGTCCGGCACGAGCGCCAGCGCACTCTCGATCCGGTGCTTGCCGATATAGCACCAGGGGCACACCACATCGGAGACGACATCGATCTGGAGCGGTTTCAGCGTGCTCATGTCAGGCGCCTCCTTCGGGCGGGTCACGGGTTCGCCGGAAGATAAGCCGAACCGGGGGCGGCGCAAGACATTGGCCCTGCATGGCTCACGACTTCACCTCTGCGGTTATTGCGACTGCTGCACCCCGCCCCGATACTTGCGGCCACAATCAAGTCCGAGGGGAGACCGCGTTGAGCGCCATTTTCAGGCCGGAAGGCCAACAGTTCCGGGCCACGGAGCACGCCGGCGGTCCGTGGTCTCCGGACATGCTGCAGGGAAGCGCCACCACCGCCCTGATGACCCGCGAGGTCGAGCGTCTCGCCACCGAAACCGGCTTTGCGGTGCGACGCCTGACCTTTGATCTGTGGCGACCTGCGGGCCTGCGCGCCTTCGGGACCGTCAGCGAATTGCTGCGCGACGGCCGCAAGGCGAAGACCTTGCAGGTGCGGCTGTTGGACGGCGAGACCGAGATCGGCCGCTGCACGGCGCTGCTGACCGCGTCGAGCGGGGAATCTCCCGCCGATCCCTTTGCGAGACCCATGATGGTCGACAAGGCGCCCGAGGCGGGCAGCCCGCCGCCGGCCTTCGCGCAGAAATGGAGTCGCTATTTCCAGAACGTGTCGGTGCGGCTGATCGAGGGCGCATTGGAGAAGCCGGGCCCGGCGGCCGCCTGGATGCGGCTCGATGCGCCGCTGGTCGAGGGTGAGCCGAACACGCCGCTGCTCCAGGCGGTGCAGGCCGCGGATTTCGCCAGCGGGGTCGCGCAGATCGTCGACATGCGGGACTGGACCTTCATCAATCCCGAGATCAGCCTCTACTTCTTCCGTCCGCCCGAGAGCGAATGGATCCTCATCCGCGCCGCCACGCGCGTCGGCGCCAATGGCGCCGGCCTGACCACGGCGACACTGAGCGATCTCAACGGTCCGTTTGCGGAGGTGATGCAGGCCATGAGCTTCGAGCGGCGTGAGGCCGCGCAAGCTCAGGCGTCCTGAGCCGCAAGCGCGACCAGGGTCGCCTCGGAGGCGGCATCAACGGGCATGAACATCTCGACGCGGAGCTCCTGCAGCGTCACGTCCTGCGGCGTGCCGAGCGTCAGCACCGCGCCGATCAGGCCGATCGCGACGCCGCCCTTGCGTAGGCGCACCTCGCAGAGCGGCCCCGGCACGGCGTCGTCCTCGATCGCAGGCGTGGGCAGCTCCGGCAGCCGCATCAATTCGCGCCAGGTCGATTGCAGGGCTTCGTCGAGCGGCGCGGCCATTGCCTCATGGCGCGCACGCGCCAGCAGAGCCGCGGCCACCGCGGGCCAGTTCTCGACGAACGGCTTGAGCTCGTTCGGCGCCAGGAACATGCGCATGTGATTGAGCGGCCGCTGCATGCGCTCAGGGCCGAGCAGCATCGTCATCAGACGCGAGGCGGCGCGATTGGCCTGCATCACGTTCCAGCGCCGGTCGGTAACGATCGCGGGAAACGGCTCGTGCCGCCGCAGCAGCAGATCGATGGCGCGGCGCGCATCGGCAAGCTCGGGCGCGGCGAGGTCGCGCTCGCCATATTGCCGGGCGAAGCCGCCGGCCTCGAGCAGCGCGTTGCGATCGCGCAGCGACAGATCGAGGGCGGATGCGAGCTGCAGCAGGGTCTCCCGGCTTGCCGCCGCCTTGCCGGTCTCGACATAGCTTAGATGCTTGATCGAAATGCCGGCCTCGAACGCCAGCTCCGCCTGGCTCAACGCCCGGCGCATGCGCCAAGCGCGCAGGAGATCGCCGACGGGATTGGCCGGCCGCAATCGCCGGAACGAGCGTGTGTCCATCGGCGGATTATGCGGGGACCGCTGCTGCCTGTAAACGCCGCTATGACAACCCGGCCGCCATCTGCTTCAGCCGTTCGGCGGTGCGCTCGTCCGCCGGGAAGAAGGTTTCCAGCGCCAGCTCCGACAGGGTGATGTCGACGGGCGTGCCGAACACCATGGTGGTGGAGAAGAAGCTCAGAACTTCTCCGCCATGGCGCAGCTTGAACGGGATGGCGACGTTGTCGCTCGACAGCGGCCCTGTCCGCGCCGGGATCGGATAGCTCTTGAGGTCGTTGTAGAGCTTGATCAGCTCAGGATCGGCCGTCACCTCGCATTGCCGGTGCAGACGCTCCAGAAGATGGCCGCACCACTCCGCGAGATTGACCGTGCGCGGCGCCAGCGCCTCGGGATGAAAGGCGAGCCGCAGCACGTTGAAGGGCTGGCCGAGCAGATGCTGCGGAATGCCATCGAGCAGCGGCGCCACCATGCGGTTGGCCGACACCAGGTTCCAGTGCCGGTCCACCGCGAGCGCGGGATTGGGCTCATGCGCCTTCAGCACGAGGTCGATCGCCTGGCGGGCTGATTTCAAGGCCGGGTCCTCCAGCTGGCGCTGCGGAAACGCCGGCGCGTAGCCGGCCGCGACCAGCAGCACGTTGCGTTCGCGCAAGGGCACGTCGAGACGCTCGGCGAGCCGCAGCACCATGTCGCGCGAGGGCGCGGCGCGGCCGGTCTCGACGAAGCTGAGATGACGCGCCGAGATTTCGGCTTCGCCCGCGAGATCGAGCTGGCTCATGCGGCGGCGCTGCCGCCATTCGCGCAAATGGTCGCCGATGTGAACCGGCTGGCTGCGGTCGGCCTGTGCCGTGGATGCATGTGCGTTCATGACCAGAAACCTAGCATGCGGATTTCGGCCCTTCCATTACCCGCGAGGTAATCGAATTGGCGCGCCGGCGCGCGCATCTTCAGTGGCGACAGGAGATGACCATGATCGCGCTGCTGCTCTACCGGACCGTCGCAGACCACCTTGTTCCCTGGGCCATGGCCTTCGCAACGCGGATGCTGGCGCGCAGCCTCAACATGCCGGAGCCGCTGGTGCATTCGACCGGCGACTATGTGCTCGCGCAGGTCACGGCCTTCGAACACGGCGTCGGCAGGAGCCTTTGTCCGTTCCGCCTCGCCCGCCTGCTTCGCGCCTGGTGGCGCGGACGGCACTGAGTTTCACCCCCGAGCCCACCCCAACCATGGAGACCTCTGATGATCGACGCTTCCACCTTCCTGCGCCGCGCGCTGCTCGCCGATGCCATCTTCAGCGGCGTCGCCGCCCTCGGCTTCACTTTCGGCGCGAGCGCGTTCGCTGCGCTGTTCAACCTGCCCGAAGCGCTGCTGCGCGAGACCGGCCTGTTCCTGATCGCCTACGCCGCGCTGGTCGGCTGGCTGGCGTCACGCGCCTCGGTGGCGAAGGCGCTCGTGCTGCTGGTCGTGGTCGGCAATGCGGCCTGGACGGTCGGCAGCATTGCGCTGCTGCTGTCGGGCGCGGTGTCGCCGAACCTTGCCGGCGCGCTCATGGTCGTGGCGCAGGCGATCGCCACCGGCGTGTTTGCCGAGCTGCAATATGTGGGATTGCGGAGAAGTGCGAGCGCGGTGGCGGCGTGAGGCCCGGCCTGGCCGCGCACCAATCGCGGCCATCGCCTGCGACTATGCCCTCGCCCGGCCGACCTTGCCGGCGAAGTGCTTGCCGTTCAGCTTCTTCTTTTTCGCCGTGCTTTTCGTGCCCGCCTTCTTGGCCTTGGCTTCCGTGCGCGCCTTCACCTTGGCGGCTTCCGCCCGCGCCTCGGCGCGCAGCTTCTTGCGCTTCTTCTCGCAAGACTCGCACTTGCAACCGATCGGCTTCAGATAGGCTTTGAAATAGTCGGTGCCGTAATCATAGTTGATCTCGTCACCCGGCTCGATGTTCCTGATGGCGCGGATGAAGACCTTGCGCTCGCGCGGCCGGACGTCGGACTCGGCGTTGGGCCGGCAGGAATGGTTGATGTAGCGGGCCAGATTCTTGCGCACCGAGCCGTCGATAGTCCAGCGGCCGTTGAGCTCGAACAGGTACTTGTTCTCGATGTCGTCCTGCTCGGGAATCCGCGAATCCAGGATCGGTCCGAAATAGCGGATGATCCGGGTGCCCTTCTTGATCGGCTTGGTTGCGAAGAGGCCGAGCCCGGTCTTGGAGCGGCCGACGCGATAGGGTTTTTGCGAGGAGATGGCTGGCATGATCAAGTAAAGGAGGACGCGAACGAGGCTGGAGGAGCCCAAGCGAAGCCGCTCTTCTAGAACGATTCCGCGCCGCTGTCAGGTCTATCCCACCCCTGTTTGAACCTTGCCCACAATGAAGACGTCTGATGGTGCGGAGTTCCCTGCGATCGAAGCCCTCATGATGAACCGCATCACCTGCACAGGCCTGGCCGTCTTGATGATCTGCATCGGCCTGCACAGCGCCGCCGCCCAAACCGTGGGCAGCACCTACACCTCGACCGCGCCCAAGGATTGCCGCCAGATCGGCAAGCCCAGCGAGCTCGACGGCAGCACGACGCGCATCTGTCCGGGCAAGGACGGCCTCCTGGTGCTGATCGCCGAGGACGATCTTCGCGAAATCGTCTCGGTCGGCCGCAATCGCAAGCAGGCGGCCGAGGAACCGGCAGCCAAGGTCTGGTTCGCACCGTTCAATTCGTCGGAGACCACGATCGAATGGCGTGCCGTGGGCGCAAAGCCGTTCGCGATCATCCAGCGCTGGCACATCGCCGACAATGCCGATCCCGACAAGCAGGGCCGGCCGAACACCAAGGCCATGCTGGTCGTGACCCGGCTCCCGCCGGGCCCGGTCTGTCACGTTGCTTATGTCGATGCGATCGCAAACACCACCAACGAGCTTGCGCGCAAGGCCGCGGACGATTTCGCCCGTGGCTTCGCTTGCGGCAAGGACGAGGTGAAGATCATCGGCACGCGCGGCCGCGCCGTCGAGCTTGCGACGATGCGCTAAGGCGCGATGCGATTAGGACGAATCGTCATCGCGCTTTAGGTTGTTGTTTAAGCATGATCTTTTCGGAAAACCGCTGCGCACTTTTCCGGATCATGCTTTAGGCCTTGGCGGCCCGCGACCGCTATGCGGGGTGTTTGGTGGCCACCGGCGCCATCAGCATCGCCTCCATTAGCCGCTCGGCCGTCGTTCCCTCGGGCAGACGTCCCAAGATATCCTCGAGCCGTCCGTCGAGCAGCAGCATGGTGAAGCCATGCACCATCGACCAGGCACGTGCGATCGCGGCACCCTGGCTCAGCGTCAGCGCGTCACCGCTGATCTGCTCCTGCCGCATCATGCCGATCGCATTCGCCAGCCCGGCGAAGGAGGCTTCGGCCGCCTCGTGCAGCGAGGGCCTGGAATAGTCCAGGCGCTCGGTACGGAACATGATGCTGTACATGCCGGGATGGGCTTGCGCGTAGGCGACGTAGGCCTTGGGCCGCGCCAGCGCGGCTTCGAGCGGCGTGGTGGCGGCACCGCAGGATGCCGCCATCGCCGCGTTGAACTGGCGGAAGCCGACGGCCGCGAGCTCGCTGAGCAGGCCGGTGAGATCACCGAAATGGTGGGTGGGTGCGGCATGGGAGACGCCCGCCTCCCGCGCCACCGCGCGCAAGGTGAGGCCGGCGAGTCCGTCGCGCTCCAGCACCCGTTCGGCAGCCTGCAGCAGCGCCTCGCGCAAGGCACCGTGGTGATAGGGCGTCTCGGACTTCGCGCTCGCCGCGCCGCGCCTTGGGCGCGATGCCGCAGTCGACGTCGTCTTTCTGGGGGCACGCGCGCGTCGCGCCGTTTCGCTCTTGGTATCGGTCTTGGTGTCGATCTTGGCCATTTGCAAGCTATATGACGCAATATTGACAGTGTAAAGATTTCGCTTGACCGATGCGGCAATCGACGCTATCCGATCTTTACGATGTAAAGATAGGGAGTGTACGCCGTGCAGCACGACGCCATCGCCGAGCGCCGCAACAACATCGCGCCGATCCCATTCGAAGCGGACGCGCCATTCCTGAAGATCATCGGCGAATTGCCGCGCGAGCTGAACGGCACGCTCTATCGCAACGGCCCCAATCCGCAGTTCGATTCCCCCGGCGCGCATTGGTTCGTCGGCGACGGCATGCTGCACGCGTTCCACCTCGACAACGGCCGCGCCAGCTATCGCAACCGCTGGGTCCGCACGCCGAAATGGCTCGCCGAGCACGATGCCGGCCGCGCTTTGTTCGGCGGCTTCGGCCGCAAGCTGCCGGATGCGCCGGCCGATCTCACCGACGGCGGCGTCGCCAACACCAACATCATCTTCCATGCCGGCAAGCTGCTGGCGCTGGAAGAGGCGCATCTGCCGACCGAGATCGAGCCCGGCACGCTGGCGACGCGCGGCTATCACAACTACCAGGGCCGTGTCGCCGGCAGTTTTACCGCGCACCCGAAGATCGATCCCGTCACCGGCGAGCTCGTGTTCTTCGGCTACAACGCCGCGGGCCCGTTGACCCCTGCCCTGTCCTACGGCTCGATCGATGCCTCCGGCAAGGCGACCCGCTTCGAGCGGTTCGAGGCGCCCTATGCCAGCATGGTGCACGACTTCATCGTCACCGCGAACCATGTGCTGTTTCCGATCCTGCCGATCACCGGCAGCATGGAGCGCGCGATGCGCGGGCAGCCGCCCTACGCCTGGGAGCCGGACAAGGGCGCCTATGTCGGCGTGATGAAGCGGAGCGGCACCGCAAAGGACATCGTCTGGTTTCGCGGTGAAGCCTGCTACGTCTTCCACATCATGAACGCGTGGGAGGACGAGAACCGCATCATCGCCGACGTCATGCAGTTCGAGGAAGCACCGCTGTTTTCGCATCCCGACGGCCGGCCGACCGATCCGGACAAGTCGCGCGCCCGGCACTGCCGCTGGACCTTCGATCTCTCCGGCAATACCGATCGCTTCCAGCAGACCTATCTCGACGATCTCACCGGCGAATTTCCGCGCATCGACGACCGCCGCGCCGGGCTGAAGAACCGTCACGGCTGGTACGCCTGCGCCAATCCGAAACTGCCGATGTTCGGCGCGCTCTCCGGCGTCGTCCATGTCGACGGCAACGGAAGACGTCTCGGCCATTACCTGCTGCCCGCCGGCGACACCATCTCCGAGCCGGTGTTCGTCGAGCGATCGAAGGATGCGACTGAGGGCGATGGCTGGCTGCTCGCCGTGGTCTGGCGGGCGCGGGAGAACCGCAGCGACCTCGCCGTGTTCAACGCCACCGATGTCGAAGCGGGTCCCGTCGCGCTGGTGCAGCTCGGCCATCGCGTGCCGGATGGTTTTCACGGCAATTGGGTGGGGGCGCAGTAGCTCCCGTCATTCCGGGGCGCGCCACTTGGCGCCCGCCCGGAGCCACAGCACGGACGTGTCACCAAAGAGGCCCGTATGCAGATGCCCTCCATCACCGCAGACCTCCTCGCCATCCTCGCCATGGTCTGCGCCGCGCTCACACTCGAGGTGGTCCATCTGCGGCGGAGCGGCCAAGTCCTCTTCAACGGCGGCATCCTGCTCGCCCTCGGCCTCGCGATCGCCTGCGCGCTCCCCATTCTGTCGCGCCTGCCCTGGGCGGAATTGGCTGACGAGGCGTCCGACCAAGCCGTTGCGGCACTTCAACTTTTACATGCCGCCTACATCATTTTGACACTGTAAAGATTTCGCTTGACCCGGTCTCGCCTCTGACCTATTGATCTTTACATTGTAAAGATCGACCTGACCGAGGTAGGTAATGGCGATTTTCCTGATCCTTGCGCCCTACGGCGCCTACAGCTTCCTGATGCTGGTAACGTCGGCCGCGATCAGCGTGTTCGTGGCCTCCGCGATTTGCCTCGCCACCGTCGCAATCGATGTGGCGCGCGGGCGCTCGGTGAAGACCCTGGCCGCGGGCTCGGCGATCGTGTTCGCCGCAATCGGCCTCTACCTGGCGCTGCTCGACCCGCAGCTCGGAACGCTCGGCGTCAAGCTGTCGGTCGATATCGGCATCTTCGTCATCTCGCTCGGCTCGCTGCTGGTCCGCCGTCCCTTCACGCTGCAATATGCGCTGGAATCAGTGCCGGCCGAGACCGCGGCGATGCCCGGCTTTCTCACCGCCAATTACGTCATCACCGGCGCCTGGACCGTGGCCGCGCTGTTGATGGCGGCCGGCAATCTCGTGCTGCTCTACGTCCCCGGCCTGCCGCTCTGGTCGAGCCTTGCGGTCGCCTTCGCCGCCCGCAACAGCGCGATTTACTTCACAAAATGGTATCCCGAGTATCGCCAGATCAAGTACGGTACGCCCGCCCGCGCATTGCCCACCGCCCGCTGAACAGGATTGACGATGAAGGACGTATTCGCCCGCCTCGGCTCCGACCTCTTCTCCGCCATCGTCTTCCTGGTCGTCTATCTCGCCACCGACAACGTCATCCTGGCGACGTCAGTGGCGATCGCCGGCGCGATCGCGCAGGTGATCCACGCCCGCATCAAGGGGCAGCAACTCAACTACATGACCTATGCGAGCCTCGCGCTCGTCGTCGGACTGGGCGGGATCACTCTGCTGACCAATGATCCCCGCTTCATGATGGCAAAGCCTTCGATCGCGCATTTCGCCATCGGCGCGATCATGCTCAAGCGCGGCTGGATGCTGCGCTACATGCCGCCGATCGTCGTCGAGACCGTTCCGGAATATGTGACGGCTGCAGGCTATGCCTGGGCGGCGCTGATGTTCGTGATCGGCGTCGGCATGATCCTCGTCGCCTCCACGGGCGATCTGAAGCTGTGGGCGTTCTACCTCACGGTGGTCGCCGGCGGCGCCAAGCTCCTCGCCTTTGCCGTGCAGTATGTCGTTCTAAGGCTCATCGTCACCAGCCGCAGGCGCGCTGCAGCCCGCGCCTAAAGCGCGATGTGATCGCGCTTCAGGTTGTTGTCTGAGCATGATCTTTTCCGAAAACCGCTACGCACTTTTCGGGATCATGTTTCCATGCCTCAAATGGAGCGTTAGGCAGGAGCTGCGAGTTGGGCTATAGGCTCGTCCGGGACTGGCCGCGGATCGTCGCGGTCCGCCGGATTTGTTCGGGAGACGGGAATGGCCGTAGACGGCAACTGGAATCTGACCATGACGACGCCGATGGGCGAGCGCCAGGCGACGCTGAGCCTCAAGGCCGCCGGCGGCACGCTCACGGGCACGCAAGGCGCGGAAGGTAATACCGCCGAGATCTTCGACGGCACCGTCGCTGGCGACAACGTCTCCTGGAAGGTCTCGATCACCAACCCGATGCCGCTCACGCTCGAATTCGCCGGCACCGTCTCCGGCGACAGCATGAACGGCGAGATGGGCATCGGCCCGATGGGCAGCTTCCCGTTCACGGGCGCCCGCGCGTAAGGCGGCGCAGCATCATGCGCGTGCTTCGTCTCATCGCGACGACGATGCTGTGCGTCGCGACACAAGCGGCGCGCGCGGATGACACCGAACCGGCGTGGCGCGCAAGCGCGCTCGCCCTGGTCCCGGCAGGTTATGTCGCCGGCGCCGCTTATCGAACCGATGGCTCGATGGGATATCTCGCCGTCTATCCCGCGCCATCGAACGATCCAAAAACACCGGCAAGCGTGTTCGCTGCGCGCCAGGCCCTCGTGGTCAAGCTGACACCGGATGCGACACGCGCGGTTTCAGCCGAGTTGAAGCCGCGCACAGAGCCCGATCCGGACAATGACGACAGCGATTTCTCAAAGCTGCACGCCGATCTCGCCGCCGGACGAACAAAGCTGCCCGAGGGCACCGAGCCCTGCAGTCTCGGCGCCTGGTCCATCGACAAGGACCCCGCTGGCCTCAACGTGCGCGCCGAGCCGTCGGCGACGGCGCGCGTGCTCGGCACGCTGCCGCCGCCTTACCGCTTGAAGTTAGGCGGCGCTGAGAACACGCCCGACGGCGGCTGGCTCACCGAATTCCGCATCATCGGCTTCAAGAGCGGCTGGTTTCTGATCGAAGGCGCCAAGCCGCCGGGCAAGGACTACGAGGACGAGAAGAGATATCCGCGGAGCGCGCCCAAACCCTATGCCGGGCGCGGCTGGGTTGCGTCCAACAAGGTCGGCGCGAGCTACGCCAATGGCTATACGCGCGCAGGCGGGCTGTTCCAGGCTCCCTTCGTCGATGCCAAATGGATGCCGGCGCAGCGTGAGCTCGGCGGCCCGATCGACGGGGACGGCGGCCCGAAGCGTCTGTTCGCCTGCAGCGGCTTCTGGGGTCTGGTCGAGAGCCATGACGGCGTCCGCGGCTGGTGGCGCGCGCTCTGCTCGAACCAGGTCACGAATTGCAGCTGAGAAGAGAGCGCTCCGCGACATTCTCGCTCTTGTCTTCTTAACAATTCAGGATTGTATTTGAGCATTGCACCCGGGAGGGAAGAATGCCGTACAGCATCACGCTTGCATTTCATCGATCACTGACAGCCGCGTTCGTTTGCATTCTGCTCGGAGCAGCGATGTCGGCCGGGCGCGGCGAACAATTGCCGCCGAAGATTGCCCCGGAGGCAACCGCCTGGAAGCCCGCCTCGATCTTCGAGAAAGACGACAAGGACGACAAGTTCAAGGATCAGCCACGCATGAATTTGAGCGGAGCGGCGTGCGTGCCCACCACGCCGAAGTTCACGTCATGCCTGATCGCCAATGATGAGAAGAAATACGCACAGTTCTTCTCGATCGAAGGCAACGTCCTCGTTCCCCGGAAGCTCATCCGGCTTTCGGATGACGACAAGGACCCCGATGCCGAAGGCGTCGCGTATGAAAAGGGCTTCTTCTATGTAACCGGCTCGCACGGCCGAAGCCGCAAGAGCGACAAGGAGAATCTGTCGAGCTATGTCGTGTTTCGGATTGCCGTGGATCCGCAAACCGGCGCACCCAAGACCGAACCCAACGCCAAGAAGGTCGAAGGCGTCGAGCCGAGCCCACGGCTGCGCGAAGTGATTGAAAAGAGTAACGACGTCGGATCGAAGTTCAACAAGCCGCTCGCGGAAGGCGGTGTCAACGTCGAAGGGATTGCAGTCAGGAACGACCGCATCTACTTCGGGCTGCGAGGTCCATCGCTGAACCGTCAGGCCTTTGTGCTCAGCGTCGATGCAAGCGCGCTCTTTACCAAGGACGACGATCTCAAAGCCGCCTCGACGCCGCTCGATCTCGGGGAGAATACCGGCATCCGCGACCTTGCCGTGGTGAACAACGGCATCTTGATCCTCGCAGGGCCAACGCGTGACGAAGACGTTCCCTATAGCGTCTGGCTGTGGGACGGCAGCAGCAAGACTGCCAAATCCCTGGCGACGCTCGATCTGAGCACAGCGCCAAAAGAGGCGAAAGCGGAAATTCTGCTTCCCCTCGAGGAAGACGCAGCCAACATCCGCGTGCTTGTCATGTTCGACAGCGCCGAAAATGGCGGCGCGATGTCGTTCACAATAAAGCGCTGAGCGCGCGCTGCGTAAATCGTCCGCCGGTCCGAGAACCGGCGGACGACGCAGGACTGGCTAGCCCAGGTTCAGCTCCTTGAAGAAGTCGTTGCCCTTGTCATCGATGATGATGAACGCGGGGAAGTCGACGACTTCGATGCGCCAGATCGCTTCCATGCCGAGCTCGGGATATTCGAGCACCTCGACCTTCTTGATGCAGTGCTCGGCAAGGTTCGCCGCGGCGCCGCCGATCGAGCCGAGATAGAAGCCGCCATACTTCTTGCAGGCCTCGCGCACGGCCGGCGCGCGGTTGCCCTTGGCCACCATCACCATCGAGCCGCCGGCGGCCTGGAACTGGTCAACGAAGGAATCCATGCGGCCCGCCGTGGTCGGACCGAACGCGCCGGAGGCGTAGCCCTCGGGCGTCTTGGCCGGGCCGGCGTAATAGACCGGGTGGTTCTTGAAATAGTCCGGCAGCGGCTCGCCCTTCTCCAACCGCTCGCGCAGCTTGGCGTGGGCGCTGTCGCGCGCGACGATCATGGTGCCGGTCATCGAGACGCGGGTCTTGATCGGGTGCTTGGAGAACGTCGCCAGGATGTCCTTCATCGGCTGGTTGAGATCGATCTTGACGACCTCGCCGCCGAGCGCCTGCTCGACCTGCGGCAGATATTGCGCCGGGTTGTGCTCGAGCTCCTCGAGATAGACGCCGTCCCTGGTGATCTTGCCGAGCACCTGGCGGTCGGCAGAACACGAAACGCCGAGCCCGATCGGCAGCGATGCGCCATGACGCGGCATGCGGATCACGCGGACGTCGTGGCAGAAGTACTTGCCGCCGAACTGCGCGCCGACGCCGAGCGATTGCGTCATCTTGTGGATCTCCTTCTCCATCTCGACGTCGCGGAAGGCGTTGCCGTCGGGCGAGCCGTGGGTCGGCAGCGCATCGAGATAGCGGGCGGAAGCGAGCTTCACCGTCTTCATGCAGAGCTCGGCCGAGGTGCCCCCGATCACGATCGCGAGGTGATAGGGCGGGCAAGCAGCGGTGCCGAGGGTGAGGATTTTTTCCTTCAGGAAAGCGAGCAGCCGGTCCTTGGTCAGCACCGAGGGCGTCGCCTGGAACAGGAAGCTCTTGTTGGCGCTGCCGCCACCCTTCGCCATGAACATGAACTTGTAGGCGTCATCGCCTTCGGCGTAGATCTCGCACTGCGCCGGCATGTTGTTGGCGGTGTTCTTCTCCTCGTACATCGAGAGCGGCGCGACCTGCGAGTAGCGCAGATTGCGGCGCAGATACGCGTCGCGCGCACCTTCCGACAGCGCCGCCTCGTCGTCGCCGTCGGTGATGACGTTGCAACCCTTCTTGCCCATGATGATCGCGGTGCCGGTGTCCTGGCACATCGGCAGCACGCCGCCGGCGGCGATGTTGGCGTTCTTCAAAAAGTCCAGCGCGACGAACTTGTCGTTCGGGCTGGCCTCGCCGTCCTCCAGGATGGCGCGGAGCTGCTTCAGATGGCCGGGGCGCAAATAATGGTTGATGTCGCCGAAAGCCGCCTCCGACAGCGCCCGCAGCGCCTCGCGCGACACCACCAGCATGTCCTTGCCCAGGACCTTCTCGACCCTGACACCCTCGGCCGTGATCTTCTTGTAGGGCGTCTCGTCCTTGCCCAGCGGGAATAGCGGGGTGTGCTTGTAGGGCGGAACGGGCTTTGACGGGTCGGGGAAGGCGGTCGGAGCGTTCATGGAGCGAATCTCGGGTTTTTGGAGCCCTGGCGGGCCTCTCAGCATAGAAGCGTTCTAAGCTTTTTTGCTGCAAAGGGAAGTGAGCGGAGCGCATGGAAGAGACCCCATTCTGTCTCCCGGCAAGGGGCAGGCGCCCACTCAAGAATCTCGGGCCTGTGCGCCGTGAAATACTGCAGTTACGACAATTCGTGCGCGTAACCCATCGACCTCATAGATCACGACATAGGGAGCCGGGGCACAACCCACTCAAATGTCTGGGGATCATGCCCGACGTGCCCCATAAAGGGGAAGGACGTCAACTGCCCGATACTCTTGAGCAGCCGATCGGTCACCTTCCGGGCAGCGGCCGGACTATCCTGTGAAATCCAGTTGAAGATACCTTCGAGATCAGCAACCGCCTGATCATCGAAGATCAGCTCCATGGCCCCTCAGGACCCAAAGCGCTCGACGCGCGCACGCACTTCATCCAGGGAGAGGAATTTGCGGTTTGGATCGGCTCGGCGACGGCGCACTTCGGCGATCTGCTCCTCGGTCAGCTGGATGTCCCGCATGTGTTTGACATAGTCGAGCAACGCCCCCGCGGCGGCATCCTGCTCGCCTTCGGGAAGCTGCACGACCTGACGGATAGCCTCGTCCAGGAGCTTGGTCATACAATCAAGTATAGCAGATTGCAGGCGAGAGAACAGCCAAGCCGCACGGGGAAATGCCCGTTCCCACCCTTGCGCTTCGCGCCCGACGACGCTTGAATGCGCGCCCTAAGGGGCTTTTCATCATGACATTGAACTTGAACGTCCGCGGCGCGATCCTGGTCGCCGCCGCCATCACCGGCCTTGTGACCCTCACCTCGCCCGCACGCGCCGACCGCTGCGACGACAGTGCCAAGGAGCTGGCGAACCAGGTCGATCGCCTCAAGGTGAACTTCCGCGCTGCGAACACCGTCTACCTGACGCACCCGGCGGCCAAGGAGCTGTCCGTGGGTTGCCGCGGCGACAAATATTCCATCGAGCTCTATGCCAAGGGTGATCGCAAGCCGACGCCGGAATTCTATGCGCTGGTGGGATCGATGGCGGCGATCGTCTTCACCGTGACCAAGGACGACACCACGACGGGCGCGACACGCTGCCTGAAGCGGATGGGTCTGCTGCGCGGCGACAAGATCAGCATGCGCTATCGGCGACTCAACATGGAATGCACCCGCACCAAGAAGGACGCGTCCATCGCGATCACGCGCGGCAAGGACGAATAGGCGGAGGCCCTCTTCCGCACTTGCTGCGGACAAGGTGCAATTGCGACGCGACGCAGCTCGCTTCGTACTCCGTAATTGCGAGCGGAGCGACTTGTCCGCCGAAGCCTTGGCGAAGGCGGAAGCAATCCAGAATCCTTCCGCGGTGACGGTCTGGATTGCTTCGTCGCAAGAGCTCCTCGCAATGACGAGGAGGGTTTAGTCGTCGCTCGCATAAGGCACGATGCGGGGCACGAACAGCGCCTCCTACCACACCAATCGCTCGCATTTTAACGATTGCCTTGAAGGAATTTTCGCTCCTCGCAGCGCAGGGTCAATTGTTTCCATGTGTGAGGATTTGCGGATGAAGGTTTCCACCGTTGCGCCGCCGCCGATCGCGATCGTGGTTCCGAGCTACGACACGACCAAGCAGCAGGACGATCAGACCAAGACCAAGGACGCCGACCCCACCTACAAGCCGCAGCCGCCCGCACCGCTGCCGCCGGGTCAGGGCACGCGGATCGATCAGCTCGCCTGATCGATCTTCTCGAAGGACGAATCGCCCGATCCGGTCGATCGGGCCTGTTTCGCGTCCGGCGCATCTTCGCCGGATAGCGGGAACATCATGCGCGGCCACCCCGGGACCTGCGCATGATCGCAAGACGGCCGTTGCTTGACACCGCGCTCGTTGCCGCCATGGGCGCGCGATTGTTCGCGTCCACGCGAACCTTGCACCCGGCCCGCCTGCTCCACCGCGGCCATTTTCCCTACGCGCACGATTGGGCCGAAAACCACCGCTCCGGTTCGGCGCGGCCTTCAAGTGTGATCCGGCTCATCAAATTTCCGCATGCGGCGTGCTCATCTGCGAGGCCGAATGAGCATGCGTCGATGGGACAACCATGGAACTGAATGAAGAGCTGCTGTCGCTGGTGGCGGGCATCTACGATGCAGCGCTCGACGATTCCCGATGGTCGGCGACGCTTCGTTGCATCGTCGACCTGGCGGGCGGCCAAAGCGGCGGTCTGGTCCGGATCGGAGCAGACGGCGAGGCCGTGATCGCGCATGCTGTTGGTGTCGAGCCGGCCTATGTTCAGTCCTACATCGAAACCTATGAACCGTTCGATCCGTCGCGCAGCGTGCTCCACGCGTCGGTCGGCCAGATCCAGACCATCAGAGACTGGATCGACGTCGACGAATTCCGCACCACCATGTTCTACAACGAATGGACGCGGCCGCAGGGCCTCGAGGACGCCGCCAATATCCTGCTCGACAAATCGCCTGAGGGAATATCCCGCCTCTCGATCATGAAGGCCGGCGGCCCCGTCGACCGCAGGATGTACCAGGTGATCTCCCACCTCACGCCGCACCTGCAACGGGCCATGGTCGTCAGGCAGAAGCTGCAGCAGCAGAACGCATTGGAGACGACGTCGATGCGCACGCTCGACGCCCTGCGAACCGCCATCCTGCTGCTCGATGCCGAGGCTCGTATCACGCACGCCAATGCCAGCGCGCGCGACATCCTGGACGAGGCCGACGTGCTTCGTTCGGTCCGTGGCCGGCTGGTGACGTCCGAGCCGAATGCCGATCGCGTGCTGCGGCAGGCGCTGGCGGGCACGGTTGTCGGCGACCGCGCGATGACGAGCGCGAGCATCTCGCTGCATCTGACGGCCCGCGACGGCGCGCATTTTGTCGCGCATCTCCTGCCGCTGACCGCCGGGCGCCGGCAAAGGTTCGCAGCGAGCTACGACGCCTGCGCCGTCCAGTTCGTCAGCAAGGCAGCGCTCGATACGAGCGTCGCGCCCGACCTCATCCGCAAGCTGTTCAAGCTGACGCCGACCGAGCTGCGCGTCTTCCTGTCCATCGTCGAGATCGGTGGGGTTCCCGACGTGGCCAGGAGCATGGGCATTGCCGAATCCACGATCAAGACCCATCTCGCCCGGATCTTCGCCAAGACCGGAACCAAACGACAGGCGGATCTGGTTCGGCTCATCGCGGCCTTTACACCGCCGATCAAGGTCTGAACCCGGTCCCTGTCGCCTCGCGCCGCATGTTTGCCGGAAAGCAGGCTATCAATACGCTGGCGTGGGACAGAACAAGATCGCCAATGATCGCCAGACTGCTGCTGCAGAACACGATCACCACCGCCGCGATGGGCGCGCTGCTGTTCGCCTCCGCAGGGACGCTGCGCTGGCCTTCGGCCTGGGTGTTCCTCGCGACATGCACCCTGCTCGGCCCGCTCTGCGGCTGGTGGCTCTACCGGATCGATCCGGCGCTGCTCGCCGAGCGGCTGCGGCCGGTGCTGCAGAAGGATCAGCCAGCAGCCGACAAATTGTTCATGAGCGTCTTCGTCGTCGCGATGCTCGCCTGGCTGGTGCTGATCGGCGTGGACCGGCGCCTTCAATCGTCCGACATGCCGGTCGCACTCCAGGCGTTCGGCCTTGCGCTGTTCCTGGCCTCGACACTGTCCACGATGTGGGTGTTCCGCGAAAACTCGTTCGCTGCGCCGGTGGTGAAACTGCAGGCTGAGCGCGCCCAGCGCGTGATCTCGAGCGGTCCCTACGCCCATGTGCGTCATCCCATGTATAGCGGCATGGTCCTGTTCTTCGCCGGCGTGCCGCTGCTGCTGGGCTCGTGGTGGGGACTCGTGATGGTCCCGCTCCTGGTCCTCCTGTTCGCGATCCACATCGGAATCGAGGAGCGCACCTTGCGCGAGGGCCTGCCGGGCTATGCCGATTATGCGGCGCGGGTGCGCTATCGCCTGATGCCCGGCGTTTGGTGAGCGCGCATCGCGCTGCCCTCCTCCGATCGGCTGACGCAGCGGAAAGCGGACTTCGCTAGACAGCGGCGGCACGCAACGCAACGAAAGACGCGACGATGTTCTGCAAGCCGCCCTGCCCCGACCAGCCGGAGCTTTCTTCCGCTCCCGATGCTTCAGACGGTCATCCTGGTCCGGCGCACGCGCAGCCCGTCGGCAGCCATGACGTTTTCGGGCGATTGATCGCGCCCGAAGCGGCCGGTCCGGAACGGGGGCTGCCGCCAGCCTCCCTCCGGACCGGCTAAGTTTCTATTTTTTGACGCGTTTCTTGACGCGAACCGGTATCCACTTCGCTCGAAAACGCTCTAGCTGGAGCGCAGTCGAGAAGGGTTGAGAGGCCCGCAATATTGACGAAGATCTGGACCCGGCCGCACGCCGCGGATCATAACGCAGGCCTGTTCGCCTCCGCAGCCAAGGTGCGCCGCCACTCTCCAGGCGCCAGTCCCTCGACACGCCGGAAGGCGCGGCTTAGCGCGGTATCGGAGTCATACCCGACCCTGACCGCCACTTCCGCCAAGGCCGCGCCCTTCCGCATCAGGGTTTTGGCGCGATACATCCGCCACCGCGTCACATAGCTCAGCGGCGTCTCTCCGAGAACCGAACGGAAGTTCTGAGCGAAGGTGGAGCGCGAGACGCCTGCGACACGAGCCATCTCCTCGACCGTCCAGTCGCGTGCGATGTCCGCATGAACGGAGCGAATAACCTTGGCCAAGGATCTGTGCCTCAGCGCAGCAAGCCACCCGCCGGCCCGTGTCCCGTCCGCCGCAACCCACGCGCGGATCGTTTGAATGAACAACACGTCCGTCAGTCGCTCTACCACTAAGTCCGCGCCGAGCCCATCTGCGCGGCTTTCCAGGCCAATCAGGCCTAGGGTGGTCTCGAGCAGATCGAGGTCACCATGCGCCAAGCGAACGTGGAGCAGATCGGGCAACAAGGCGAGCAAGGGCTCGGCCGCGATCGGATCGAATGAAAGACGCGCCGATACCATTTCCATCAGCGCGCCGTTACCGCCATAGTTGACCGTGCGGTCAGGGATGGTGGTGAAGCCGGTCCCTTCCGAGAAGCCGGGCAGGTCCGCAAACAGGTTCACACAATCCACGAGGGCACTGTCGGGCCGATCCGCCAGCGCGAACCGCGTGCCTTCCTTGACGATGAGACAATCGCCCTTGGCCACTGGTAGGGGAACCTCACCCTCGGACAGCAACCAGCCCACACCTTCTGCGATCATCACCAGCCGGGCCTGATAGCCGGTATCGAATGCCACACCCCACGGCGCGGTAAAGCGGAATCGCACATAGAGCGAACTCGCCACGCTCATCGCGCTCACAACGTCGTCGAAGGGATCCATCCCGATTCGATATCGGACGATCGGTCAGGAATCAAGGCGCTTGGGCCATTACTCATACGATCGAGCCAGTCTATCTATCCCACCTCATCGATTGGAGAGGGACATGCGAAGCTACAGAGCTAATAAGATTGGATCGCTCGACGACCTGAAGATCATCGAGGAGGATCTTCCCGTTCCCGGACCTGGACAAGTTCGGGTCAGGGTCCGCGCCACGGCCCTTAACTTTCGCGACCTCGCCCTTCTCACCGGGATATTCCCTGCTCCCGCCAAGGCGGACGTCGTTCCGCTGTCTGATGCGGCTGGTGAAATCGAGGCGGTAGGATCGGATGTAACCCGCTTTGCAATCGGCGACCGCGTTGTCAGCAGCTTCTTTCCGACCTGGTTCGGTGGCGCGTTCGAGGCTGGTGCAGAGCAATATTCGGTCGAACGGGATGGCTGGCTGACCGAGTATAAGGTCGTCGACGCCGAAGCCCTGGTCGCCGCGCCCAATACTTTGTCGTTCGCAGAGGCCGCTGCTCTGACCTGCGCGGGCGTCACTGCTTGGTCGGCTCTTGCCGGCGTCCGGGCGGGCGACATCGTGCTGACGCAAGGCACGGGCGGCGTTTCAATCTTCGCAGTGCAATTGGCCAAAGCGTTGGGTGCGCGTGTCATCGCCACCACCTCAAGCGCGGAAAAGGCCGATCGTCTGCGAGCGCTGGGCGCTGACGAGGTCATCGATTATCGCGCCGATCAGGACTGGGGCTCCACGGCACGCGCAATGACCGATCGTGGGATTGACCGTATCGTGGAGACGGGCGGTGCGACCTCGCTTGCGCAGTCCATCAAGGCAATCGCTCCCAGCGGACAGATTTCGCTGGTCGGCGTGCTCGGCGGCTTTGCGGGCAGCGTCGATTACACGGCGATGTTTTTTAGCTTTGCTCGCTTCCAGACGATCACGACCGGCAGCCGCCGCGATCTTGAGGAGCTCACGCGCTTCGTCGCTCGAACTGGCCTGAAACCCGTCATCGACAGTACCTTCATCTTCGAGGAGGCGCGAGCGGCGATCGAACACCTGGGTCGACGCCAAGTGTTCGGCAAGATCGTCGTTCAGCACTGATTTCATCTTGAACCCTCAACGGAGATTTTAATCGATGAGCGTCTATGCCATCTTCATTCGCGAACGCACCCGCAACGCGGGTGAACTGGAGACCTATGCCGAAATGGTCACCCCCCCTACTGGGGAATTCGGGAGCGACGGTTCTCGCGGCCTACGGCGCTCAGGACGTTCTGGAGGGGCCTTCGCCTGAAGGCGTGGTGATGGTCAGCTTCCCGACCATGGAGACCGCGCGCACCTTCTATGACAGCCCCGAATACCAAGCTGCCGTCCGACACCGCTTTTTGGGCGCGGACTATCGATCGATCATCGTTCAGGGGGTCGATGGCTGAGACGGACTGTCCACTTTCGGCGACGTTCTCGAAGAAGGGAAAATCGCGCCGCGATCGATCGCTTCTCGCGCAACACGCTAGGTGCGGCTCTTCAACTCGCTGATCTGCTTGCGTGCCTCGTCGCGCTCCGGAATCGGACGTCCGCTGTCGCGCCACTCGATCGCGGCCTTGAAGCCGTGCTTCTGGGCGTACCGCCTGAACCACAGACCCTCGGGATTGTGACGCGTGATGCCGTCGAACAGGGTGGCGAGCGACTGCGTCTGCTCCAATCCCATATTCAGCATGACTTGGTTGACCACCATTTTATGCATGGCAAGGTGGCTCTTCGGCACCCCGGCGATCCGGTTCGCAAGCTTCCTGGTCGCGTTCTCGAGCTGCTCCATCGGCACGCAGGCGTTGGCCAGACCCCACTCGGCCGCCGTCCGGCCGTCGATCATGTTGCCGGTGAACATGAGCTCTTTCGCGCGCGACGGGCCGAGCTTGAATGTCCACATTGCGGTGGTGGGACATCCCCAGACCCGCGTCGGCATGTAGCCGATCCGGGCGTCCTCTGCCATTACGATCAGGTCGCAGCACAGCGCGATATCACTACCGCCAGCTACCGCCGCGCCGTGGATTTTTGCGATCGTCGGCTTGGAGCATTTCCATAGGCTCATGAAGTTTTCGGTGTTCTTCTTCATGACTGCGTAATCGACGAGCGGATCCCAAGGCTCGCTCTCCTGCTGGCATGGATGCTCGATCTCGCTTTCCGCATAGGCGACGAGATCGTACCCGCCGCAGAAGCCCTTGCCGGCGCCCTCGATAACGAGGACATGCACGTCGTCATTCTTCTCGGCCCACTCCACGGCGGCGCGGATTTCGGCCGGCATCGCATCGTCGATGGCATTGAAGCGTTCCGGGCGGTTGAGGACGAGGCGAGCGATGCGCGGAGCGTCCTCGCGGGTCACGATGCTTAGCGTCGAAAAATTCGGCATAGTATCCTCCGGGCATAAACAGTCAGCATTGACTGTAGCACATCTCATGCTACAGTCAACGCTGACTGTCGATAGGAGGAAGTGCATGTCCAGAGCGGCGAAGTCCGTGCGCGGGTCTGAAGGCTCCGAGACCATGCGATCGAGAGTGCTCGACGCCGCGGTCGAATGTCTGATCGAACACGGCGTAGCCGGCACGACCACCCTCGCTGTCCAGCATCGGGCAGAAGTTAGCCGGGGCGCCCTGCTGCATTATTTCCCCAACCATGCATCGCTTCTGGCCGCGACCGTGGCGGAGCTTGTCCGCCGCAATGAGCGGGCGGTGTCGCAATCCCGCGCGGCGAGCGGCGCATCGTCGGATTCCCTGCAGTCGGCCATCGAGGCCTTGGCCTTCGCCGCCCATCAGCCCGCCTATCTCGCCGAGCTTGAACTCTGGGCCGTCGCACGCACGGACGCGGCTTTGAAGCAGGCGCTCATCGCGGCCGAGCGCGGCGCGCGTCGTGATCTCGAACGAGTCTATTTGCAGCTCTTTGGCAAATGGACGGAATCGGAAGCCTACGATGAATTCGTGGCGCTGACGCTCCATTTCATCAGGGGGTTGGCGATCTCGGACAACCTCCGAAGCTCGGCGCGAAAGCGCGAGCGCCTCATCGCCGCCTGGGCAGAAGCGATGCGGACGGTTCTCGAGACGAAATCCAACGTCCGAAACAGACAAAAGAGTCAGGGGGCTTAGACATGGACGAAACGAGGCTTCGCAATTCCTACTATCCCGCCGATCCGTCGCGGCCGATCCTCGACGTCAGCATCGGTCGTGCTCTCACGTCCGCTGCCGGCACCGTGCCTGATCGCGAAGCGCTGGTCGAAGTCGTTCCGTCATCGATGGCCTCCCCAGTCGGGGCCTCACGCACTGACCGTCGGTGGACGTACGCTCAATTGTACGACGATGCGCAGCGTTGCGCGAGTTGGCTGCTACAACGGGTCGAGAGCGGAGACCGCATCTGCGTCTGGGCCCCGAACGTGCCGGAGTGGGTTGTCTTGCAGTACGGGGCGGCGCTTGCCGGCGTGATCCTGGTCACCGCCAATCCCGCGTTCAAGCCGAGCGAGCTCGAATTCGTTCTTCGGCAGTCCAGATCATCAGCTCTCTTTCATCTATCGAGTTTCCGCGAAGTCGATACAGGTGCCATCGCCCGCGAGTTGGAAGGTCTCGGCATCCACCGCTATTGCTTCGAAGGCTGGCTTGACGAGATCCGCAACACGCCGGAAGCGGCGTTGCCGGAGATCGATTCGCAGCATCCGGCGCAGATCCAGTACACTTCCGGGACCACGGGCAAGCCTAAAGGGGCGCTCCTCCATCACCGCGGCTTGGTGACGAACGCGAGCTATGTGGCGGCCAGAGCAGGTCTAGAAGACAGCGTACTGCTGAGTCCGATGCCGCTCTTTCACACCGCCGGGTCGGTCATGAGCGTGCTCGGCTGCATGACCTCACGCGCGACACTGGTGCTCCCGCTCTTTTTCGATCCGCCAACGGTCCTGCAGGCCATCGAAGCGTCCAGGGCGCAGGTCCTCTTCGGCGTTCCTACGATGCTGCTCGCGCTGATCGAGGCGATGAAGGCCACCCCGCACGATCTGTCGTCCTTGCGTGTGGCGCTGTCCGGGGGCGCTCCGGTCTCGCCGGAGATACACCGTCGCGTGAAAGATGCGCTTGGTCTTCCGGTCGTCACCGTCTTCGGTCAGACCGAGCTCAGCCCGATCGTCGCGCAGACGAGCGACGACGATCCGGAGTTTGAACGGCTTCATACGGTAGGAAAGCCGCTATGGAACGTCGAGGTGCGCATCGCGGATCCCGGCGATTTTCGTGTCTTGCCGACGGGTACAGAGGGCGAAATTCAAGTCCGCGGGTACCAGACGATGATCGGCTATTTCGACGCACCGGACGACACCCAACAGGCTATCACGTCCGACGGATGGCTGCGTACCGGCGATCTGGGAACGATCGACGAGGGCGGCTATATCCGCGTTACCGGTCGCCTCAAGGACATGATCATCCGCGGTGGAGAGAACATCTATCCCGTCGAGATCGAAGCCTGCCTCTTGCGCCATCCGGAGGTCGCCGACGTCGCCGTGTTCGGGGCGCCGGACGAGAAATGGGGCGAAGTCGTCGCAGCAGCCGTTCGCCTGTCGTCAAGCGCTTCAGGATGCGCCGAGCGACTGACTGCGCATTGCCGCGACGCAATGGCCCCACATAAAACGCCGATATTGTGGTTCGCCTGCTCCGAATTTCCGTTGACGGCCTCCGGTAAGGTTCAGAAGTTCCGCCTGCGGGAAGCGCTGGCTGCGGGCTCGCTCGAGCGGATGGACTAGACTAGCCATCCAGCTCGCGATAGCGGCGGAAGATGCCCTGCTCGTTGAAGGGAATGCGGCGCTCGCTCGCCAGATAGGCCTCGATGTTCGGCCGCGCGGCGATGCGGTCGTGCAGGGAAACGAGGCCCGGAATGTCTGTCTCGAACGCCTTCATGCGCCTGGGGAAGGCATAGCGCAGCCCCGCGACGATCTGGAAGAGCGAGAGATCGACGTAAGTCAGCCGCCGGCCGGTGACATAGGCGCCGCCATTCCCGGTGAGAAGCTGCTCGAAATAGCCGAGATATTTCGGCACCCGCTCGTCCCAGAAATCGGCCGTGCGTTTCTTCGCCGGCGGCTTCTGGTCCTCGTAATAGAGCGAGGGTCCGAGCGGATGATGGGTGTCGTGGATCTCGACCACGAGGTCGGTGATGGTGAGCTGAAGCTGGTGCACCCAGAGTCTGCCGGCTTCCGTCTTCGGCGCGAGCGCATGGCGGCTACCGAGATAGAGAAGGATATTGGCGGTCTGGCCGATGACGAGCTTGCCGGCTTTCAGGAACGGCGGCGCAAAGGGCGGCGTGCCTTTCTGTGCATCCATCATCTTCATCATCGCAGCTGTGCCGCGTGGTCCGCGCGCGACGTCGACATAAGCGGCCCCCGCCTCCTCCAACGCCAACCGCACATATTCGCCGCGGCCCTGGATCTCGGGCCAGTAGTAGAGCTCGTATTTCATGGGAGAGGTCCTTTGAGACGCAGGCAGGACAAGCCTAGCATGCGGCGCAAGTTCCGTCGTGATGAGGCGGAACGTCGGCCCCACGCGTCATTGCGGGCGTTAGCGAGCAATCCAGAGCCTTTCCGCGGAGATAGTCTGGATTGCTACGCTCGCAATGACGAGCCGAGGGAGCTCGGCCTCTCAATTCGCAGCGAAACAATACAGCAGGCCGTCGCCGCCCGTGCTCTTCAGATCGGCCTGCGAGCAGCCACCATCGGGACCGCGCGAGGGGTGCGAGCTATTCCAGGATTTTGACGGCTCGTCATCGCGCAGGCCCTTGCGATCGAAATGGCCGACCATCGCGGTGCCTTGCGTGCTCGACGTCCAGTTCTTGCAGGTGCGATCGTCCGGACCGGCAAACGCGGTGCCGTCTGGTTGCGATCCCGTGAGGACGTCGTGCCGGTTCGGCTGGTCACCCATACCGTTGATACCCTCGCCCTTCTCGCTGAGCGCCGTCTGCTTGGTGAGGTTGTTGGCGGAGCCGTGCAGCTCGGCAACATCCTTGGCAATGACCGCGCCCTTGGCATTCTGCCACGGTCCTTTGCCGATGCGATCGCGCGCGTTGACGGCCGGCTTGCCGTCGGCGGCCTGCGTCGAGAGGTAGGCGCGCCAGGTCTTCGCACCGGCGCCGGCGGTCTGTGCGAGCCTCGCGCACTGCGCATCGGCTCCCTCCAGGCCGCCGAGATCGGCGCCCTTGCCCGGGCCGTTGGACGTCACGAAGAACGTCATGTCGGCCGACTGCGCCTCCACGGCTGGCGCCCCAAGCAATGCAAGCGAGGCCGCAGCGAGCGCTGAAATCGTCACGGATCTCTTGATACGGATCATCTTGTCCTCCCGTTGTGTTTGTCGTTGGCCGCCTGATTTCAACCCGATGCGCCCCCACTTATTCCGGTGCCGCGATGAATGGGGCACAAAAGAAAAGGGCGTCGTGCTTGAGCACGACGCCCTTTGTTCTCCATCGCTTTGCGATCAGTTGGTCTGCTGGATCGCCGACAATTCCCAGCCGCTGCCGGGCCGTCGGGCAAAGGTCCAGACTTCGGTGACTTCGCCCGGCTGCTCGCTGCCGGCGACGACCGTGCCGCTGTTGCGATCCAGCGTCTTGTCGGTGAGCGCGAAGCGCAGCGCCACCGTGGCGTAGTCGGTCTCGCCTTCGCGCCAGGCTTCCGCGAGATCGCCCTGCAGCAGCTTGACGCCAGTCACCTTGTTGACGACGTTGCGCGCGCGGTTCTGGGCGAGGTCCTGCTCGAAATAGGAGACCATCTCCGGTGTCGCGAGCGTGTGCAGCTTGGCCACGTCCTCGTTCGACCAGGCGGTCTGGACATCGCCGAGCAGGCGCTCGAACGCCTCGTAATCGTCCGGCTTGATCTCGAGCGGCGCGTTATTGGCATTCGCGCCGAAGCCGAAGCCGCCAAGACCACCACCAAGGCCGCCGCGCTGGTTCGGCTGCGGTCCGGAACCTGCGCCCGCCTCCGCATTGGCATAGGCCGCCTGCGGCGTGTGACGGCGCTGCCACCAGGACATCGCCAGCCGCACCACCAGCACCACGAGCGCGATCTGGATGATCAGGCCCAGGATCGAGGACAGGCCGCCGAGGCCGCCGAACAGGCCGCCGCCGAACAGCATGCCGAGCAGGCCGGCGCCGAGGAAGCCGGCCGCAAGGCCGCCCATGAAGCCGCCGGCGCGGCCGAACAGGCCGCCGCGCGCGGGCGCGGAAGCAGCCGAGTTCATGCCTGCACCCGGCTGGGTGTAGGTGCGGTTGAACTGCGAGGCCGAGCCGGGCGCCGTCGTGGTCGAGGGCGGGGCCGAATAGGTGCGCGAGCCGCGTGAACCCGACGAGCCGCCACCGCCGACGCGCGCGTCGGCAGACGAGATCGCCAGCGCAGTCGGCAGCGCAAGCGCCAGCACGACAGCGATGGTCTTGAAGAGACTGCGGGAGCGTAGCGAGAAATTCATGTGCGTTTCCCAAATCCCCGGCATGGGGACGTGCGCCTAAGATGGGCAGACTTCCCGAAAAGTGAAGCCGGTTTCGGAACCTATGGCTGCGGCCCTCAGTCGCGGGGATGTGGCAAAAGCCCATATTTGGCGGGGGCTTGGCCGGGCGCGCCAAGGAACCGTGGTCGCGGAATACCGGCGGCTTGGGCCGAGATTTCCGCTCTTTCCCCGTCATGCGAGCGTAGCGACTTGTCCGCCGAAGCCTCGGCGAAGGCGGAAGCAATCCAGACTGCCTCAGCGGAAAGACTCTAAATTGCCTCGTCGCACCAGCGCAAAATTGCTACGCAATTTTGTCGCGGACTCCTCGCAATGACGGAGGGGCGAACGGCGTGCGCCGCCTATCCTCACCCCTGCTTCGCCATCGTCTCCTTGACCGCCGCCACGAGCTGGCTGAGCGTGAACGGCTTCGGCAGGAAGTCGAACTGCTGGCCTTCGGGCAGGCTCTTCTCGAAGGCGTCCTCGGCATAGCCGGAGACGAAGATGAACTTGATGTCGGGATTTTTCTCCCGCATCGCCTTCAAAAGCGTCGGGCCGTCCATCTCGGGCATGACGACGTCGGAGACGACGAGATCGATCGCGCCGCTCTGCTCTTCCAGCATTTCCATGGCCTCGACGCCGTTCTCGGCCTCGACCACGGTGTAGCCGCGCGAGCGCAGGCCGCGTGCGTTCAGCGCGCGCAGGCCCTCTTCGTCCTCGACCAGCAGGATGGTGCCCTGCCCCGTGAGATCGGTGCGCGGCTTGGCCTCGGCCGCCGCGGCGTCCTTCCCGGCGCCGCTGGTCGCGCTCACCAGAGCCGCCGGCTGCTCGACCTGCGCTTCAGGCTCGGCGTGGTGACGCGGCAGGAAGATGTGGAACGAGGTGCCCTGGCCCGGCTCGGAATCGACGTAGATGAAGCCGCCGGTCTGCTTGACGATGCCGTAGACCGTGGAAAGGCCAAGACCCGTACCTTTGCCGACTTCCTTGGTCGAGAAGAACGGCTCGAAAATCTTGTCGCGGATGTCGGCGGGAATGCCGGTGCCGGTGTCGGCGACCTCGATCCGGACATAATCCGCGGCCGGCATGCCCTTGTAGGCGAGCTTGGCCGCTTGTTCCGCGGTGACGTTGGCGGTGCGGATGATCAGCTTGCCGCCGTCGGGCATGGCATCGCGCGCGTTCACCGCGAGATTGACGATCACCTGCTCGAACTGGG
The DNA here is from genome assembly GCF_028128835.1 of Bradyrhizobium sp. CCBAU 65884. Lineage (NCBI taxonomy): Bacteria > Pseudomonadati > Pseudomonadota > Alphaproteobacteria > Hyphomicrobiales > Nitrobacteraceae > Bradyrhizobium > Bradyrhizobium sp. CCBAU 65884. The sequence continues at coordinate 6,237 of NZ_LBJU01000092.1, read as the reverse complement.
AGACGTCGACCTTGACCGGCCAGAGATCGCGGCCGTGGATGGTCTCGTGCTTGACCTTCTCGCCGATCAGGCGGCGCAGCAACATGGCGAGATCCGACAGCGCGTCGCCGAGATCGAGCACCTGCGGCCGCAGCGTCTGCCGCCGCGAGAACGCCAGCAGCTGCCGCACCAGGGTCGCGGCCCGCGTCGCGTTCTGCTTGATCTGCATGATGTCCTGGAACGACGGGTCGGTCGGCTTGTGCGCGTTCAGCAGGAAGTCGTTCGCCATCATGATGGCGGAGAGCACGTTGTTGAAGTCGTGGGCGATGCCGCCGGCGAGCTGGCCGACCGTCTCCATCTTCTGCGACTGGTTGATCTGGTTCTCCAGCGCGCGCCGCTCGGTGGTCTCGAGCATGTGCACGATGGCGGCTTCCGCCTCGTTCTCGGCGGCATCGACCGGCGTGACGAAGAACTGGCCCCAGCGCTCCTTGGTCCCTTCCAGCGCCACCTCGACCGGGGCGATGTCGGCCTGGCCGTCGGCGGCCTGGTTGATGGCCGCGATCAGGAGGTGCCGGTCGCGCGCATTGACCGCGCGGAAGATCGACTTGGAGGCGCTGTCGAGCCCGAGCGCCTGGCCGAGCTTGGCGTAGCGCGCATTGGCGCGCACCACGTTGCCGCCGCGATCGACGGTCGCGATCGCCATCGGCGTATGGTCGAAGAAGCGCATGAAGCGCACTTCGGCGGCGCGGTCGGGATCGCTGCGCTCGTCGCGGGCGCGGCTGATGACGAGCGTGCGCGACGGCCCCGGCGCGCCGTCGGCGCCGAAGGCGAGCTTGTGATAGAGCCGCACCGGCATGGTCTTGCCGGTGCGCATGCGCAGATCGATGTCGAAGACCTCGGTCTTCACCTCGCCCGGCACCGCCACGATCGACGTCAGCAGCGAGGCGCCGTCGCCGGAGACGATGTCGGTCAGCTTCAGGCCGCCCGAGCCGATCTCGGCGAGGTCGTAGTCGAGCCAGTTCGCCAGCGTCGCGTTGACATAAGCGAGCTCGCCGGCCGGATTGACCGAGAAGAAGCCGCACGGCGCGTGGTCGAGATATTCGATCGCGTGCTGGAGCTCCTGGAACACGTCCTCCTGGCGCTCGCGGTCGCGGGTGATGTCGGCGATCGACCACACCGCGTATTTCGCCTCGCGCTTGCCGGTGCCGAGCGGGCGCACCCGCATGCGCAACCAACGGCCCTGGCTGCCGTCCTGGCCGGAGATGCGGACCTCTTCCTGCTGCCGTTTGCCTTCGCGCGCGGCCTTGAGCAGGCGGAACACGGCTTCGGAGACGTCGGGGTTGCCGATGAAGACACGCTCGACCGGGCGCACGTCCTGCGGCCCGGTCGCGCCCGTCAGCGTCAGATAGGCGGCGTTGGAATAGACCACGTGGCCGCGGGCATCAGTAACCGCTAGCCCGTCGAATCCATGATCGGCGATGCGGCCCACGACCGGATCATCGAGACTGCGGTCGGCGAAGCGGATGATCCCGGCGGCGAAGGCGAACAGGTTGAACAGACCGACCATGGCCAGCACGGCGAGGATGCCGAGGATATAGGGCTGCGCCTGCACCCGCCCGAGCGTCATCAGCCCGACGGCGACGGCGACGAGGCCGGCGGCCACCAGCAGCACCAACGCAATGCTACCCGAGCGCGGCGACGGCTCGTGCGTCGCAACGGGCTCGCGGGTGAGGTCGTGGTCGGTCTCGGCGGTCATTCTCGAGCTGGCGCAGCCTGTCGGCAGAGAATCAACGCGCTACGGGGCGCGTGGGGTCCTCCCTGCCTGAATCGGACCCTGAGGTGCAAGGGCAGCAGGGGCGAAAGGTACGCTGATTCCCAGATTACGGCCATTTCCGGTACTTTTCGGGTGTTTTATTCTCGCCCGGCGCTGAATCCGCGCTTCAGCCGCATGACGTAGCCGATGACTTCGGCGACCGCATGGTAGTGCTCGGTCGGGATTTCCTGGTCGATCTCGACGGTGGCGTAGAGCGCGCGGGCGAGCGGCACATTCTCCACGATCGGGATGTCGTGCTCGCGCGCGATCTCCCTGATCTTGAAGGCGAGATTGTCGACGCCCTTGGCGACGCAGATCGGAGCCGTCATGCCGCGCTCGTAGGACAGCGCCACCGAATAGTGGGTCGGGTTGGTGATGATCACCGAGGCCTTGGGAACCGCCGCCATCATGCGCTTCTTGGCGCGCTGCTGCCGCAACTGCCTGAGCTTGCCCTTGATGTGCGGATCGCCTTCGGACTGCTTGAACTCTTCCTTGATCTCCTGGAGCGACATCTTCTGCCGCTGGAACCAGCTGCGGTACTGGAAAAAATAGTCGGCAATGGCGACGATCGCGAGCGCCGCGACCACCGCACCGAGCAGATGGATCGTCATGCTGGTGCTGGCGCCGAGCATGGCAGCCGGATCGAGCCTGACCATCGCTTCCATGCGGTGCCGCTCCGGCCACAGGATCATGGTCATGACCACGCCGAGCAGCACGAGCTTGCCGATGCCCTTGAGAAAATTGGCCGCCGCCTGCTTGCCGAAGATGCGCTTGAAGCCGGCGCCGGGCGAGATCTTGCTGAACTTCGGCGTCAGGGATTCGGTCGACCAGACCAGGCGGTGCTGGAGCATGTTTCCGGCAATCGCCGCCAGCATCAGCATCAAGAGAGGCACGCCGATCGCCGCGAGCAGGGCGAATTCGATCTGCTGCATCAGCGCGAGCAGGGCCTTGCCGTCGGTCTTGATCATCCAGGAATTGGCGAGCAGGCCCCGCATCGGCGCCAGCAGCCCGCTGCCCACCGAGCCCGAGAAGGTCGAGACCACGAGCGTGCCGCCCGCCATCATGAACCAGGTGTTGATCTCCTGGCTCTTGGCGACGTCGCCGCGTTCGAGCGCGTCGTCCAGGCGCTTTTGCGTCGGGTCTTCTGTTTGACTCTCTGGGTCCTTGTCTTCTGACATCGATCTACCGTGACCTCAGCGGCATCAACTGGTGCATGACACCGATGAAGTAATCCAGATAGGTGCCCATCATCGCCGTGAGCACCACGGCGAGCACCAGGAAGCCCGCGAAGATCGAGAGCGGCACACCGACGAAATAGACCTGCATCTGCGGCATCAGCCGCGCCAGCACGCCAAGGCCGATGTTGAAGACCAGGCCGAACACCAGAAACGGCCCCGAGAGCTGCAGGCCGAGGCGGAACGCGGCGGCAAAGGCGCGCGTTGCGAGCGAGGCCACATCGCCGCTCGATACGGTCTCGCCCGGCGAGAAGATCGTGTAACTGTCGTTCAGCGCCGCGATCACCAGATGATGGCTGTCGGTGGCGAACAGCAGCGTTACCCCGAGGATGGTCAGGAAGTTGCCGACCAGCACGCCCTGCTGGCCCTGCGTCGGGTCGACCGAGGTGACGAAACCGAGTCCCATCTGCTGTGCGATCACGGATCCCGCGACCTGGAGCGCCGAGAGCGTCACGCGCGCGGTCGCGCCCAGCACGATTCCGATCGCGATCTCATGCAGCATGAGGACCAGGAGCGGCGCGAGCGATCCCATGTCGACCTGATAGGCGTTACGATGCAGCGGCAGGATGATCAGCGTCAGCACCAGCGCGATCGACAGCTTGATCCGCGTCGGAATATTGGTCTCGCCCAGCCCCGGCAACAGCATCACCATCGCGCCGACCCGGGCGAAGGCGAGCATGAAGGAAGCGGCGAGCGCCGGCAGTAGCGAGACGTCGATGCGCATGATTGACGCATCTTGCCTCAGCCGCCGATGATTCGCGACGAGATCCGCAGCATGTGGGCGTGGAGCGCGTCAGCCATGAACGGCAGCGCCAGCAGCATCGTGGCAAAGATGGCGAGGATCTTCGGCACGTAGATCAGCGTCTGCTCCTGGATCTGCGTCAGCGCCTGGAACAGCGACACGATGACGCCGACCACCAGACCGACCACCATCAGGGGTGAGGACACGATCACGATCGTCCAGATCGCATCGCGTGCAACGTCGAGGGTTTCGGGTCCGGTCATTTGAATTCCTACTCTGAATTGTTTGTCGGCATTCCGGGGCTCGCGAAGCGAGACCCCGGAACCCATCGGGCCGCAGCGCTGGTCGCACCATGGATTCCGGGCTCGCGACTTCGTCGCGCCCCGGAATGACAGTGCGCGTCAGATCGGCATCTTCATGATGTCTTCATACGCCGCGATCACGCGGTCGCGGACCGAGACGAGCGTGGACACCGCGACGTCGGTGTCCGCCACCGCCGTCACCACGTCCATCACGTTGGCCTTGCCGGAGGCCATCGCCACGGTCTGCGCATCCGACTTGCGGCCGGACTCCATGACGCTGCCGACGGCGTCCTTCAGCATCGAGGCAAAGGATTGCCCGCCTGCCTCGGTGGCTTTGCCGGCACCGCTGTTCTCCAGCACCCGGGCGAGGTTGGCATAAGCGTTGGCCGCGATTGTCGGTGATGCCATGGCTCAATTGTCCTGTTCAGCTCTTGAGGATGTCGAGCGTGCGCTGGATCATCCGGCGCGTCGCACTGATGATGTTGAGATTGGCCTCGTAGGACCGCTGCGCGTCGCGCATGTCGGTCATCTCGACCACCGAGTTCACGTTGGGATATTTGACGTTGCCGCTGGCGTCAGCGACCGGATTGTTCGGCTCGTATTTGACGCGGAAGTTCGACTGGTCCGGCTTGATCCTGCCGAGGGTGACGACCTGCGCGTCGAGCGTGCGGTCGAGCGCGGAGGAGAAGGTCGGAACCTTGCGCCGGTAGGGATCTCCGCCTGCGGTCTGCGAGGTCGAATCCGCGTTCGCGATGTTTTCCGAGATCACCCGCATGCGGCCGGCTTGCGCCCGCAGACCGGAGGTCGCGATCGCCATCGAGCGGGCAAAGTCGCTGCTGTCATTGGCCATGATGCGCCTCCTCTAGCTCTTCTGTTCCCGGATCATGCGGCTAGCCCTTGCCGATCGCGGTCTTGAGCAGATGCAGGCTCTTCGAATAGAGCGAGGTCGCCGCCGCGTAGTCCATCTGGTTGCCGGCCGCCTTCATCATCTCCTCTTCGAGATTGACGGCGTTGCCCGCGGGGCGGGTCTCGAACCCCGCATTCTTGTTCTGGTCGAATCCGGAAGCAGCCCCTGACGGCGTCATGTGAGAACCGCTGGTGCGGGCGAGCGCGAGGGGGCCCATCGAGCCTGTGACGGCCCCGGACTTGTCGAGCTTCGGCTCGACCAGGTCGCGCGGCCGGAATTTAGGCGTGTCGGAATTGGAGACGTTCTCGGACAGGACGCGCTGGCGTTCCTGGTGCCACTGCATCTTGGTCCGAAGCGCCGACAGCACCGGGAGGTCGTTGATGGACATCGTCGCGGCTCCTTCCGCCTCTTGCGAACCTTGAGGTCCGCAACTAGGCAGAATTTGCCGCGTGTATGGTTAACGGCTGGTTAAGGACGCCCTCGAGGCGTGTCCCCGGGCGGGACACTATTTTGCGCCCCGTGATTCTACGCCTCCAAAAATGGCATTAACCCAACCATTTGGCGGCGCATTCACGGGCCAAGAAGTCGTTTTGGATCGAGCGATTCATAGGTTATTAAGAGTTGGGGACGGCAAAACTTGCCGTGGGACGTTAAGAGATCGCAGTTTGGGGCATCGTTAAGCCGGTGGTTGGCGCGTCTGACCACGGGCACGAGAACAGCGCCATTTGTCGGGGACAAGTATGCAAGGCAGCCCTATCACCTTCATCGTCGCGTTCATCGTCGTTCTGGCGTTGATCGGCGTCGCTGCCTGGTTGGTTCGCCGATTCGCCGGCAGCCGGGTCGGCGCCAACACCCAGCGCGGCAGGATGCCCCGGCTCGCGGTGATCGACGCTGCCGCGGTCGACGGTCGGCGCCGCCTGGTGCTGGTCCGGCGTGACAATGTCGAGCATCTCCTGATGATCGGCGGGCCGACCGATATCGTCGTCGAGCCCAATATCGTTCGCGCCGCGCCCGGCCGCGACCAGCTTCCGCAGCGTCCGAACGCCGCGGAACCGCCGCGGCTCGCGCCCATGCCGGATACCAGCAGCTGGGCCGATGAAGCACCGCGGCCCGAACTGCTCGATCATCCCGAGCCGCAGATGCCCGAGCCGCCGCCGCGGCCCGCGCGCCCGTCCTTCGCCGACGAGGTGCGCCGGCCCGCTCCCGCGCTGGCCGAACGCCGCAGCGATCCCCTCGCCGGCTTTACGGCCGAGCCGAAC
>NZ_LBJU01000091.1:0-52324 GCF_028128835.1 Bradyrhizobium sp. CCBAU 65884 | reverse complement strand
GCCCCGTCCGTGCGCAAGCTCTCGGCTGAGACCGGCGTCGATGCCTCCACCGTTCCGGGCTCCGGCAAGGACGGCCGCGTCACCAAGGGCGACATGCTCGCCGCGATCGAGCGTGCGGCCTCCGCGCCGACCCCGGTCAACCAGCCCGCCGCCGCGGTGCAGGTGCGCAGCCCGTCACCGGCCGACGACGCCGCCCGCGAAGAGCGCGTCAAGATGACCCGCCTGCGCCAGACCATCGCGCGCCGCCTCAAGGACGTGCAGAACACCGCGGCCATGCTGACGACCTTCAACGAGGTCGACATGACCAACGTGATGGCGCTGCGTGCCCACTACAAGGATGCATTCGAGAAGAAGCACGGCTCCAAGCTCGGGTTCATGGGCTTCTTCACCAAGGCCGTCGTGCAGGCGCTGAAGGACATCCCGGCCGTCAACGCCGAGATCGACGGCACGGATTTGATCTACAAGAACTACTACCACATCGGCGTCGCCGTCGGCACCGACAAGGGCCTCGTCGTGCCCGTAGTGCGCGACTGCGACCACAAGTCAATTGCCGACATCGAGAAGGGCATCGCCGATTTCGGCCGCCGCGCCCGTGACGGCCAGCTCAAGATCGACGAGATGCAGGGCGGCACCTTCACCATCACCAATGGCGGCATCTACGGCTCGCTGATGTCGACCCCGATCCTGAACGCGCCGCAGTCCGGCATCCTCGGCATGCACAAGATCCAGGAGCGGCCGATGGTCGTCGGCGGCAAGATCGAGGTCCGCCCGATGATGTATCTGGCACTGTCCTATGATCACCGCGTGATCGACGGCAAGGAAGCCGTCACCTTCCTGGTTCGCGTCAAGGAGAGCCTGGAAGATCCGGCGCGCCTGGTGCTCGATCTCTGATCCCTGATGCTCTGCGAGCGCCGTCGCCATTCGCGACGGCGCGTGTCGAACCATGGAGGCGCGCGTGACGGATAAAGTCGTTGTCATCACCGGCGGCAGCCGCGGCATCGGGCGGGCGACTGCGATTGCGGCGGCCGCGCGCGGCTTTCGTGTCGTGGTCGGTTACGCCAGCAACAAGAAGGCCGCCGACGAGGTGGTCGCGCTGATCGAGGCCAGCAATGGCAAGGCGATCGCGGTGAAATGCGATGTGGCCGAGGAAAGCGACATCCTCGCGCTGTTCAAGGCGGCCGACAAGTTCGGCACGTTAGGGGCGCTCGTCAACAATGGCGGCATCGTCGGCCAGAGCGGCGTGCGGGTCGACGAGATGTCGGCCGAGCGCATCCAGCGCGTCATGGCGGTCAACGTCACCGGGTCGATCCTCTGCGCGCGCGAGGCGGTGAAGCGGATGTCGACCAAGCACGGCGGCAACGGCGGCGTCATCGTCAATTTGTCGTCGGTCGCCGCCAAGCTCGGCTCGCCCAACACCTATGTCGATTACGCCGCGTCCAAGGGCGCGGTGGATTCCTTCACCATCGGTCTTGGCCATGAAGTCGCAGCCGAAGGCATCCGCGTCGCCGCGATCCGCCCCGGCCTGATCGACACCGAAATCCACGCCGCCGGCGGCGAGCCCGATCGCGCCCATCGTCTGGCCCATCTGGTGCCGATGAAGCGCGTCGGCACATCGGATGAAATCGCCAATGCCATCGTCTGGCTGATGTCGGACGAGGCTTCCTATGTCACCTCAGCCATTCTCGATGTGTCCGGCGGACGCTGACGCACCGGCGGACGCTGACACATCCTCATCACGCCTAACCTTACGGGACTTTCTCTCATGGCTACCTACGATCTCGTCGTCATCGGCACCGGACCGGGCGGTTATGTCTGCGCGGTGCGCGCAGCCCAGCTCGGCATGAAAGTCGCCGTGGTCGAAAAGAACGCAACCCTCGGCGGCACCTGCCTCAATGTCGGCTGCATGCCGTCGAAGGCGCTGCTGCACGCGTCCGAGATGTTCGAGGAAGCCGGGCACTCCTTCGCCAAGATGGGCGTGTCGGTCTCCTCGCCGAAGCTCGATCTTCCCGCGATGATGAACTTCAAGCAGCAGGGCATCGACGGCAACGTCAAGGGCGTTGAGTTCCTGATGAAGAAGAACAAGATCGACGTGCTCAAGGGCACCGGCAAGATCTTGGGGACCGGCAAGGTGGAAGTCTCCGCCGACGGCAAGTCGCAGACGATCGAAACGAAGAGCATCGTGATCGCGACCGGTTCGGACATCGCGCGCCTCAAGGGCATCGAGATCGACGAGAAGCGCATCGTGTCCTCGACCGGCGCGCTGTCGCTCGACAAGGTGCCCGGCAAGCTCTTGATCGTCGGCGCCGGCGTGATCGGCCTCGAGCTCGGCTCGGTCTGGCACCGTCTCGGCGCCGAAGTCGTCGTCGTCGAATTCCTGGATCGCATCCTGCCCGGCATGGACGGCGAGATCGCCAAGCAATTCCAGCGCATCCTGGAAAAGCAGGGCTTTGCGTTCAAGCTCGGCGCCAAGGTCACCGCGGTCGACAGCTCAGGCAAGACGCTGAAGGCGACCATCGAGCCCGCCGCCGGCGGCGCCGCCGAGACGCTGGAAGCCGACGTCGTTCTGGTCTGTATCGGCCGCGTGCCCTACACCGACGCGCTCGGCCTGAAGGAGGCCGGCGTCGCGCTCGACAATCGCGGCCGCGTACAGATCGATCCGCACTTCGCCACCAGCCTGAAGGGCGTCTATGCCATCGGCGACGTCGTCGCAGGCCCGATGCTCGCGCACAAGGCCGAGGATGAAGGCGTGGCGGTGGCCGAGATCATCGCCGGCCAGGCCGGCCACGTGAATTACGATGTGATCCCAGGCGTCGTGTATACCACGCCGGAAGTGTCCTCCGTCGGCAAGACCGAGGAGGAACTGAAGCAGGCGGGCGTGGCTTATACCGTCGGGAAATTTCCCTTTACCGCCAACGGCCGCTCCAAGGTCAACCAGACCACTGACGGCTTTGTGAAGATTCTCGCAGATGCGAAGACCGATCGCGTGCTCGGCGTGCACATTATCGGCCGCGAAGCCGGCGAAATGATCCATGAGGCCTGTGTTCTCATGGAGTTTGGCGGCAGTGCGGAAGATCTCGCGCGCACCTGCCACGCGCATCCGACCCGCTCGGAGGCCATCAAGGAAGCCGCGCTTGCAGTCGGCAAGCGGGCCATCCATATGTAACCGAGCGCCCAGCGCCGAATCGGGCGGGAAACACATGCTGCGCCGCCTTCTTCAACCGGTCTGGGTCCTGCTTGCGATCGTCTTCCTGATCGAAGCTTGGCTGTGGGACCATCTCGAGCCGATCGTTGCGCGGGTTGTCGCAGCCGTCCCGCTCGCACGTTTCAAGCAATGGCTGACGGAGCGCGTCGATGCGCTGTCGCCGGCCATGACGCTGATCGTGTTCGCGGTCCCCATCGTCCCGCTGTTTCCGCTCAAGCTGGTCGGCCTGTGGCTGCTCACGCATGAATACTGGACCAGTGCGGTCTTCACGATCGTTTTCGCGAAGCTGCTCGGCGTCGGCGTCACCGCCTTCGTGTTCGACGTGACGCGCGACAAGCTTTTGGAGATGCACTGGTTCGAGCGGATCTACGATCTGGTGATGAAGGTCCGCGCCAAGGCCGCCGAGCTGGTCGACCCGATCAAGCGCCGTATCCGCGAGCTGATCGCCGGCAACGGCGAGGGCTGGTCGTCACGCACGCTGCGTGTGATCCAGCGTTTCAGGAAGAGCGTGCACCAGGCGCGGTAGCTGCCCGCACATTCAGTCTCTCACCGTCACCCCCGCGCAACCGCGAAGCGGTTGTCGCTGGAGGTGGCCGCTTCTTCAGCGGCCGCCCTGGAAGGGCGACGGCCCGGCTGCATCTCGGCCGTTCATCCTTCGAGGCTCCGGGCGCAGTGCTGATGCACTGCGCTCCTCGCACCTCAGGATGACGGAGTTGGTGCGACGCTGCTGCGCCAACTAATGCAAATGCACCAGATGCGGCCACCACAGGCCGAGCGCGGTCATGAGCAGGCCGCCGAGCGTCAGGATGCCGGCGACATAGGCCAGCGCGAACATGCCGGTGATGATGGTGGCCGAGGCCAGCACGATGCCGATCTGGAAGGCGGCCGACGCCAGCTCGAAGTGATGGTATTTCGCGGTCGCCTCGTCGCGCTCGTGCTCGGCATGCTTGGCCTTCTCGGCGAGCTGCTCGGTGCCTTCGCCGGTCTCGGGCTCGGAGCGGTAGCGCTGCGCGGTCTTGGTCCAGTCGTCGATCTGCTTCTGCACCGTCGCCTTCATGGCGTCGTCGGTGGTGCCGGCCAGCGTCAGCTTGCCCTGCTCGGCCGCGGTCACCACCACGGTACGGCGGATGCTCTTGGCCTGGAAGAACGCCCAGAGATTGGCGCCCTCGACGTTCTTGCTGATGGATTCGGTCTGGGCGCCCTTGCCGAGCGTCTCCGAGATCGCCAGGAACAGCGCCAGCACGGCGATCAGGAGCGCGATCTTCTTGTTCGAGCCGGACGCGTGTTCGGCGTGCTCGGCATGCTCCATGCTTTCATGTGCGCTCATCAGTCTCTCCTGCCTCGGTTCCGCAACGATTGACCGAACCGCGCGGCGAGCGCAAGAGGCACGCTCGCTGTGACAGCTTCATGTCAGGAATCAGTGGCGTTCAGCGCCTTGGATGCGCGCTGGCATAGACTTCCAGCAGTCGCTCGGAATCGATTCCGGTATAGATCTGCGTGGTCGAGAGCGAGGAATGGCCGAGCAATTCCTGGATGGCGCGTAAGTCCCCGCCGCGTGACAACAGATGCGTGGCGAAGGAATGCCGGAGCGCGTGCGGCGTCGCGCTGTCGGGCAGGCCGAGTGCGCCGCGCAGCCGCTCCATCGCGAGCTGGATGATGCGTGGGCTCAAGGGCCCGCCGCGCGCGCCGACGAAGATGGGGCCCTCGGCGGGCAGCGGATACGGGCACATCGCGACGTATTCCTGCACGAGCTCGAGCACGTTCTGCAGCACCGGCACCATGCGGGTCTTGTTGCCTTTGCCGGTCACGATCAGCACGTCGCCCTCGCCGGGACGCGGCACCTCGCGGCGCTTCAGGCCGAGCGCTTCGGAGATGCGCAGGCCGGAGCCGTACAAGAGCGCCATCACCGCGGCGTCGCGTGCCAAAATCCAGGTCTCGCGATCCTCGCCGGCCCGCTCGTCGGCATCGGCAAGGCGCTTGGCCGATGCCATCGGCAGCGGCTTCGGCAAGGTCTTGGCCACCTTCGGCGCACGGATCGCCGAGAGTGCGCCGACCTTGCCCTTGCCCTCGCGCTCGAGGAAGCGGCCGAAAGAGCGCAGGCCTGCCAGCGCGCGCATCAAGCTGCGGCCGGCAATGTCGTCGGCGCGGCGCATTGCCATGAAGGCGCGGACGTCGGTGGCTTCCAGCGCGGCGAAGCGCTCGAGCGTCACGCGTTCCCCCCAGTGGCTGCAGAGGAAATCCAGGCACTGCCGCAAGTCGCGGCCATAGGCTTCCAGCGTCTTCGGCGACAACCGCCGCTCGGCGCCGAGATGCGACAGCCAGCGCGTCATCTCCTGCGCGATCGAGGGATCGGCGCTGGCGAGCTCGATTTGTGGGGTGACGGCTTTGCTCATGCGCACTGGACGTGGTGATTCCACCCAGTATATCGCATCACACCCGTTTATCGTTCGCTAAGGCCGCCTCAGGGCGCTAGCCTTGAGGCCCCCGGTTCCGATTCTTCGTTCATGGATCACACCTCGCGCAGCACCACCGCCCCCACCAACGCGACCGGCATGGTCGACGTGCTGGTGCCGGTCGCGCTCGACCAGACCTATTCCTACAAGGTGCCGCGCGGGATGGAGCTGAAGGCGGGCGATCTCGTCGCCGTGCCGCTCGGGCCGCGCGAGGTGCTGGCCGTGGTCTGGGGAGAGAACGCCAATCCCGATCCGCGCCTGCACAACCGTCTCAAGGAGGTCAACGAGAAGCTCGATATCCCGCCGCTCAAGCCCGAGCTGCGGTCCGTGGTCGACTGGGTCGCCAATTACACGCTGAGCCCGCGCGGCATGGTGCTGCGCATGTGCCTGCGGATGGGCGAGAATCTCGGCCCCGAGCGGGTGCGCCCCGGCGTGCGCCTGGTCGGCGATCCGCCGAAAAGGCTGACGCCGGCGCGCCAGCGCGTGATCGAGGTGCTGTCGGACCGGCTGCTGCACGGCAAGTCCGAAGCCGCCAAGGAAGCCGGCGTCTCCTCAGGCGTGATCGACGGGCTCGTCGACGAGGGCACGCTCACGGTCGAGCCGATGCCGCCGCCTCCGCCGCCGCCCGTGCCCGATCCGGATTTCGGCCGGCCGGACTTTACCCCGCTGCAGCGCGCGGCGGTCGACACGATGCGCGCGCTCGCGGCCAACGGCACCTTCCACGTCGCATTGCTCGACGGCGTCACCGGCTCCGGCAAGACCGAGGTCTATTTCGAGGCGATCGCGGAAGCCATCCGCCGCGGCAGGCAATCGCTGATCCTGATGCCGGAGATCGCGCTCACCGGCCAGTTCCTCGATCGCTTCGCGCAACGCTTTGGCGTGCGGCCGATCGAATGGCATTCGGAGCTGACGCCGCGCACGCGCGCGCGGAACTGGGCGGCGATCTCTGGAGGCAGCGCGCCGGTCGTGGTCGGCGCGCGCTCGGCGCTGTTTCTGCCCTACGCCAAGCTCGGCCTGATCGTCGTCGATGAAGAGCACGACCAGGCCTACAAGCAGGACGAGGGCGTGCATTATCACGCCCGCGACATGGCGGTGGTGCGGGCGCATATCGCCAAGATCCCGGTCGTGCTGGCCTCGGCGACGCCGTCGGTCGAGTCCGAGGTCAATGCGCGCAAGAACCGCTATCAGCGCATCGCGCTGCCCTCGCGCTTCGGTGGCCAGCACATGCCGCATATCGAGGCCATCGACATGCGCCGCGAGCCGCCGGCGCGCGGCCGCTTCATCTCGCCGCGGCTCGCCGGGGAGATCAGAAAAGCGATCGAGAAACGCGAGCAGGCGCTGCTGTTCCTCAATCGCCGCGGCTATGCGCCGCTGACCCTGTGCCGCGGCTGCGGCCATCGCTTCGCCTGCACCATCTGCGATGCCTGGCTGGTCGATCACCGTTTCCGTCAGCGCCTGGTCTGCCATCATTGCGGCTTCTCGATGCCGCGTCCGCATCTCTGCCCGAATTGCTCGGCCGAGGAATCGCTGGTCGCGGTCGGCCCGGGCGTCGAGCGCCTGCAGGAGGAGGCGGCGGCGCTGTTTCCGCAGGCGCGCACCATGGTGCTGTCGAGCGATCTCATCACCTCGATCGAGACGATGCGCTCGGAGCTTGCCGAGATCGCGGAGGGCCGCGTCGACATCATCATCGGCACGCAGCTCGTGGCCAAGGGCCACAATTTCCCGCGGCTCAATCTGGTCGGCGTGGTCGATGCGGATCTTGGTCTTTCCAACGGCGATCCGCGTGCGGCGGAACGCACCTGGCAATTGCTCAACCAGGTGATCGGCCGCGCCGGGCGCGAGCAGGGCCGCGGCGTCGGCTATCTCCAGACCCACCAGCCCGATCATCCCGTGATGAAGGCGCTGATCGCCTGCGACCGCGAGGCCTTTTACGACAGCGAGATCGATCTGCGCGAGCGCACGCTGTATCCGCCGTTCGGCCGGCTCGCCAGCCTGATCATCTCCGCCGGCGACCGCCCGAGCGCCGAGGGTCTCGGCCGCCGCCTCGTCGCGCTCGCCCCGCGCGACGAGCGCGTGGTGGTGCTGGGACCTGCGGAAGCGCCGCTCGCCGTGATCAAGGGCCGCTACCGCTTCCGCATCCTGGTGAAATCGGCGCGCGGTTTCGATCTGTCGGACTATTTGCGCGATTGGCTCGCCGTCTGCCCGAAGCCGACGGGCAATCAGAAGCTCGAAGTCGACGTCGATCCGCAGAGCTTCTTATAGCGGGCCACCGCTCTCTCCCCTCTCGTGCCCCGGACGCAGTGCAGCGCCCTTCAGCGCTGCGCTGCTGAGCCGGGGCCCATGGCGCCATGCTGCACCGTGTTGCTCTGGGTCCCGGCTCTGCGCCGCAACGCTCACGCGTTGCAGCTTGTCCGGGACACGAGCGGCGATGACGAGCCAATAAACCAATAAAAAAGCCCGCGGTCCCCCAAGACCGCGGGCTTGTTTCATGCGCGCATCAAACTGATGAAAACTGCGCGCGCTCGATGAGACGCTTTGTTGCGCCTTAGGAGACGACTTCCGCGGTGACGCGGCCGACGCCGGCGCCGGTGAGGCCGATGGCGCGGGCAGCGCCCGTGGAGAGGTCGAGAACCCGGCCGCGAATGAACGGGCCGCGGTCATTGATGGTGACGACAACGCTCTGGCCGCGGTGGGTGACGCGCAGCTTGGTGCCGAACGGCAGCGAGCGGTGCGCCGCGGTCAGGGCGTTCTGGTTGAAGCGCTGGCCCGAGGCCGTGCGGCTGCCGGACTCGTTGCCGTAAAAGGAGGCCACGCCGGAGAAGCTGTGGCCCGTGCCCGAGGTCGGCGTCATCGACGCATTGGCGTTGCGCCAATCGGAGGTCGCGTTGGTATCGGTCTGAGCGTGGTGGCGGTGATGATGATGCCGGTGATGCCGGGATTTGGCGGAAGCTTCGGTGGCAGTTCCACCGATGAGGAGAGTTGCGGCTACGAAAGCAATCGCCGTGCGTGGCCGGGTCACAAAGCCCAGCGTCTTCAAAGACAGCATTTAGTGGTCCCTAAGCTAGTATTGCCACACATGTGGCTAGTGGAGCCCCCATCAGTTTGTGAGCGGGTTGGCGTTTCGATTCCTAATGAGGCGTGAATTGGGCAGTAATCCATTCTGTGTCGTCATGAAACATCTTGTTACCGCGACGAGATATTCAGCGGATGTTCCGTAATCTTCGCCTTTAACGATTTGTTAATTCACTTAATACTTCGAAATACTGTAAAAACGAAGTCATCACCTTGAGCATTTAGAATTGGGTAAGTATTCGGCGAGTGGAGCCGGCGAGGCGGGAATCACGCCTCAGCGATCCGTGTTCATGGCCGCTATGCGCTGAGAGCAGGAACCAACAAGGCGAGACACGGCAGAACCCCCGCGACAATTCCGTGACGGGCACCTCGTCACCATGTCCCTGCTCAAGTCCCTGATAGTGGTCGTCGGATCGGGTAGTGATCGATGCATCCAGCGTGCGACGAACTGGCGACAGAACCTCGTGCCTTTAATTTGGCGTCATGTTGCACCTGCGCGCCTGCTATGTTAGCAAAGCCGCGATTTTAACGGATCCGGCACGTCCCGTGTCGGCCGGAAATCGAAGTCCCGCTTGAATTCCAAGGGCTTGGATCGCTTGGCGCCGCTTTGTGGCGACGGTTTTTCCCTTGCGAGTTTGACAGCAAAAAGAGCGCGTCTGTGGCTGCAGAAGATACGTCCGTTTCAGGTGTGTCCGGCCGTTATGCAACGGCCTTGTTTGAACTGGCCCGCGACCAGAAAGTGGTCGACGAGGTCAAAGCCGATCTCGAGAAATTCGAGGCCATGCTGAACGAGAGCGCCGATCTGAAGCGCCTCGTCCGCAGCCCGGTTTTCGCAGCCGATGCCCAGTCCAAGGCGCTGTCGGCCGTGCTGGCCAAGGCCGGCATCGCCGGCATCTCCGCCAATTTCCTGAAAGTCCTGACCGCCAATCGCCGCCTGTTCGCGGTGGTCGACGTCATTCGCGCCTACCGGGCCCTGGTCGCCAGGTTCAAGGGCGAGGTGACGGCCGACGTCACCGTGGCGGAAACGCTTTCGGACAAGAATCTCGACGCCCTCAAGGTTGCCCTGAAGTCGGTGACCGGCAAGGACGTCGCGCTCAACGTGAATGTCGATCCCTCGATCATCGGTGGCCTCGTCGTCAAGCTCGGCAGCCGCATGATCGATAGTTCGCTTCGCACCAAACTCAATTCGATCAAGCACGCGATGAAAGAGGCAGGCTGATGGACATCCGCGCCGCGGAAATTTCCGCGATCCTCAAGGACCAGATCAAGAATTTCGGCCAGGAAGCTGAAGTCTCCGAAGTCGGACAGGTGCTGTCCGTCGGCGACGGTATCGCTCGCGTCTACGGTCTGGACAACGTCCAGGCCGGCGAAATGGTCGAGTTCGAGAACGGCACCCGCGGCATGGCGCTGAACCTCGAAACCGACAACGTCGGCGTCGTGATCTTCGGCGGCGACCGTGAGATCAAGGAAGGCCAGACCGTCAAGCGCACCCGCGCCATCGTGGACGCGCCGGTCGGCAAAGGCCTGCTCGGCCGCGTCGTTGACGCGCTCGGCAATCCGATCGACGGCAAGGGCCCGATCCAGGCCGACAAGCGCATGCGCGTCGACGTCAAGGCGCCCGGCATCATTCCGCGCAAGTCGGTGAGCGAGCCGATGGCGACCGGCCTCAAGGCGATCGACGCCCTGATCCCGATCGGCCGCGGCCAGCGCGAACTGATCATCGGCGACCGTCAGACCGGCAAGACCGCGATCGCGCTCGACACCATCCTGAACCAGAAGCCGCTCAACGCGCAGCCCGACGAGAACATCAAGCTGTACTGCGTCTACGTCGCGGTCGGCCAGAAGCGCTCGACGGTTGCCCAGTTCGTGAAGGTGCTGGAAGAGCAGGGCGCGCTCGAATATTCGATCGTCGTCGCCGCCACCGCGTCGGATCCGGCGCCGATGCAGTACATCGCGCCGTTCACGGCCTGCACCATGGGCGAGTTCTTCCGCGACAACGGCATGCACGCGGTCATCATCTATGACGATCTGTCCAAGCAGGCCGTCGCCTACCGCCAGATGTCGCTGCTGCTGCGCCGCCCGCCGGGCCGCGAAGCCTATCCGGGCGACGTGTTCTATCTGCATTCCCGCCTGCTTGAGCGCGCGGCCAAGCTCAGCAAGGATCACGGCTCGGGCTCGCTGACCGCACTGCCGGTCATCGAAACCCAGGCCAACGACGTGTCGGCCTACATTCCGACCAACGTCATCTCGATCACCGACGGCCAGATCTTCCTGGAAACCGACCTGTTCTTCCAGGGCATCCGTCCCGCGGTGAACGTCGGTCTGTCGGTGTCGCGCGTCGGCTCCTCGGCGCAGACCAAGGCCACCAAGAAGGTCGCCGGCAAGATCAAGGGCGAGCTGGCGCAGTACCGCGAAATGGCGGCTTTCGCGCAGTTCGGCTCCGACTTGGACGCCTCGACCCAGCGCCTGCTGAACCGCGGCTCGCGCCTGACCGAGCTCCTGAAGCAGCCGCAGTTCGCGCCGCTGAAGATGGAAGAGCAGGTCTGCGTGATCTGGGCCGGCACCAACGGCTATCTCGATCCGCTCCCGGTCAACAAGGTGCGCGCGTTCGAGGACGGCCTGCTGTCGCTGCTGCGCGGCAAGAACGTCGAGATCCTCAATTCGATCCGCGATACCCGCGACCTCTCCGACGACGTGGCTGCCAAGCTGAAGTCGGTTGTCGAAGGTTTTGCGAAGAGCTTCGCGTAAGAAAGAACCGTCGCGGCCGGGCTAAAGCGCGAAGCGCGTCTTCGCAATTGAAGTCCCGGCCATCCACGTCTAGCGACGTGTGAGACGGCACGTGGATGCCCGGGACGAGCCCGGGCATGACGACTGGGATAGGCTAGCGGCCTTGATCCAAGAGATCGAACCGCCGGGGTGAACGAAGAATGGCGTCACTTAAAGACATGCGCGTGCGCATCGCCTCCACCAAGGCGACGCAAAAGATCACCAAGGCCATGCAGATGGTCGCTGCGTCCAGGTTGCGCCGCGCCCAACAGGCGGCCGAAGCTGCGCGCCCCTATGCCGACAAGATGAGCGCGGTGATCTCCAACATCGCCAGCGCTGCCGCCGGTTCGCCCGGCGCGCCGGCGCTGCTTGCCGGCACCGGCAAGGACCAGGTTCACCTGCTGCTGGTCTGCACCGGCGAGCGCGGCCTGTCCGGTGCCTTCAACTCCTCGATCGTGCGTCTCGCGCGCGATCGTGCCCAGGCGCTGATGGCGCAGGGCAAGGAAGTCAAATTCTTCTGTGTCGGCCGCAAGGGCTATGAGCAGCTCCGCCGCCAGTTCGACAAGCAGATCGTCGAACATCTCGACCTGCGCAGCGTTCGTCAGCTCGGTTTCGTCAACGCCGAGGACATTGCCAGGAAGGTGCTGGCCCGTTTCGAGAATGGCGAGTTCGACGTCTGCACGCTGTTCTACGCGCAGTTCAAGTCGGTGATCGCCCAGATCCCGACCGCGCAGCAGATCATTCCGCTGGTCGTGGAAGAAAAGGCGGCGAATGCGCCGACGACGTCCTACGAATATGAGCCGGAGGAGGACGAACTCCTTTCGGGCCTGCTGCCGCGCAACATCGCGGTGCAGATCTTCCGCGCGCTGCTGGAGAACACCGCTTCGTTCTACGGCGCGCAGATGAGCTCGATGGACAACGCCACCCGCAACGCCGGCGAAATGATCCGCAAGCAAACCCAGATCTACAACCGAACCCGTCAAGCCCAGATCACCAAGGAGCTGATCGAGATCATCTCCGGCGCCGAGGCGGTCTGACGCACGAACTCAACGACGGTCGTTCAAGTAAAGAATTTCGAAGGAGAGCTTCATGGCTACAGCAGCTAACCCGGTCGGTCGCGTCACCCAGGTCATGGGCGCCGTCGTCGACGTTCAGTTCGAGGGCCACCTCCCGGCCATTCTCAATTCGCTGGAAACCAAGAACGGCAACATCCGCCTCGTGCTGGAAGTTGCGCAGCATCTCGGTGAGTCCACCGTCCGCACGATCGCGATGGACGTGACCGAAGGTCTGGTGCGCGGCCAGGAAGTGACCGACACCGGCCAGCCGATCCGCGTTCCCGTCGGCGAAGGCACGCTCGGCCGCATCATCAACGTCATCGGCGAGCCGATCGACGAAGCCGGCCCGGTCAACGCCGAAAGCCTGCGCCCCATCCATCAGGACGCGCCGAGCTATACCGACCAGTCGACCGAAGCTGAAATTCTGGTCACCGGCATCAAGGTCGTCGATCTCCTGGCTCCGTATGCGAAGGGCGGCAAGATCGGCCTGTTCGGCGGCGCCGGCGTCGGCAAGACCGTGCTGATTCAGGAGCTGATCAACAACGTCGCGAAGGCGCACGGCGGTTACTCCGTGTTCGCCGGCGTCGGCGAGCGTACCCGCGAGGGCAACGACCTCTATCACGAGTTCATCGAATCCAAGGTCAACGCCGATCCGAAGAATCCGGATCCGAGCGTGAAGTCGAAGTGCGCGCTGGTGTTCGGTCAGATGAACGAGCCGCCCGGCGCCCGCGCCCGCGTCGCGCTCACGGGTCTCACCATCGCGGAAGACTTCCGCGACAAGGGCCAGGACGTGCTGTTCTTCGTCGACAACATCTTCCGCTTCACCCAGGCCGGCTCGGAAGTGTCGGCGCTGCTCGGCCGCATTCCTTCGGCGGTGGGTTATCAGCCGACGCTCGCCACCGACATGGGCGCGCTGCAGGAGCGCATCACCACCACGCAGAAGGGTTCGATCACCTCGGTGCAGGCCATCTACGTTCCGGCCGACGACTTGACCGACCCGGCGCCCGCGACCTCGTTCGCGCATCTTGACGCGACCACCACGCTGTCGCGCTCGATCGCCGAAAAGGGCATCTATCCCGCGGTGGACCCGCTGGACTCGACCTCGCGCATGCTCTCCCCGCTGGTCGTCGGCGAGGAGCACTACGCGGTTGCCCGTCAGGTCCAGCAGGTGCTGCAGCGCTACAAGGCGCTCCAGGACATCATCGCCATTCTCGGCATGGACGAGCTTTCGGAAGAGGACAAGCTGACGGTGGCGCGCGCCCGCAAGGTCGAGCGCTTCATGTCGCAGCCGTTCCACGTCGCCGAAATCTTCACGGGATCGCCGGGCAAGTTCGTCGAGCTCGCCGACACCATCAAGGGCTTCAAGGGCCTGGTGGAAGGCAAGTACGACCACCTGCCCGAAGCCGCCTTCTACATGGTCGGCACGATCGAAGAAGCCGTCGAGAAGGGCAAGAAGCTGGCGGCGGAAGCCGCCTAAGCTGGCGAATAGCGAATAGGGAGTGGCGAATAGCTGCTCCCTGTTTCAAGCAATCGCCATTCGCTACTCACCATTCGCAGGTTTGTTATGGCCACCTTCCACTTCGATCTCGTCTCTCCGGAAAAGCTCGCCTTCTCGGGCGAGGTCGATCAGGTCGACATCCCCGGCGTCGAGGGTGATTTCGGCGTGCTGGCAGGGCATGCGCCGGTCGTGGCCGCGATCCGTCCGGGCATCCTCACCATCACCACCGGCGGCCGCCATGAGAAGGTCATCGTGCTCGGCGGTCTCGCCGAAGTCTCCGAAAAGGGCCTGACCGTGCTCGCCGATGTCGCGACGTCGCTGGCCGAGCTCGACCGCGCCCAGTTCGCCGCGACCATCTCGGAGATGGAAGAGGGGCTGAAGGAGCATGAAGGCGGCGAGCTCGATCAGGCGATCGAGCGGCTCGACCACTTCAAGAGCATCCAGCAGCAGCTCAACTCCACGGCTATGCACTAAGCCCCGGGGCACCGCTCCGGGGCTCGAACGAGAATCCTGCAAGACATTCCCTGACCAAGTGCAGCGCTCGTCACACCCGTGGCGGGCGCTGAAACTTTGTTGCACCCCGCCGCCGATAACGGCATTCTGCAGGTGCGAATTTGGTCCGGGGGCCGGTGGCGGATGAAACGCAAGATCGCAGCGATTTTCGCGGCCGATATTGCCGGCTACTCGAGACTGGTCGCGGAAGACGAGGAGGAGACGCTGCGGCGTCTGGCCTCCTATCGCGAAGTCGTCGACGATTTCATCGCGAGGGCCGGCGGGCGCATCTTCAATACGGCGGGCGATGCCGTGCTCGCGGAATTCCCGAGCGCGGTCGATGCGGTGCGTTGCGCGATCGACATCCAGGAATCCCTGCGGACCCGCAACATGGCCTATCCGCCGAGCCGGCAGATGTCGTTCCGCATCGGCATCACCATCGGCGACGTGGTCGAGCGCAACGGCGATCTGCTCGGCGACGGCGTCAACATCGCGGCGCGGCTGGAGGGTCTCGCCGAGGTCGGCGGCATCTGCGTCTCGCGCGCAGTGCATGAGCAGGTCGCCAACAAGCTCTCGGTGCAGTTCGCCGATATCGGCGCGCAGGAGGTCAAGAACATCCCGACGCCGGTGCATGCCTACATGGTGGCGATGCGGCGCGAGGACGGCAGCTATACCAAGCCGCAGCTGAAGAAGGCGGGCTCAAAGCTCGCCACGGCGCCGGTGTGGATGTGGCCGCTGGTGGTCGCAATCGTCTCGATCGTCGCCATCGGCGTCACCGGCTTCCTCTACAACACCAAGCTCAAGCAGACGGCGAATGTCGCGGCGACGCCGGCCGCAGCACCAAGCGCGGAGCCGAGCTCCGCGCCGACGCAGCTCGCCAAGGCGCCGATGTCGCCGATGGCGCCGCAGAATGCTGGCGCTGCGATGGCGCCGATGCCTGCGCCGTCACCCTCGGCCGCGCCGATAGCGGGCAAGTTTGCGGCCGACAGCGTGCCCTTCATCAACGAGCGCGTCCGCACCTTTCTTGCCGGAGACTATTCCACCGCCGGCGACTACAAGGCCTTCGCGCTCAATGTCGGCGGCTTCAGCGGCTCGGCCCTGAATCAGCCGAACGAGGAGGCCGCGCGCAACACCGCGCTCGAGCAGTGCCAGAAGCGCGCCGATGCCGCGCAATCGCCGCGGCGCTGCGAGCTCTATGCGGTCGGCAACAACGTCGTCTACACGCACGGCAAGCCGCCGATGCCGCTGTCTCCCTATTTCAGGCATGACGCCATGACCGAGCGGCGCTTCGCATCGAAGGATTTTCCGATGGTGCGCGAACCGCAAAAGGTCCGGCTCGAGAACATGTTCGTGCCGGCGGCGAAATCCCGCTCGGTCGCGCTCGGCCCCGGCGGACAATATTTCATGGTGCTCGGCGCCTCATCCGCCGAAGATGCAGCGCGCCGTTCGCTGGAATCGTGCGGCGCGATTGCCGGCGTGGCGTGCCTCGTGGTCGCAATCGACGACAATTTCGTCGTTCCGATCCCGACGCTGTTCAGGATCACCGGCTTCTTCAATGCCGCCTCCAACGCCTCGATCATGGCGGATGCGCGCGGCGAGGTCGTGCGCAAGCTCGGTGACGGTATGGGCTGGAACGCGGTCGCGGTCGGCACCGCGGGCCGGCCAGGCCTCGGCCTCAAGGCCGCCGACGAGCAGGCCGCCGTCACCTCCGCACTCGCCGACTGCGCCAAGCGCGACAGCGACTGCCACGTCATCGCGCTCGGCCCGTTCACGGTGGGGCCGATCAATTAGCGCGTGCTTTGATTGAGCCCGATCGTTGCCGGGCGCGAGATGCGCTCCCTCTCCCGCTTGCGGGGGAGGGCTGGGGTGGGGGTGTCTCCGCAACGGGACACTCCCTGGGTGGAGAGAGCCCCCACCCGGCGCTTCGCGCCGACCTCCCCCGCAAGCGGGAGAGGTTGGACACCCGTGACGGATTGCGCAGCGCGGTGAACTTCTTCCGCGGTGTCAATCGCTTCACAACAACCACAGCCCACCGCGCCGGCGGCGGCCTTCTACTGTGCATGGGGTTGATTTCGCGGTTTCAGTTTGCGAAGGCCGCAAACTCTCCTGCCACCGCGCGATAGACCTCCCGTCGGAACGGCACCACGACGTCGGCAACACGGTCCAGACGCTCCCAGCGCCAGGCGTCGAACTCGGCGGGCTGGCCGTTGCGCGGCGTCAGCGGGTCGATCTCGTCATCCTTGCCGGTGAAGCGCAGCGCGAACCATTTTTGCCGCTGGCCGCGAAACTTCGCGAGGCGATGCGTCTGCGGTCCGTCATAGGGCGGGAATTCGTAGCTGAGCCAATCGGTCTCGCCGAGATAGTCCGCGCTCTTGACGCTGGTCTCCTCCCAGAGCTCGCGCATCGCGGCATCGCGCAAATTCTCGCCGTCGTCGACGCCGCCCTGCGGCATCTGCCAATCGAGGCCGGGCAGGATGATCTCGGGACCGTCGCCCTTGAAGCGATGGCCGATCAACACGCGGCCTTCGGTGTTGAAGAGAGCGATCCCCACGTTGGGGCGGTAGGGCTTTTCATTCGTCACGCGCAAATCTCTCATCGTCATTCCCGGGTGCATTAGCACCGAAGCCGGGACGACAATTCGATTTATTGGTCCGCCAGCGCAGAAAATTCCTGCACCACGCGCTCATAGACCGGGCGCTTGAAGGGAATGATCAGCCCGGTCAGATTCTTCATCGGTTCCCAGCGCCAGCTCACGAATTCGGCCTTGTGGCCGCCGCCGCCAGGATTGGCGACATTGATCTCGCTGTCCTTGCCGGTGAAGCGCACGGCGAACCATTTCTGGCGCTGGCCGCGGTAGCGGCCCTTCCAGGCGCGCCCGGCGACCGTGCGCGGAATGTCGTAGGTTAGCCAGTCCGGGACCTCGCCGAGCCGCTCGACCGAGCGCACGCTGGTTTCCTCATAGAGCTCGCGCTTGGCGGCGTCCCAGGTGTCCTCGCCGGGATCGACGCCGCCTTGCGGCATCTGCCAGACGTGGGTGTCGTCGACATGCTCGATGCCGCCGGCGCGGCGGCCGATGAACACCCGTCCCTCTGTGTTGATCAGCATCACACCGACGCAGGTCCGGTAGGGCAGATCCTCGTAACGCGCCATTCCGCCAGACCTCTCGCATGCTGCTGGTTGCGGCTTGACCGGTCCCGCGGGACCCGTGCCGTACCAATCCGTTGATTTAGCTGGATTTTGATTTCAGCATCGCGGTTGTCAATGGCACCAAAAGGATACCCCGGTCGCCCAATGTCTTGGTCCAGGCGCCGATGCGCTCGATCGAGACGGGAAGGGCGGAGGCGGTGCCGACAGCCGCGCCGCGCTCGCGTGCCGCCGATTCGAGCTTGTTCAGGGCGCGGTCGATCTCGGTCGGGGTCGGCACCACGTCGATCGCGATGTCGCCCTTGCCGAACGGCATGGCCTGGTTCGCCGCGGCCTGGGCTGCAATGCTGCGGGGCGAGGAGCCGTCGTCGAAGAAACCGAGGCCGCGCTTGGCCGCCTCGCGGATGATCGGCTGCATCGCCGGCTCCGTCGCGACGAAGCGGGCGCCCATGAAATTGGTGATGCCGGC
The DNA here is from genome assembly GCF_028128835.1 of Bradyrhizobium sp. CCBAU 65884. NCBI lineage: Bacteria > Pseudomonadati > Pseudomonadota > Alphaproteobacteria > Hyphomicrobiales > Nitrobacteraceae > Bradyrhizobium > Bradyrhizobium sp. CCBAU 65884. The sequence continues at coordinate 34,173 of NZ_LBJU01000091.1, read as the reverse complement.
ATAGCCCTGCATCCGGCTGAAATGCCAGTACAGGCGGTCCATGTTCTGGTCGGCGCTGAGCGAGGTCAGCAGCGTCTGCGGTCCCGGATCATTGTCGGGGAAGTCGTAGGGCTCCATCGGGATCTGGAGGAAGATCTCGTGGCGCTGCGCGCGGGCCCGTTCGGCGAGCTTGCCGGGATCGGTGCCGTAGGGCGTGAAGGCCAGCGTCACCGCTGCCGGCAGCCTCATGATGGCATCGGCGGTCTTGGCGGCGCCGACGCCGAGGCCGCCGATCACGATGGCGACCACGGGCATCTTGGCGGCCTTGGCGCGATCGGCGTCCGCCGCATAGACGTTGAACGGCTTCAGCCCGTCGGCGACCACCGGGATCATGCCGTAGCGTGACTTCTCGAGCAGTTTTGGATTGATCCCGGCCATGACCGGCGGCGGGGCCGAAGCGGCCCCGGCCTTGTCGCCTGCGTCCTCGCCGATCACCACGTCGTGGCGGGCGCCGGTGGAGCCGTCGATCATGGTGACGGTCTTCTGCTCCCCGGGGGCGGCCTGCTTCGGCGCCTCCTGGCTGTCGTGCTTGCCGTCCTGCTTGCTAGCTTGCTTGCTGTCCTGGCCGGCGGCGGGCTTCTCGTCGGCAGCCTTGTCGGCGCCCTTCTCGCTGATGGCGATCCGCGTCATCGGCTCGCCGCCGAGCGGATCCTTGTTGAAGATGGCGAAGCCGGCAAAGGTGAGGAGGAACAGGCCGAGCAGCACGGCGAGCACCTGCATGGCCGTGAACGGCAGCCGCAGCCGGCGTTTCCGGCGCGGCTTGTCCTGTCCGAGCGGGGCGCTCAGATCATCGGCCGTTTCAGTCATGCGCGATCCCGAATCACTGCCAATGACGATACCACGCCGGGGTCAAGCGGCGGCAGGCCGGGATAGGCCGGGGATGCCAGGAGTTATCAGCAACCAGGAGTTCCAAGCAAAAAGGGCGGCTCCGAGGAGCCGCCCTTTCGTGGGATCGCGCGGATACGCCGACTTAGTTCGCCGCTTTGGGCTTGTCGGTCGTGGCCTTGTTGTCGCCGCCGGGGGTGGGCGCGGCGGAGGCGCTGTTCTTGATGCCGTGGAGCAGGTCGTCGGCGAGCTTGAGCGCCTTGTCGTCCTTGGCGTCCGGCGGGACGTAGGACTGCGAGCCGGTCTTCTCGTCGCCGTCGTTCTTCAGATGGCCGCGCAGCGAAGCCTCGCCCTTGGTGTCGGTGCGCGACTTCAACTCGTCCGGCACGTCCTGCAGCACTTCGATGTCGGGCACGATGCCCTTGGCCTGGATCGACTTGCCCGACGGCGTGTAATAGCGCGCCGTGGTCAGCCGCAGCGCGCCATTGCCGCTTCCGAGCGGAATGATGGTCTGCACCGAGCCCTTGCCGAACGAGCGCGTGCCGACGATGGTCGCGCGCTTGTGGTCCTGCAGCGCGCCGGCGACGATCTCCGAGGCCGAGGCCGAGCCGCCATTGACCAGCACGATGACAGGCTTGCCCTTGGTCAGATCGCCCGAATGCGCGGTGCGACGCTGGGTCTCCTCGGCATTGCGGCCGCGGGTCGACACGATCTCGCCCTTCTCCAGGAACGAGTCGGAGACAGTGACTGCTTCCTCGAGCAGGCCGCCCGGATTGTTGCGGAGGTCGATGATGTAGCCCTTCAGCTTGTCGCCGATCTGGTTCGAGAGGTTGGCGACCTCGCGCTTCAGGCCTTCGGTGGTCTGCTCGTTGAAGGTGGTGATGCGGATATAGGCGATGTCGTCGGCCTCGACGCGCGCGCGCACCGAGCGGACGCGGATGTTGTCGCGCACCAGGGTGACGTCGATCGGATTGTCCTGACCCTTGCGGATGATCTTGAGCTTGATCTTGGTATTGACGGGGCCGCGCATCTTCTCGACCGCCTGGTTCAGGGTCAGGCCCTGCACCGCCTCGTCGTCGAGATTGGTGATGATGTCGTTGGCCATGACACCGGCGCGCGAAGCCGGGGTGTCGTCGATCGGCGAGACCACCTTGATCAGGCCGTCCTCCATCGTGACCTCGATGCCGAGGCCGCCGAACTCACCGCGGGTCTGCACCTGCATGTCGCGGAAGCTCTTGGCGTCCATGTAGCTCGAATGCGGATCGAGGCCGGTGAGCATGCCGCTGATGGCGGATTCGATCAGCTTGGTGTCGTCGGGCTTCTCGACGTAGTCGGAGCGCACGCGCTCGAAGACGTCGCCGAACAGATTGAGCTGACGATAGGTGTCTGCGGTGGCGGCTCGCGCGCTGGAGCCCATGAACACCGCACGCGGCTGGGTCACGAACAGCATCAGCGCCGCACCGGTGGCCGCGCTGAGGAGGATTACTGAAGTCTTGCGCATCATCCGCGAACCTTCTCGCCTTCATTTGCGGCCCACCATGGGCCTGGATCGATTGGAGTGCCGTCCTTACGGAACTCGACATACAGCACAGGTTGACTCGCGTTCGTCGCGAGAATGGAGGCGACCTGAGAGGTCGATCCCATCGTCGCGACCGGCTCCCCCGTGAGCACAAACTGTCCGATGTTGACCGAAATGCGCTCCATCCCGGCGATCAGGACATGATACCCGCCCCCGGCATTGAGGATCAAGAGTTGTCCATAGCTGCGGAACGGGCCTGAATAGACCACCCAGCCGTCACACGGCGTTGTGACCTGGGAGCCGGGCTTGGTCGCCAGGGAAATGCCCTTCTGGACCCCGCCGGCCCCGTCGGAACCGCCGAAATCCCTGATCTTGTTACCGTTAACCGGAAGAGGCAGGAGACCCTTGGCGGAGGCAAAGACGATCGCGGGGGTGGTCCGGGACCGGTCCTTGAACACGCCCGGGCCGGACTTGACGCTCGCGCTTGCGGCCGCCTTGGCCTCGGCCTGCCTTGCGGCCTCGGCTGCCTTCTCGGCGGCCTTGGCTGCGCTCTGCAGATCCTGCTCCATCTTGGTGATCAGGCCCTGGAGATCGCCGACCTGTCTCGAAAGCGCGATGGCGCGCGAATTCTCGGCGTCGAGGTCCTTTTCGCGTGCCGCCTGCTGGCGCTGCCGCTCGTCGACGAGGGCGGTGAGCCGGGTCTGGTCGCTCCTGACCTTGTCGCGATCGGAGGCGAGCTGGTCGCGCTCGGTGGCGATATTCTTGCGCAAGGCCACGAGCTCGCCGAGCTCGCCTGCGATCCTCTCGGCGCGGCCGCGCAGCTCCGGCACCACGGCGCCGAGCAGCATCGCCGTGCGCAGTGATTGCAGCGCATCTTCGGGCCGCACCAGCAGCGCAGGCGGCGTGCGCCGTCCGGCCCGCTGCAGTGCTGCCAGCACCTCGACGATGTCGGCACGGCGCGAATCGAGCGAGGAGCGCATCGCCTGCTCGCGTCCGTTGAGCGCGCGCAACCGGGCTTCGGTCTCGTCGATCGTGGTCTCCACGTTGCGCACATTGGCGGCGGTGTCGATCAGCTGCTGATTGAGCTGGGTACGGTCCTGGCCGAGTGAGGTGATCTCGGCCTTGAGCTTGGCCTGCGCCTCTTCCGCGCTCTTCTGCCTGGCACGCGCTGCTTCGAGCTCCTGCTCGCGCTGCTTGATGGCGTCGGGCGAGACGGCGGCGGTCTGGGGCGCCGGCGCCGCGGTCTGGGCTTGCGCGAGGCTTGCGCCGGCAACGCTTGTGATCAGCAACAGGTTGAGGAGCGGCGCTCGCATCGTGTCGGCAAAGGTGCTCGTTGTGGCGCGCATCACGCGCGGTGATAGGGGTGGCCGGCCAGAATGGTGGCGGCCCGATAAAGCTGTTCCAGAAGCATGACGCGGACCATTTGGTGCGGCCAGGTCGCAGAGCCGAACGCGATCGCGAGCTTCGCCTTACGGCGCAATTCGGGCGAAAGTCCGTCCGCCCCTCCGATCACGAAGATAGTATGTCCGGCTCCCTCGTCTCGCCAGCGTCCGAGATGCCGTGCGAATACGGTGGAGTCGAGATTTTGCCCGCGCTCGTCCAGTGCCACCAGGATCGATTTGTCCGGAATATGCGCGGAGATCGCGGCGGCCTCTTCGGTCATCCGCGTCGCGGTGTCGCGCGCGCGGCTCTCGGGGATTTCGTGGACCAGGAGCTCGCGGAATCCGAGCTTGCGGCCGGCCTCGTCGAACCGCTCGAAATAGCGGTCGGCAAGCTCCCGTTCGGGGCCCTGCTTCAGCCGGCCCACCGCAATGACAGCAACGCGCATGATATCTTCAGGGGTCTGATATCTTCAGGGTCGTGTTTTCAAGACCGCGCGCAAATGGCGCGCGCACGACGCTAGCATGCGCGTCAGCCGATTCGAAATCGGCTCGATCAGCCTAGATCGCCTTCGCCGCGATCGCTTTCGCAGCCCCTGGGCCCTGCGTGTACAATCGCTCGAGATTGTAGAACTCGCGGACCTCGGGTCTGAACACGTGCACGATCACGTCGCCGGAATCGATCAGCACCCAGTCGCAATTGGGCAAGCCCTCGACATGGATGTTCTTGATGCCGTTTTCCTTGAGGCCCTTGGCGACGTTTTCCGCGATCGCGCCAACGTGCCGGTTCACCCGGCCGGTGGTGACGATCATGTAGTCGGAGTACGCCGATTTGCCGCGAAGGTCGATGGTGACCGTCTCTTCCGCCTTCATGTCGTCGAGGCGGGAGAGGATCAGGCTCAGCGTCTTGTCGGCGTCGGGTTGCGCCTTCAAGGCCGCAGCTTTGGCTGATGTTTTACGCGCCGGCTTGGCAACCTTGGGTAAAACAGACTTCGTCGAAGCTGACTTGGACAATACAGATGTGGTCAGGGACCATTCCTTTCACTGTATCGCGAACGCCGAATCCGGCGCTCACCGGTTACACTACATCATGTGGGGTTAAGGGTTTCAATATGCCAGAGAGGCGGAAGTCCACACCACATCCACGCCCTCGTCCTCACATTGTACCTTTCCAGCTCCCGTCCGGGTTCCGTAAGCCGGTCGAGGACAGATTCAGCTTCATTCCGGTCAGGAAAACCCAGGCCGGCGCCGGCTGATCCGCAAGCAGCGCTGCCTTGTTCTCGGGGAGGCGATAGCGCGCCAGCGCCTGGGCGGCGGGGGAGGCGAGGGCGCGAAAACTCTGCGGCGGGCGGTCGATGACTGCCATCGGCACCTGGCCGGCGATGCGCCGCCAGTGCTGCCAACGATGGAATTGAGCGAGATTGTCGGCGCCCATGATCCAGACAAAGCGCAGGCCGCTGAGGCGGCGGCGCAAGGTGTTGATCGTGTCGATAGTGTAGCGCGTGCGGATGACGGATTCGAGACAGCTGACCTCGATCCTGGGATCATCGGCGACGTCGCGCGCGGCCTGCATGCGCTCCCCGAGCTCATGCAGATTGCCGTTCTCCTTCAGCGGATTGCCCGGAGTCACCAGCCACCACACGCGGTCGAGCTGAAGGCGCTTCAGCGCGAACTGGCTGATCGCGCGATGCGCCTGGTGCGGCGGATTGAACGAGCCGCCGAGCAGGCCGATGCGCATGCCTTCGGTGTAGGGCGGTATCGCCTGCGCGAAGAAGCGGGGGGCGACGAAATTGTTACTCAATGTCCGCGCCCCGCGACGTTACTTACGGCCGTGTCTGACCGGTGCCGTGAACGCGATATTTGAAGCTCGTCAGCTGCTCGGCCCCGACCGGGCCGCGGGCGTGGAAGCGGCCGGTCGCAATCCCGATCTCGGCGCCGAAGCCGAACTCGCCGCCATCGGCGAACTGCGTGGAGGCGTTGTGCAGCACGATCGCGGAATCGACCTCGCTCAGGAATTTCCTCGCAGCCGCCTCATCTGCGCTCACGATCGCATCGGTGTGATGCGAGCCATGGTTCTGAATGTGCGCGATTGCGCCATCGACGCCGTCGACGACCTTCGCCGCGATGATCGCGTCGAGATATTCGGTGTCCCAATCGTCTTCGCTCGCAGGTTTTACGCGCGCATCCGTTCCTTGCACCGTTTCGTCGCCGCGTACTTCGCAGCCCGCCTCGATCAGCATTTCGACCAGCGGCTTCAGATTTTTGCCGGCCGCGGCGCGATCGACCAGCAGCGTCTCGGCCGCGCCGCAGACCCCGGTGCGGCGCATTTTTGCGTTGAGCACGAGCGACTTCGCCATCGCGAGGTCGGCGCTGGCATCGACATAGACGTGGTTGACGCCTTCCAGATGCGCGAACACAGGCACGCGCGCCTCCTGCTCGACGCGCGCGACGAGGCTTTTTCCCCCGCGGGGCACGATCACGTCGACGGCGCCGTTCAGGCCCGACAGCATCATGCCGACGGCCGCGCGGTCGCGCGTCGGGACCAGCGTGATCGCAGCTTCAGGCAGGCCGGCTTCACGCAGGCCCTGCACCAGGCATTCATGGATCGCGCGGCAGGACCGAAAACTGTCCGAGCCGCCGCGCAGGATCACGGCATTGCCGGACTTCAGGCACAGCACGCCGGCGTCGGCCGCAACGTTCGGACGGCTCTCGAAGATCACGCCGACGACGCCGAGCGGCACGCGCACGCGCTCGATCCTCATGCCGTTTGGCCGCTGCCAGCTCTCGGTGACGATGCCGACGGGATCGGCGATGCCGCGTACGATGCCGATGCCCTCGGCCATGCCCTCGATGCGGGCCGGCGTCAGCGTCAGGCGGTCGATGAAGGAGGAGGTGGCATTGCCGGAGGCGCGGGCTTCGGCGACGTCCTCGGCATTGGCGGCGAGGATCGCCGCAGAGCTCGCGCGGATCGCCCGCTCCATGGCTTCCAGCGCCCGGTTTTTCTGCTCCGGCGGCGCCAGCGCCAGCACGCGCGCGGCAGCGCGGGCACGGGTGGCGAGATCGGACATCAGCGCCTGGAGATCGGCATTGCCGTCAACGGCTTTGAGGGGGGCGGCCATTGGAGTTTCAACCTTCTGCTAAGGCGGTGTCCTAGCACGGAAATCCCGCTTTTGCGAAGGGCGGGGAGGGTATGGCTGCTCTCCCCGGCGAGGCGCCGGCTAGGTCATTGGCCCAGCAAACTCAGTGAAAAGGGCCGTCGCGGCCCTTACCCGCCCACCACCAGATCGTCGCGGTGGATCATCTCCGATCTTCCGCTGATGCCGAGGATGGTCATTACATCAGGGGACGAGCGGCCCTTGATCCGCTCGGCGACCTCGGCGTCGTAGGCGATCAGGCCGCGGCCGACCTCGCTGGTGTCGGGGCCGCGCACGATCACGGCATCGCCGCGGGCGAACTGGCCCTCGACCTTGATCACGCCGGCCGGCAGCAGGCTGGCGCCGGCACGCAGCGCCGTCACTGCGCCGGCGTCGATGGTCAGCGTGCCCTTCGGCTCCAGCGTGCCCGCGATCCAGCGCTTTCGCGAGGTGATGGGATTGGCCGGCGTCAGGAACCAGGTGCAGCGGCCGCCGTCGGCGATCGCCTGCAAGGGATGCTCGATCTTGCCGGAGGCGATCAGCATATGCGTGCCGCCGGTGGTCGCGATCTTGGCTGCCTCGACCTTGGTGCGCATGCCGCCGCGCGACAGCTCGGACTCGGCGTCTCCCGCCACGGCTTCGATCTCCGAGGAGATGCTCTCGACCACCGGAATGAGCTTTGCGTTCGGATTGTTCTTCGGTGGAGCGTCGTAGAGCCCGTCGATGTCGGACAGTAGCACGAGCAAGTCGGCGCTCGCCATGGTGGCGACGCGCGCGGCGAGGCGATCATTGTCGCCGTAGCGGATCTCGTTGGTGGCGACCGTGTCGTTCTCATTGATCACGGGGATCGCGCGCCACTCCAGCAGCTTGCCGATGGTGGAGCGTGCATTGAGATAGCGACGGCGCTCCTCGGTGTCCTGGAGCGTCACCAGGATCTGGCCGGCGCCGATGTCGTGTGCCCCGAGCACCTCGGACCAGATCCGCGCCAGCGCGATCTGGCCGACGGCGGCGGCGGCCTGGCTCTCTTCCAGCTTCAGCGGGCCGCGCGGCAGCTTGAGACGGCTGCGGCCGAGCGCGATCGAGCCGGAGGAGACGACGAGGACGTCGCGCCCCTCCCTGTGCAGCTTGGCCATGTCGTCGGCAAGCGCGGCGAGCCAGGATGCCCGCACCTCGCCCTTGTCGGAATCGACCAGCAGCGCGGAGCCGACCTTGACGACGATGCGGCGGAATTGACTGAGTTCGGGGCTGGCCATGGCGGTCGTCAAATTGCTCTGTCGTTGGTCCGGCGGAGCGAAAAAGGGCGGCGCCGATGCGGCTAGCTTTTGCAGCAGGACGGTGGCCGGCGCAAGGCAGCGGAGCCGGTAAATAGGCCGAACTGAGCCCTTGTCGGCCGAGGCCCGGGCAGTCTATGCCTCGAATAATCAATAACGAGGGAGGATGACGTGGACCGACGCAGCTTCATCGCCGGAGGCCTCTCTCTGCCCTTGCTGGCGCAGGCCAGTGGCGCACATGCTCAATCCGGTCCGCTGACGCGCATCATCTTCCCGTTCGCGGCAGGCGGCAGCGGTGATGCCTTGTGTCGTCTCATCGCCGAGCAATTCGGCGCCCCGCTTGGGCGAACCATGATCGTCGAGAATCGTACCGGTGGTGACGGGTTGATCGGAATCAGGGCCGTGAAGGGCGCAAGCTCCGACGGCAATACAATCTTGGTGACGACGGGTCCGACCATGTACCTGCTGCCGATGGTGGAGAATCAACCGAGCTTCGACGCGGCCAGGGATTTCGTCCCCGTGTCGCAACTGGTTCGCTTCGAGTTTGCCGTCGTTGCAAGTCCCGCGATCGGGGTGGGTAGTTTCAGTGAACTCGTCACCTGGTTGAGGGCAAATGTCGCAAAGGCCGCCTATGGGACACCAGGCAGCGGCAACATCCCGCACTTCCTCGGATGGCGACTTGAACAGATGCTTGATCTTTCAATGACCCGGGCGCCCTATCGCGGGAGTGCGCTGGTCATGAATGATCTCATCGCCGGCCATCTGCCGTTCGGCATCACCACGGTATCCGATGCGATCGCGCAGCATCGTGCCAACGGCGTGAGGATCCTCGCGATTGCAAGCGCCGAGCGCTCGACGTTCGTCCCCGACGTGCCGACGCTGAAGGAAAGCGGCATCGATCTCGTTGCCGACGGCTGGTACGGCATGTGGCTCCCCGCCGGCAGCCCGCCGGATTTTGCCGAAAAGCTCAGCGCAGCCGCGGTCGCGATGCTGGCCAAGCCGGAGGTGAAGGAGAAGCTCACCGCGATCGGGTTGATTCCGGTCGGGAGCAATGCGGACGGGCTTTCGAAGGAGCTCGCCGCCAACACGGCGTTCTGGCAGCCGATCGTCAAGGCGACGGGATACAAGATCGAGAATTGAACCGTAATCGTGAAGTGGGTCTCCGCTAATGGAACAGCAGCTGCGTGGCGCCGCGCGGTTGTTTGCGAGTCACTATCAAATCGTCGTCTGCGACGATCCGCGCAGACCGCTTGGTGCTGATGAAAATTGGAATGACGAGAAGACCAAACGGGGCTTTGCAGGCGCGCCCACGTTCCGCATGATCAATACCGAAGCTGATCTTAATGACCATTGGGTCGAGCTGGTCGCCGCTAGCCGGCCGCCCTCCTTCGATGAATGGCAGCGGATCACCTGCGTCCACTTCCGATCCGAGAGCGGACGCGTTCACGTCATGTCGGTGATCGACAATGAGCCTGCATATTCCGCAGACGTGAAGCCGGGCGATTATTCGATCTATGCGGCCGCGCAAAATCTCGGAATCGATCAATTGAGCCTCGGCGAGAGCACGAACCTCGCTGATGTCGAATTCGCCCAGCGAAAAGATGTCGAGTGGTATCGCCTCTTTCTGGTTCCGGGCAAACCGGAGTTCGAAGGACGACTCGTGGACCGCCCTTAAGACGTACCGAGCGATGATTTGGCTTACATCTTCGCGCGTTGCGCGATGCCGTCCTTGATCGCGTCGAGCTCTTTCTCATCCCAGATGCCGATCAGGAAGCCGCCCTTCACCTGGAGCTGGTTATCGGCATAGGCCGCGATCTTCTCGCGCGGCGTGGTGATGTGATCGTTCGGATGCAGCGCCCAGTCGAACAGCTCGGCCTGCAACCGCGCGATGATGCCGGCGCATTCGGGGTCGTCGCCGCGATCGACATATTCTTGCGGATCGGTTTCGAGATCGTACAGCATCGGGCGGAAGCCGGAGGCGTGGATGTATTTCCAGCGGCCGTCGAACACCATGAACAGGCGGCAGCGCTCGATCGGCTGGTTCAGCTTCAGCCGCACATCCTGCATGGCATAGTCGTATTCGGAGAAGGCGACCTTGCGCCAATCAGGCGGCGTCGATCCGCGCAGCAGCGGAAGCAGCGAGCACCCTTCGAGGATGTGACCCGGCACCTTGCCGCCGAAATAGTCGACGAAGGTCGGCGCGAGGTCGATGCCTTCCACCAGCGCGTCGCTGCGCGTGCCGCGTGTGGCGTCGGCCTCTTTCGACGGGTCGATGATGATCAACGGAATCTTCGCCGACTGCTCGTGGAACAAATCCTTCTCGCCCATCCAGTGATCGCCGAGATAATCGCCGTGATCGGAGGTGAACACGATCATGGTGGTTTCCAGCAGATCGCGCTCACCCAAGAACTTCATCAGCACGCCCATCTGGTCGTCGATCTGGGTGATCAGGCCCATATAGGTCGGGATCACCTTCTCGCGGGCCTCGTCGCGCGCCATGTTGCGGGAGTAACGCATGTCCATATAGGCGCCGAACACCGGATGCGGATTCTGCCGCTCGCGCTCGGAGCGGATCACCGGGATCATGTCCGAGGTCGAGTACATGCTGGCGTAGGGCTCCGGCGCGATATAGGGCCAGTGCGGCTTGATGTAGGACAGATGCAGGCACCACGGCCGACCATCGGTCTCGGCCTCGCCGATGAAATCCATCGCGCGCCGCGTCATGTAGGGCGTTTCGGAATGCTCATCCGGCACGCGCGCGGCCTTGTCGGCATGCACCAGCAGCCAGCCGTTCTGCAACGAGCCGTCCTCGGCCGCGCCCGAATTGGCCCAATGCTCCCAGGGATTGCTGGCTTCAAAACCCTGCTTGCGCAGATATTCGTCGTATTTCGGGCGCGGGCGGCCGGTCGGATGCAGACCGTCGTCGCGCTCATAGGGTTCAAAACCGCATTCGGCGACATGCACGCCGATCATCGATTCCGGGGGAATGCCGAGCGCCTTCATGCCTTCGAGATCAGGCGCCATGTGGGTCTTGCCGACCAGCACGTTGCGCACGCCAATCTTCTTCAGGTGATCGCCGAGCGTCGGCTCGCCGACGCGCAGCGGCCAGCCGTTCCAGTGCGAGCCGTGCGAGCGCATGTAGCGGCCGGTGTAGAACGACATCCGCGACGGGCCGCAGATCGGCGATTGCACATAGGCCTTGCTGAACAGCACGCCGCGCTTGGCCATCGCGTCGATGTTCGGCGTCTTCAGCGTGGGATGGCCGGTGCAGCCGAGATAATCATAGCGAAGCTGGTCGCACATGATCCAGAGAACATTCTTCGCGCGCGCCATGCGTCATCCCTGCCGTTTCTTGATTGTTGATGCTGCGCTATCGCGCTAGCGAAGACAAGCCAGTGACCCGCGTGCCCGTAGTCTCACACTCCGCTGTCGTCCCTGCGAAAGCAGGGACCCATAACCACAGGGAGTGGTTTGGCGAAGATTCGTCGCTCGGGACTACAGCCATCCGCATCGAGAGATCACGCGGTATGGGTCCCTGCGTGCGCAGGGACGACAATCACGCCGACCACGGCTCCGCTTCGGCCGCGCTCTTGGCCTTGGCCGACACCGGGGCCTCGCCGATCACCTCGACCAGCGCACGCAGGGCTTCCTTGACGCCATCGCCGGTGACGCCGGAGAGCAGCAGCGGCGTCTTTTTCGCAGCCCGCTTCAGCCGGTCCCTCTGCTTCTTCAATTCGTCCGGCTCGACCGCGTCGATCTTGTTCAGCGCGACGATCTCGATCTTGTCGGTCAAGAGCCCGCCATAGGCGTCGAGTTCCTTGCGCACCGTCTTGTAGGCCTTGCCGGCGTGCTCGCAGGTCGCATCGATCAGATGCAGCAGCACGCGGCAGCGCTCGACATGGCCGAGGAAGCGGTCGCCGAGGCCGGTGCCTTCATGCGCGCCTTCGATCAGGCCGGGAATGTCCGCGAGCACGAATTCGCGGCCGTCGGCATTCACGACGCCGAGCTGCGGATGCAGCGTGGTGAAGGGATAGTCGGCGATCTTCGGCCGCGCCGCGCTGACCTTGGACAGGAAGGTCGACTTGCCGGCATTGGGCATGCCGACGAGACCGGCATCCGCGATCAGCTTCAGCCGCAGCCAGATCCAGCGCTCTTCGCCCACCTGGCCGGGATTGGCGTTGCGCGGCGCGCGGTTGGTCGAGGTCTTGAAATGCGCGTTGCCGAAGCCGCCATTGCCGCCCTCGGCCAGCACGAACTTTTCGCCGACCTTGGTGAAGTCGTGGATCAGCGTCTCTCGGTCCTCGTCGAAGATCTGCGTGCCCATCGGCACCTTCAGCACGATATTCTTGCCGTTGGCGCCGTGGCGGTCCGACCCTGAGCCGTTCTCGCCCTTCTGCGCCTTGAAGTGCTGCTGGTAGCGGTAGTCGATCAGCGTGTTGAGGCCATCGGCGACCTCGATGATGACGTTGCCGCCACGGCCGCCATTGCCACCGGAGGGACCGCCGAATTCGATGAACTTCTCGCGGCGGAACGCCACGCAGCCGTTCCCGCCGTCACCGGAGCGGATATAGACCTTTGCTTCGTCGAGGAATTTCATGGGCCATAGGTAGGCCAGCCGGCCCCCTCCGGCAACCCGGATAGATCCGCAAATCGGCCGAATTTCTCGCGATTTCGCCCCTTGCTTAACCAGTCGGCCGGCGCCGGATCAGGAATTTCTGCATCCCCTCCAGCACCAGCTCCTTGCGCTGGTTGAACACGGTGCTGCGAAGCGTCACCGCGCCGGTGGTGCGGCCCGGCACGAGCTCGGTGACTTCGAGCGCGGGGTAGATGGTGTCATCGGCAAACACGGGCTTGAGGAACCGGCTCGACTGCTCGAGGAAGCCCACCAGGGACTCCTCGACCATGAACGGAAACAGGCCGGCGCCCGGCGCGGTGTGGATCAGCGTCTGGAAACCGTGGGCGAGCAGATGCGGCATGCCGCGGCTGCGGCAATATTCCACGTCATAGTGCACAGGATGGGTGTCGCCGCTCGCAGTCTGGAACGCGGCGAATATCGCCGAGGTCTGGGTCCGGCTCGGCAGCACGAAGCGTTCGCCGATGACGAAATCCTCAAACCAGCGTTGCGTGGGGATCATGCGATGCTGGGTCGGATCGAAGTCGGGCATGTCCCTGCTCTCTGTTCGTGGTCGGCCTATCGCTACCGCGACGCGAAGAGTGCGACAATCCGTTCAATTCGCCGGATGCGGGCTTGTCCCTGTGGCTCATGCCATTACAACGGCGCTCGATGCCCCTGTTCAAGAACCTCTCCGCCTATGACGATCGCTCCGCGCGCCTCGCCGGCATTGGGCTGATGGTGCTGTCGATCTTCATGTTCTCGTTCGGCGACGCCATGGGCAAGTTCCTGGTCGGGACTTATTCGGTGGGGCAGCTCTTGTTCCTGCGCGCCTGCGCGGCGCTGCTGCTGCTCGCACCGCTGATCTGGCGGCAGCGCCACGATTTCGTCCGCCTTGAGCGGCCGTGGCTGCAGCTGTTTCGCGTCGTGCTGTCGACGCTCGAGGTCGCCGCCTTCTTCCTCGCCACCGTCTATCTGCCGCTCGCCGACGTCATCACCTATTATCTTGCCGGTCCCATCTTCGTCACCGCGATGTCGGCGATCTTCTTAGGAGAGAAGGTCGGCTGGCGGCGCTGGACCGCGATCCTGATCGGCTTTTGCGGCGTCCTGATCGCGCTGCGGCCGTCGGCGCAGACCGTCAGCCTGCCGGCGCTGATCGCGCTCGGCGGCAGCCTGTCGTTTGCGACCTTGATGCTGATCACGCGCAGCCTGCGCAAGACGCCCGACATCGTGATGGCATCCTCGCAATTCGTCGGCACGTTTTCGCTGGGCGCGGTGCTGTCGGCGTTTCACTGGGTGCCGCCGACGCCGAGCAGCCTCGTGATCTTCGCGCTGGCCGGATGCGTCTCGGTCACCGCGCTGTTCTGCGTCAACCGCTCGCTCAAGCTGGCGCCGGCCAGCGTCGTGGTGCCCTATCAATATTCCATGATCGTCTGGGCCGTGATCTTCGGCTTCGTTGTGTTCGGCGACGTCCCATCAATGGCCACGCTCATCGGCGCCGCGATCATCATCGGGGCGGGGTTCTATATTTATCTGCGCGAGCGCGATTTGGGGCGCGCAAGTGAAGAGATCAATCCGCCGGCGTAGCCCCACCCACGCTGTCGTCCCGGACAAGCGCGCCTCAAGCGCGCGTAGATCCGGGACCCATACCCACAGGGAAGTGTTTTGCGAAGGCTCGGAGTGGGCGCTTCGCCCCACACTCCTCCCTGTGGTTATGGGTCCCCGCCTTCGCGGGGACGACAGCGGTGATTGAGGACGCGCCCGCGCCCTACCTCACCCGTCTTGCACTGCTCCAGCTCTTCAGCGACGCCCACACGCCGCGCGAGAGGCGGAAGCAGTCGACCGGCGTCGAGGAGCCCAGCGCGAGGAAACGGTGCAGCTGCACGCCGCTCCACTGGAAGCCGCACTTCTCCAGCACGTTGCGCGAGGCCGGATTGGTGACGCGCGCGCCGGCATAGAGGTGCTCGTCCTCGAACTCCTCGAAGAAGAAGTCGATCGCGCCGCGGGCGGCCTCGGTGGCAAAACCCTGGCCCCAGTGCTCGACGCCGAGCCAATAGCCGAGCTCGGCATTGCCGGGCGTGGAGCAGTCGATGCCGACCATGCCGACCGGCCCGGTGTCGTGCTCGATCAGGAACACGGTCTCGCTGCCGAGCGCGGCGGTGGCGCGAACGAAGGCGACGGCGTCGTCCTGCGAATAGGGATGCGGGAGGCGGCGGGTGTTTTCGGCGACACGGCGGTCGTTGGCGAGCCAGGCGATGGTCCTGACATCGGCGAGGGTCGGCCGCCGCAAGGTCAGCCGTTCGGTGGCGACGACACCAGGTCTCGCCTCAGCCAAGGTCGCGCTCGAGAAATCCTGCAACATGTCCGGCTCCGTGAAAGTCACTAAGTCAAAGTGAGCAAGTCAAAAGAAAAGGGGAGGCCGGTTTCCCGCCTCCCCCTTGGAGCCTTCGATCTCTTGTGATCTCTGGACTCCGCCGGTTTGGTAGGACCGGCGGACTCCAATTTGATCCACCGTCTATTCAGCCGCCTCTGCGAGCGGGAGCACCGATACGAAGGTGCGGCCGTTGGCTTTGGCCTGGAACGTGACGCGACCCTCGATCTTGGCGAACAGAGTGTGGTCCGTGCCCATGCCGACATTAAGGCCCGGGTGCCAGGTGGTGCCGCGCTGACGCGCAATGATGTTGCCGGGAATCACAACTTCCCCGCCGAACGCCTTAATGCCGAGGCGCTTACCCTTGGAATCGCGACCGTTGCGCGATGAACCGCCTGCTTTTTTGTGAGCCATGGCTCGTCTCCGAAATCCTGCGTATTTCTAGATCAATTCCTTGACGGAATCATTTCAAAATTTCTCACGCATCAATTCGTGAATTGGCGTGATCGATTTCGCGTTACTCGGCGGCTTCCGCTGCCGGCTCCTTCGGCACCTTCTCCCGCTTCGGACGCGGGCCCTTGGTGGGCTTGGCGCCATCGGTCAGGATCTCGGAGATGCGGAGCACCGTGATCTCGTCGCGATAGCCGCGCTTGCGGCGCGAATTCTTGCGGCGGCGCTTCTTGAACGCGATGACCTTGGGGCCGCGCTTGTGGTCGAGCACCTCGACCGCAACGGACGCGCCTGCGACCGTCGGAATACCCAGCACCGGCGTGTCGCCGCCGACCACCAGAACTTCATTCAGCTGAATGATCGAGCCGACTTCGCCTTCGATCTTGCCTACTTCGAGAACATCATCCGGCACGACGCGGTATTGCTTGCCGCCGGTTTTGATGACTGCGAACATCGTTTTTTTCTCCGTGTTCAATCCCGGCCTCGCGACGGATATCGTCGGGGTCGGCTTTTTGTCAGTCGCTATGGGTTTATGCGAGTTTTGTGCGGGCGGGAGTTATCCCTTTGAAAACCCACGCAAAAACAAGCGGCGCGAGAAACGCCCCGCGCCGGTTGTGGGACTTATAGCCGCCGGCCGAGAAGAGTCAAGGAAAAGCGGGCGAAAAGCGCCCGGATTTGAAGGATTTGGCCCGGCTTGCGGTCTTCAGCCGAATCTCGACCGGCTTTGCAACAAACCGGTTCCCTCGCAGTTAGTCCGCCGGAACAAGTAAGCGGGCAAGGGCTCCCATGGCAACGGACGAACTGGTCAAGGCGACGGGCATCGCCCATCACGGCGCGGAGCGGCTGCCGTCGGTGGAGATCGACAGCTTCAACATCGAGATGAAGGACGAGGACGGCTTTCTCGGCGATCGCGCCAGCAAGGGCGCCTTCCGCGACATCCTCGACCGCTGGCGCAAGCCGCTGCGCAAGACCGGGGAGGACCCGTTCGGCAAGGAACCGTCGGAGGAGATCAGCAAGAAGACGCTGGATGCCATCCTGGTCGGCGACGACACCGAGGCCTCCGCGGTCGTGCACAGCGCGATCGAGGATTTCGCCCAGGAGCTCGCTTACGTCACCCGGCGTTTCCTCAAGACCAAGGCCTGGGCCAAGACCGAGCGCATCGTGGTCGGCGGCGGCTTCCGCGATTCCCGGCTCGGCGAGCTCGCGATCGCGCGCACCGAGATCATCCTGAAATCCGAGGACTTCAAGATCGACATGATGCCGATCCGCCATCACCCGGATGAAGCCGGCCTGATCGGCGCGCTGCATCTGGCGCCGTCCTGGATCTTCGAGGCCCATGACAGCATTTTGGCCGTCGACATCGGCGGCACCAATATCCGCTGTGGCCTGGTCGAAACCGCTTGGAAAAAGGCAAAAGACCTGTCGAAGGCCAAGGTCGTGAAATCCGAGCTGTGGCGTCACGCCGACGATGAGCCGACGCGCGAAGGCGCGGTCAAGCGGCTCACCAAGATGCTGAAGGGGCTGATCACGGAAGCCGAGAACGAAGGCTTCAAGCTCGCGCCTTTCATCGGCATCGCCTGTCCCGGCGTGATCAAGGACGACGGCTCGATCGAGAAGGGTGCGCAGAACCTGCCGGGCAATTGGGAGAGCAGCAAGTTCAACCTGCCGGCGAGCCTGATCGAGGGCATCCCCGAGATCGGCGAGCACGACACCGCGATCCTGATGCACAATGACGGCGTGGTTCAGGGCCTCTCCGAGGTGCCGTTCATGCAGGACGTCGAGCGCTGGGGCGTGCTCACCATCGGCACGGGCCTTGGCAATGCGCGCTTCACCAACCGCCGCAAGGACAGCGGAAAGGACCGGGACACTACGGAGAACGGCAAGAAAAAGGCCAAGGAAAACAACAAGGACAGCGCCAAAAGCGACAAGGAGTAACCTTGACTGGTTAGGTTAAGGACCGGATTGCGTTGCGGCGCCGGGGCCGCACGCTAGGGTCGAACGGTCGCCTCACCCTGGCCGGCGAAGCCGCCCTTCCCAGCCAGTATTTCAATGAGCGGCACGGGACCGCCAGTGTTTACCGCGTCTGGCGGTCCCACCCCGTTTTTTACCAAACCCGTGATTCGGGACCCGCGCGCGGTTTCAGCCGGCGCGTCGGCTGACCGGCGGCCGTATTTCCGCAAAGTGCCGCCGAAATCCGCAAGTCAGCCCCGCCACCGCCGCGACATCGTGGGGTCCGGCCGGAAAACCGGTCTGATTTTCGCCCCGCGCGCCTTGTCTGGCCCGCCATCCTCGCCTATTAACGCCCCCAACCACAGGGGCCCTGCTCCTACCATGGCGCCTTCAGGAGAGGTGGCAGAGTGGTTGAATGCACCGCACTCGAAATGCGGCATAGGTGCAAGCCTATCGGGGGTTCGAATCCCTCCCTCTCCGCCAATTTGCGCCCGACCTCCATCAATCTGTGAGCGCGAGCAGTAAAGTATCCAGTGATGGCGATGAAGATCGGACCGCAGCCCGCGAAATGGCTGCACAAAAAAGCCAAGCAAGGGATGCGTGGCTATCCGGTCGGTACGCTTGCCTTCTATGGTCCCGACAATCAACGGGCCTCGAAGGTTGCGGTGTCGGTGATCCGGTATGAAGGAGCTGAGCCCGATCTGCGTCGCTGGTTTTCGGAAACCGGCGACGTGCGAACCGATCCGATAATTCTCTCGGAGATCGCTGCGCATCTGCGTCAAAGCTCCGTGCACTCGGTGGCGATGGTGGACGGAATCATTGGATGTCCGCACGAAGAAGGCGTTGATTATCCGATGGGCGAGCCTTGCCCAAGGTGTTCCTTCTGGAGGGGACGAGATCGCTGGACAGGCGAGTTGGATCCCGGCTGAATATTTCTCGCGCAGGCTCCAGGGCGGTATTCTGGCGGTCGCGCATGCGATCCGCGAACGCAGCCTCACCGGTTGACCTGCTACGCAGCAACCGACACCCCGATGTCCCCACCAAAGCGGTGCCAGCTTGAACCCACCACCCGCACGACCCGACCTAGCAATGCCCCGCCATCATGCGGGACCGAGGTAACCTCACCCCAATGTTCGAAAAGACCTACCGCGACCGCCTCGACGCTGATCTTGCGCAATGGGAAGCCGAGGGCGTGATCGCGCCGGCGGCGGCTGCCGCGATCCGCAATGCGCTGCCGCCGCTGCCTGCGGGCATCAACATCGCCGTGGTCGTCGGCATCGTCGGCGGTCTGTTGATCGCGGCCGCATTCCTTGCCTTCGTCGCGGCGCACTGGACCGAGATCGCGCGGCTGTTGCGGTTCGCGATCCTGCTCGCCGGCATGATCGCTACCTCTGGCCTCGGGGCCTGGTTCGCGGCGAGCGGCCGCAATGTTCTCGCCGATCTCTGCGCCAGCGTCGGCGCGATCATCTTTGGCGCGGGCATCGCGCTGGTCGGCCAGATGTATCATCTCGGCGACGACTTTGCCGGCGGCATGCTGCTGTGGTCGATCGGCGCGTTCGCCGCGGCGCTGCTGACCGGCTCGCGCGGTGCGCTCGCGGTCGGCCTCGTCGCCGCCGGCATCTGGACCTGCATGCGGATCTACGACGCGCCCGACGTCCTGCATCTTCCGTTCGTGGCGGTCTGGCTGATCGCAGCAAGCCTCGCCTTCGCCTGGAATTCGCGCGCCGCCGCCCATCTCGTCGCGCTCGCGGTGCTGCCGTGGTGGATCGCGACGTCGCTCCGCTTCGAGTTCGACGGCGCCCAGCCGTCCTTCGTGCTCGCCAACGGCGCCGCCCTGCTGTTCGGCGCCGGGCTCGCGCTCGCAGCCTGGCCCTCGCCGAGGGCGCTCCGGCTCGGGACCGTCCTGTCGATCTACGGGGCGTTCTCGCTCGCCGCTGTCGCTGTCCTGGAGGTGACGACGGTCGACGACTTCATTCGCTTCCGGACCGGCACGGCGTCCGGCCAGCCGCTGTGGGCGATCCTGTGCGGGGCCGCAGGGGTGATCCTCGCCCTCGTCTCCGCCACGTTCACGAAGCGTGCGGGTGAGATCCTCGGCGCCTGCGCGACCGGGCTGGTGTTGCTCGCCGCGCCGATCTGGCCGGTCTCCACGGCCGGCGAGCCCTGGCTCGCTTATGCCGCGCTGTTGTGCGCCATGCTGTGCCTCGTCGTGTCAGGCGTGCTCGATGACGTGCGTCCGCGCATCGTCGCCGGCTGGCTCGGGATCGCCGGCGTCATCGCCGGCATCACCTGGGCGGTGAAGGGCTCGCTGCTGCGTCGCTCGGCGTTCCTTGCGGCGGCCGGCATCGTCACTGTCGTCTTTGCAACGGCGCTCAATCGCGCGCTGCCGAGGGCTGCGCGATGAACAGGTTGGTCACGTCCGTTTCCGAGTTCTGGCAGCGCATCCCGAAAGCCCTGCTGTTCGCAGCCGCCGTCCTGCTGCAATGCGTTCTGCTGGTGCTGATGGTCGCCGACCGCATGCAGATTTTGCGCGAGGGCACCGAGGTCACTCTGCAGACGCAGCCGGTCGATCCGCGCGATCTCCTGCGCGGCGACTATGTCGTGCTGCGCTACGACATCTCGCAACTGCCGGCAGGTGCGCTCGCCGGCAAGCCGGCCGACGCGCGCAATCCCGCCGTGTTCGTCAAGCTCGCGCCCAACGCCGATGGCGTCTACGCCGCCGTTTCGGCGCATGCCGAGCCCGTGCCGGTCTCGGCGCCCGAGGTGCTGATCCGCGGCAGGGTCAGCCATTCCTGCGGATCCAACGTCCGCACCTTCTGCGACAGGCTGACGATCAAATACGGTCTCGAAAGCTATTTCGTGCCCGAAGGCGAGGGCGGCAAGCTCGAGCAGGCCCGCAACCAGCAGAAGCTGCGGATCGTTGCCGCCGTGCTCCCCTCAGGCCGCGCCGCCATCAAGCGGCTGCTGCTCGACGGCGAGCCGGTCTATGAGGAGCCGCTGTATTAAGTTGCTTCGTGTGCGCCATGACAATGCTTGAAGCGCTTTCCTGAATTGCATGGGCAAAGGTCGTTGCGTCGCAAGCCTGCAAGCTCCCCCGACGTCCCTGGTTCACCGGGACTCTTCAGGAGTGGCGTTGATGATGCGTCCGGACCGGCGGCCGCCAATTCCGGGCTCGGTGCGTTTCGACGATTCAGCAGCCACCCGGCCAATATTCCGGTCACCACGAACCCGCCCAGCAGCCGCCATTCCCATCTTGATGTCGTTAGCCTCCTTGCGCTCCTTCTCCTCGGACTCCCTCGCCGCTTGTAAGCGTTGCTCTTCCCGTTCCACATACCACTTTGCAGCGGCTTGAAGCGCCGTCGGCGGAACCGTCCAGCTCACCGATGATTTTTCCGGTCTTGAAAGAACGATCGCCCGCGACAGCAGTGCCATTTGCGACGGCGACTTGCTTTCAGAACTGACTCTGTTCGCCGTCAAACGCGATGCGAGCCCGAGCGAAACCCCACCACAGACCGATGACACCAGCGTCAGACGACGATTGCCCTTCGCTTCTTCGAGGGTTTCCCAGCGCCCCAGGCCTGGAAGCGAATCCGGCAATGCAACGTGATCGATCTCATGAGCGTCGATCAGTCGCGTGAGATCATACGCGTAGAGGTTCCGCTCCTTCAGGATATGTGCAATCGCGAAATGCCGGTAGATATTGTACATGTCGCGCCAGATCGGCTCGGCACGAATTGTCTCCTCCATGCGAGCGGTCCAATCACAGGCGAACTCCCTTGCGATGGGATCTTCGTTCCCGCTCTTGGCCCCTGCATCTGCGTCGGCATCCGCGTCGCTGAGGATCACCTGGGCCGACTGCAGGAACGCTGTTTCATAATCGTGCGCATATTCGAACTTGCCGGGTTCAAACCAGAACCGGCGCCGGCTGCTCCAATCGCCCGTGGACGTGCCAGCCCGAAGCATCTGCCGCGACTGGTTGAGCCGGCGCGTGAACGTCCCGGGCAAGGGCGGATCAACCGGCAGTTGAAGCGTGCCCTGCGAAACCTGCTTCATGCGATAATCGGCTTCGACGAGCACCTTCGTCACGCGGGAATGCCTGGGCAGGGCGTCCACGCGAACCATTTGCGGCTGTTGCGAGCACATGCGCAGGTATTGTTGCTTCGCGGCCGCGTCGCGCCCGGCAATCTGGTCGAGACCGGGCGTTTGGCTTCTGTCCGGGTCCAGAGAGATTCCCGGCTCGATCTTCCCGTATTTTCTGTCGGCCGATCTGATCGCGACGATGAGATCGTCGAGATAGAGATCCGGTTGGCCCCTCTCGGCAACTCCGCAAAGCAGGATATCGTTGTCGTCGTCCCGGCAGACAGCGTCGATGCGGGTCAATCCGGTCAGCCGCTTTGGTCCGCCCGACTTCGCCCGCTTCAAGGCTTCGCGCAGCGAAACCGCGACGTCCGCCCGCATGTCCGTGATCGCCGTCGCGGGGGGAGCCTTGCAGGCGCTGTCAGCCGCCACCGCAGCCAGGGGCTGTTGCGCGACGAGCGCGCTGACGCCCGACGCCAGGAAGCCGCGCCGATTGACAAGCACTCTGTGCATCATGGAGGTCTATTTCCCCGCTTCGAGAAATTTCGAGGTTAAGTATCCGGCTTCTTCAAATTGAGAACCTTGCGCCTGAGCTCGCCCAGGTCGCTTTCCTTCCCCGTCGGAGCCGCTCCGATGTGCACGCCGCCGACAGGTGCCGCGGATGGCGAATGAGTTGGACTGCTGACGTTTGATCCGGATGGCTTTGAGCCGATTTCGGGTGAATTCGAGCCTGATCCAGCTCGCTCGCCGGCGCCGCTGACGCCCGACTCTCTGGTGGGGAAGGAATTTCCGCTTGGGGAGGAATTTGGTCTCCGGGCGCTGGGGGCCACTCGTCCGCCGCCGTCACCTGAAACGTCCGAGTCCAGCGGCGTGCGCTGATTTCGCCAGCGCTGAAGCTCCTGCAACTCGCGAGCGACGGCGGCTGCGCCGTTCAACCGCATCCGCTCCTCCTGGGGACTCTCGTAGTCTGGCCGGGTCGTGAGGTTTTCTCTCAACGAAGCCCTGTCAATGCATTGTCCGGCATCATAGGCAGTTCGAGCGACGTCCTGCTTGAGACTGTCGCACTCCATGCATTTTTTATACAGACCCTGCAATTCGACGGAGATGTAGCTGCAGTTCCACCCGGGACCGTGCTTCTTCTGCAGGGTCTCGGCCTGGGCCGGAAAATTGCAGGCTCCAACAGCTGCAATTGCCGCGAGAATGAAGTAGCGCATGAATGTCATTCAGCTAATGATGTGACCGGATCGACGGCCGGCAAAACAATTTTCACTCGCAGCTTAAACCAGCAGAACTATGCTGCAACTTCTTTCCGTCCAATTAGTATCGGCCTTGCACAGTTTGGCTAATTCCGTTGTTGCGACGGGTATCAGGCGCCATGGTTTCGGGCGTGTTTTTTCAATGCTCGCCGCAGCACGTCCCACACGCGGGGATCGTTCATTTGCGCCACGTTGAAGCGCATGAAGTGCTGGGCCGTTTGCGATACGCTGAAAACGTTGCCCGGCGCCAGCACGACATCCTCCTCCAGCGCCGCGCGCGCGACCTGCGCGGCGTCCTGTCCGCCCGTAAGGCGGCACCAGAGGAAGAATCCGCCGCGCGGCATCAGCCATGGCTCCAGCCCCAACGCCTGAAGTTTTCGCGCGACGTCGCGGCGCGTGCGCGTCAGCTTTTGCCGGAGCTCGTCCATGTGCTTGCGATAGCCGCCGCCGGCCAGCACCTTCGCGATGATTTCCGTCGCGACCGGGCTCGGGCCACCAAAGCTGGTTGCGACCTGGAGGTCGACGAGATACTCGATCCAGTCGGCGCGCGCGGCGATGTAGCCTGAGCGTACCGAGGCCGACAGCGTCTTGGAGAAGCTGCCGATGCGGATCACGCGGGTGAGCCCGTCGAGCGCCGCTAGGCGCGGCGAGCGCTCCGGCTCGAAATCGCCAAAGATGTCATCCTCGATGATGGTGAGGTCGTGCGCGGCGGCCACGGTCAGAAGCCGGTGCGCGGTTGCAAGCGACATCGTCGCGCCGGTCGGATTGTGCAGGGCCGAATTGGTGACGTAGAGCCTGGGACGTTCGGCACCGAGGATCTGCTCGAAGCGGGTGACATCAGGGCCCGACGGCGTATAGGGCACGCCGACGATCCTGGCCTGATGCGCCCGCAGCAGCGCGCGGAAATTGAAATAGCAGGGATCGTCGACCAGCACCGTGTCGCCGGGACGGAGCAGGAAGCGGCAGACGAGGTCGGCGCCTTGCGTGCCCGAGCCCGTCAGCATGAGCTGATCGACCGACGCGGGAATCGAATCCTCGGCAAGGCGCGCGAGCAGCAGCCGGCGCAGCGAAAGGCCGCCGCGCGTGCTGCCATAGTCCGTCAAGAGATCCGCATCGGTCCGCGCGAGGGCACGGACGGCGCGGCGCAAGGCCGCTTCCGGCATCCACTCCGCCGGCAGCCAGCCGCAGCCGGGCTTCGACACGGCGGCGTCGGCATCGAGCGATTGCCTGGAGACCCAGAACGGATCGACCTCCCGGTCGCGCCGCGGCCCGGCCTCGGTCAGCGCAAGCGGCGGCATGATGGTCGGCGAGACATAGAAGCCGGAGCCGCGACGGGCGCGGATCAGGCCTTCGGCCGCGAGGCGATCATAGGCTTCGACGACGGTCGACGGCGACACGCCCATCGTGGCGGCCAGGCTGCGGACCGATGGCAGGCGGTCGCCGGCACTGAGCGCGCGGCCGGCGACCTTGGCGCGGATCGCGCTCATCACGTCAATGGTCCGCGTGCCGCCGCGCCCCTTCGATGACGCTCCGATGTCCAAGGTGTATCACCTTCCATATCCATACAGTTCTGCCGGATTGTACTGGATTGTGACTGGCCGTGCCACCGCCGGCAGCCGAGTATCGCGGCTCGGGAAAGGCGGAACGGACATGCAATCTGCGGGAAGCGGCTGGGGCAACGGCCTGCTCGGCGTCATCATCTTCAGCGGCTCGCTGCCGGCGACGCGCGTCGCGGTCGGCGGCTTCTCCGCGCTGTTCCTGACATCGGCCCGCGCGGTCATCGCGGCGCTGATCGGTGTGGCCGTGCTCGGCGTGCTGCGGCAGGCCCGGCCGCAGCGGGGGGATTTCGCCTCTCTCACCATCGTCGCCATCGGCGTCGTGGTCGGCTTCCCGCTGCTGACGGCGCTCGCGCTCCAGCACATCACCTCGGCCCGTTCGATCGTCTTCATCGGCTTGTTGCCGCTCTCCACCGCGGTCTTCGCCGTGCTGCGCGGCGGCGAGCGGCCGCAGCCCTTGTTCTGGCTGTTCGCGATCCTCGGCAGTGCCACGGTGGCCGGCTTTGCCTTGTCGAACGGCGGTTCGGCCTCGCTCACCGGCGATCTCCTGATGGTGGTCGCGATCGTGCTGTGCGGCCTCGGCTATGCCGAAGGCGCCGCATTGTCGCGCCGGCTCGGCGGCTGGCAGGTGATCTCCTGGGCGCTCCTGCTCGCGCTGCCGCTGATGGTGCCGGTCGCGGTTCTGACCTGGCCGGCGAGCTGGAGCGGCGTCAGCGTGCCCGCCTGGATCGGGCTCGCTTACGTCTCGATCTTCAGCATGTTCGTCGGCTTCATCTTCTGGTACCGCGGCCTTGCGATCGGCGGCATTGCGCGTGTCGGCCAGTTGCAGCAGCTCCAGCCGTTCTTCGGTCTCGCGCTCGCCGGCCTGCTGCTGCACGAGCCCGTCGCCTGGAGCATGATCGTCGCGACCGTCCTCGTGGTCGCCTGCGTGTTCTTCGCGCGGCGGTTTGCGTGAGGCTTGTGCCTCACGCCTGCCCCATCACCGTCTTCGTCAGCGCGCCCTTTGCAAACTTCTTCAGCGGCATCGGCTTGCCGAACAGGAAGCCCTGCACGAGATCGAAGCCGAGCTCGTTGGCGGCGACGAGGTCGGCGCGGCTTTCGACCCCCTGGGCCACGCTGCGCGCGCCAAAGCCCTGCGCGAGCTCGACGATGTGACGGCACACCGTGCGCTTCAACCGGTCACTGCCGCTGCCGGTGACGAATTGCCGGTCGGCCTTCAGCTTGACGAAGGGGACTTTGTCCCGCTCCATCAGCGCCGGCCAGTTGGCGCCGAGATTGTCGATCGACAGGCCGATATTGTGTAGCCCGACCTCGCGCGCGACCTCGGTCAGGTGATCGAGATCGCGGATTGCCTCCTCGCTGTCGATCTCGACCGTCAGCCCGCCGAAGGCCGGATGCGTCGGCACGCGGCGGCAGAGATCGCGCACCGCCTGCGGCTCCTTCAGATAGGACGCGGGCAGGTTGATCGAGAGATCGACCGGGGTCTGCTGCTCCAGCAGATAATGCCAGTCCCGTATAGCGCGCTCGATCACGAATTCGGAGAGGTCGCGCAGATGCGGATCGCGCTCTTCGGGAATGAAGTAAGCCGGCGGCACCACGCCCCAGGTCGGATGCCGCATCCGTACCAGCGCCTCGGCGCCGCTGCGAATCAGCGTGCGTGCGTCGATCTTGGGCTGGTACCAGAGCTCGAGCCAGCCGGCATGAAGGGCCTCGCCGACATGCACGGCGGGACTCGGCGCGGGCTCTTCCGGCAGCAGCATGGCGATGCGCTCGCGCAGCGTTTCCGCCGCAAAGGGCGTGGTCAATGGCGGCAGCATGGCAAGGCCATATTCCTCGCCGACCTGCCGCACGGCCTTGACGATGATCGACTCGCGGGCGCCGACGGCGAGAACCTTGCCGGCGAATGCCTCGCGCACCAGTATTTCGAGGAATCTCCCCGGCTCGATGCCGTCGGCGGCGACGCCGAGCAGGATCAGGTCCGGCAATTCGGTGGCGAGCACGGTTTGCAGCTCGTCCGAGCTGGCGCATTCGCTGGTGACGAAGCCGAGATCCTCCAGCACCTCGCTGAGGAAGGCGCGCAGATGCCGCTTGCTATCGGCCACGCAGGCGCGCGGCGTTACCTTTCGTCGTCCGAAGGTCACAGGCCTTCGTCCGACGAGTTCAACCATCCCATCGTTCATCAACACCACTCCCGTTCCGTGACGGTTTCTTAAACGCCGAGCGTGGGTTCAAATAAGGAGAGCTTCACATCGTTCTTGAATTATCTGAGTAACGTTAAGCCCTGCAATTCGAGCTAATTTGTCGACAGACTCTTCGCAAAGAACTCGCATACCCGAGCACCACGCGCGCAACGCCTGCCAGCGCACGCGAAATGTCTCTCGCGCGATCTGAGCTGCGTCCTGTTCGCCGACGGATGGAAGCGAGCGACGCAGATGTGTGCCCTTTCGAAGCAACGACGCGACCAGCGGAGATTAATTTCCGGCGTTTCTTCGGGGTGTGCGCCCGCTCGTGCGCGACGAAGACGGTGAACAGGACCGCGTCGTCCGCGGTGGGCGGGCTGCGTTGCGGCGGTCGCTCTCCCCGATGGCTTTGGGTGGATTGGGAGCGTGCGGCGGCGACGTTCGGAGGATTGCATTCGCGCGATGCGCGCAAGTTTCGCTTTCGCTCGTGACGGTTCTGCGACACCGCGTCCGGGCCCACGGCTGCAAATGTGAAGTGCATCACACGCGCATTGCTGCACCTGCGCTATTGCTCCGCACAGCCGGTGGTGGGCTGTCGAGGATTTACGACAATGACGATGCGGCGAATGATGTATTGGTGGTTCAGGGTCGTGATGTCAGGGCGATTTCTCGATCGCTTCCTGTGCCTGCCGCGTGCGCATTAAAGCGCGATGCGATCATCGCGCTTTGGGTTATTGTTCAAGCATGATCTTTTCGGAAAACCGCTGCGCACTTTTCCGGATCATGCTTTAGACACCTCGCGCGATATCAGGTCTGCCCGATCAATTTGCGAAACGCCGCCGCGCCGTCCTGCACCACGTCGCGGCCCTTCCAGGCCAGATAGGTCAGCTTGCCGCCGAGCGTGTCGTGGCTGCGCAGCCGGCGCGAGCCGAGAATGTGGCCGACATTGGACGGGAAGCGGCTCACCTCGGCCGACACCAGTGCCGCGATCGCGTCCATCAATTGCTGGAGCCGGATTCCCCATTCGCAACCCTCGATGCCGTCGATGCGCACCTTGAGTGCATATTCGGTGTCGTAGATCTCGGCGAGCAGGTCGCGGGCGACCAGCACCCGGTTGTGCCGGAGTGCGATCCGAAGCGCGAGGCGCTTGTCGTCGAGCCGGTCGAGTACCATGGGAATGACGCAGGCATAGGGCGTCGCGGCGACATCGGTGACGCTCTTGCTCGCAGCGGCCTTGGTGGCGAGACGCGCCAATTGCCAGGGCATCGTCAGGCGCCTCGCCACCAGCGCCAGCGCGAAGGGCAGCGCATCGGGATGAGACTTCTTGAAGGCGTCGAGCTGTGCGGTGATCTGGGCAACCCGGCCGTCGTCGAATTTCACGATCTTCTCAGGCAGCTTTTCGTTGAACTTCGGCAGCGCATTGCCCGCACGCAGCACGTGCTGCATCTTCCTGACGTCGTCGAAGGCGGTGCGTGAGGCCGTGTATTGCGCGAGTTTGCCGCGCGCGAATTCGGTGCTCTCGGCCGAGGCGAAGGTGCTCTCGAGGACCTTCACGACCTTGGTCTGGAAGGTCGAGGCGACCTTCAGGACTTCCTTCGGGTTGTTGGCGGCGACCTGGTCGTTGATCGCCTTGATGTAGTCGCGTGCCATGGTCGGCAGCAGGTCGCGGCAGATCCACTCCCAGATCGGGGTGAGGGTGTTGCGCGAGATCCGTCCCATATTGGCGTGCTCGGGCGCGCCGTCGATCAGGAGCAACTCGAGCGGCGCGAAGAAATAGCGCGACGGGCTGGTGGCGCGCGCCTGGGTCGATCCGTCCTTGCGAAACTCGGCGCGCAAGCGCGACTGGATGTCGGACGAGCCGGGCATGTCGATGCCGCACAGCTCGAGCCGTTCGAGTTCGCTGAGCAAACAGCTGCGCGACAGCGGCGTCAGCCTCTGCAGGAATTCCGACAGCCGATCGATGTCGTTCATGGCACGCAATCTTTCGCAGCGTTTCCCGCGGGCGTGCGGGCCCAATGCGTGGAGGCATTTGCGCGCTCTCTACTTCCCCTCAGAGAAGCAAGTCGCCGTTAATTAATCCGTAAAACCCGGGGGGCGGCGTCGGGCCAAAGCAGCGGTTAAGGATGATTTCGTCCGTCTGCCCAAGTTTTGGGCGAAAAACTCAACCCTGGCGTGGGCCGGCGCCGCCAAACGCAAGCACAAATTGTGCCGGCGACACCACTTTAACGCAAAACCGACAAAATCACCGTAGTCTTACGGAGCAAAAAGTTAACCACAGACCGCCCCCGGTTCCGCTAAACGAGTGACATGGGGTCACAGAATGATACGGCCACCGATTCGCGGCCGTCGGAATGGTACGAAAGCAGCGCTGCTCCAACTGAAGAGCTCGATTTCGTCCGCCTGAGCGCCGCCCGGGCCAAGGCCGCCGACGAAATGGCTGCTGCCATCGCCCGCGAGCTCAACGGCCCCCTGACTGCCCTGCTGCTCTACATGGGCGAGATCAAGCATCACAGCGATCAACTCGCGCCTGTGACCGGCGACCGCGCCTATTTGCAGCGCGTGGTCGAGAACGCGCTGGCACAAACCGAGCGCGTTTGCGGCCTGGTCAAGCAGCTTGCCGGTCCTCACAAGGGTGGCTTGTCGATCCCCTCCAGCGCCGAGGACGCGGAATCGAAGGCCGTCCGCGCCCAGCAGGCCCAGCGCGTGCCGAGCGCCGAACTCCTCAGCCTGTCGGGTCAGAAGCGGCTGACCAAGCGCGAGCGCGAGGTGCTGAGGCTGATCAGCGAAGGTTATTCGAACAAGCAGGGTGCGCTTCGAATGCAGATCAGCCCGCGCACGTTCGAGAGCCATCGCGCCGAGGCGATGCGCAAGCTCGGTGCGCGCAACACCGCGGATCTCGTCCGCGCGGCGCTGCTGCACTCGATCGACTGAGGCTGGTGTGTTGCAGCGCCGGCGGGCGATGCGGACAAGGCCCCGAGAGATCTTCCGGGACGTCTGAAAAACCCGATCGCGCTCAGAAATAATCTTCGGCGAAGGGACGCGCGCGCGAGACGGGACGCAGCGGCTTGATCTCTTCCTTCGGTCCGTTCGGGATGATCGTGATGGTCCAGCGGGGCGGCATGCTCGATTCATGCTCCAGCACCGAACGCACGAAGCCGGTCACCGTGGACTCGCCAGCCCTCACCGTCGCCATGCGGCCGTTGAACTGAGCAATACGGAAGCGGCGAACCTCTTTCTGGTCCGCGGTCTCGTAGGTGAACATGGAAACCCTCCTGGTTTCCGGCGACTATCGCCACCTATGATTAGCCATCTCTAAAAATCCCAAGCCGTAGAAGTACGGCGGGAATGCACGCGCGTGTGGTTAGCCCTGCGGCTCCTGCGCGCGCGCGGCGGCGTAGGCGGCGTCCATCAGGTCCAGGAGATCGCGGAATTCGCCATCGCCGAGCCTCTCTGCGGACTTCTCCAGTCGCAGCGCCAGCGCCGCGAGCCTGACATAGCCGAACGTTCCGGCCGCGCTCTTCAGCGAATGCGCTTCGCGCGCGATCCTGGCGTGATGCTGCGGCGGCGGGAGCGTGCGAAACAATTGCAGGCGCGCGGAAGTCTCGCTCCAGAATACATCGCGCACTTCGCAGGCACCGTCCTCGCCGATCTCGCGCACCAGCGCTTCGTAAGCGCGCGGCTCGCGGGCAGGCTCGGCATCGAGCGCCTTCTGCGCGGGCGCGACGGTGACTTCAAACATGGGCCTGCTGCCTTGATCACGGGTCATTTGTCGCGCGGCACGTCCCGGCGCGAGGAATGCCCCGTGTCTACGGCATTCGAATTTCAGTTCCGGTAGCAGGACACTAGGTGTTTGCAGGCCGGCATTAGCAGGCAGTTTACCATGCGCGTGCGGCGGTCAGCGCGCGCCGAGCAGCCGGTCGTACTGGGCCTTCACGGTGGCGTAGCATTCGCATGCCGTCTGGCGCAGGCCGTCGAGGTTGGTGATCTGGATGTGCCCGCGGCTGTAATGGATGAAATTGGCTTGTTGCAGGGTGTTGGCGACCAGCGACACGCTGTTGCGCCGTGCGCCGATCATCTGCGCCATGGCCTCCTGGGTCAGCAGCAGCCGGTAGTCGCCCGAGAGGTCATGCGTGTGCAACAGGCAGCGCGACAGCCGCGACTCCACCGGATGGGCGGCATTGCAGCCTGCCGTCTGCTGGACCTGGGCGTAGACCGCGAGCCCGTGGCGCGTCAGCAACGTGCGCAGGGTGCTGCTCTGATCGGCGGCGATCCGCAGCCGGTCGAGATCCATCACCGACGCGACGCCCGGAACCAGCACGATGGCGGTGTTCAGCGCGGACGCATCGCCCATGGTCGAGAGCGTCCCGAGCAGGCTGTCTCGGCCGATCATGGCGACTTGCACATGCTCGCCCTTGGCGAGTTTCACCACCAGCGAAATGACGCCGCGGTGGGGAAAATACGCGCGCTTCAGCGCCTCGCCGGTCTCGACCAGCACTGCGTCATGGGGCAGGTCGACTGTTCGCAGGTGCGGGCGGATCGATTCATAGTCGTCTGCCGACAGTGCGGACAGGAAACCGTTGGCTGAGCGCACCATCGTTTCCAAAAGCTGCCTCCCGTTCCCGCGCCATCGAATCGCGATAGACGAAATCACGCCCGGCGGCGGGTAAGTTCCATCATGTTCACGCCGGGATATATTGGCAATTGGGACAAGTTGTCCGACCACGGCAGCGGTCCTGCCACGCTGCGTGCATGCCGGCATACAGTCGATTGTGCCGAGCTGTCGTCACGGCACGGTTCCTACCAGGCGGAGGTGGTGGGCTTTCACGGCCGAATAGCAGTCGCAGGACGTCCTCTCCAGCGCCCGCAGATCGAGGATTTCAATCTGGCCGCGGCTGTAGTGAATGATGCCGGCCCGCTGCAGCGCATGCGCGACCAGCGAGACGGCATTGCGCCGTACGCCCAACATCTGCGCCAGCGCCTCCTGGGTCAGCGGCAGGATTTCACTGTCCGAGAGATCGCGGGCACGCAGGAGCCAGCGCGCGAGGCGCGCCTCGACCGGGTGCAGCGTATTGCAGAGCAGCGACTGCTGCGCATGCGCGAGCAAGGCCTGCTCAATGGCGGACCATCAGCTGGCGAAACGGCGCGCTTGCGGCAGCGACCGTACGGAAAGCTGCGATTTCCAGCACGGAAGCGGTCCCTGGGAACAGCACGACCGCGTCTGTCGGCGCGATGCCGCCGGCAAGCGCCGCGCCGCCACCGACGACACTGTCGCGGCCCAGCATCGCCACCTCGATCATCTGTCCTTCGGACAGGCCCACCGTGATCGAAACGGATCCGCCATGCGGGAAGTAGACATATCTCAGCGCAGCACCCGCCTCGCACAAGACAGATTTCCTGACCATTTCGACTGTGGCGAGATGCGGACGCAGCAGATCGAGATCTGCCGCGTCGAGCATTTGCAGTAATTGGTTGGACGGGCGGCCGCTCGCAATCATTGAAGGTCAATCCGGCGTGTTCGATGTACGATCGGTGTAAGGCCCGCTCGTCATCCAGTTGCGCGGTGACAAAAACATATTGTAAAGGTTGTGGGGCTGTCCATATACCCGTTAGAGGGCAGACAGGCTGCGGCATTTGCGGCGGAAATAAGAATGGCGCGCTGATTCGCTCATGAGCCTGTGCGCCGGTCCTGCGGGGGCTGCGCAGGAAAAAGCTGCAAGGGGGCTTTCATGAGCCGGAAGCATTGCATCCGCGCTGCGATCAGAGGCCGGTCGACCCAGCATTTACAGCCATCCAATATTGCCATGAAGCCTGGCGTCGCGTGGCCGCAGATTTCGCGTCCATCTTCCCCGTGTCGCCAATGACATTCGCGACCGTCCATTTTTTCGATTGAAAGCAAAGGAGAACGGCGTGCCCCACGGTTCAATTATTGAATCGCCAAAACGGGAAACTCAAATGGGGACAGAAGGTCTGCGCCATATTCTCGTTGTCGACGACGACCCGATGGTCTGCATGGCCATCGAGGTCTATCTCCAGCGCAACAATTTTCGGGTAACGATTGCCGAAGGAGGTGAAGCCGGACTGCGCGCGCTCGAACACCAGCAATTCGATCTGATGATCATCGATATCTTTATGCCGCACATGCGCGGCTTCGAATCGATCCGGCTCTTTCACGAGCGGGCGCCGGTCATTCCGCTGATCGCGATGTCCGGCTACGCCTTTGCAAATCTGAATTCGCCTGCACCCGATTTCCTCCGGATGGCGCTCGAGCTCGGTGCCGCACGCTGTCTGCGCAAGCCGTTCACGCCGCACGCGCTGCTCGCCGCCATCAACGATTGCCTGGCGGAGCACCGTCCCGACGGCGACATCGCCTCGGCCGCGCGATTGGGTTAGCGCGGCGCGGGCGGCTATGGCCACGGGGTAACGGTTCGTTTACCGCGTCCGCGGACCACGCAGATCGCGCCGCCAATGCGAACTGAGGGGCGCGACTGCGCCTCTGGTTGCGGACGGCGCGGTTCGATGTCCCGCAGGCCGCCCCTATCGTCCTTCATGAGCAGGATTTTCCGGCGCGCTTCGCCCGCTGTTATCGGCCCGTTTACCTCACGCGTCCCCACCGTCGCGGCGCGGAGCCGGTTTTGCCGAAAGGCGCAGCCGCATGCGGGCGAACCGCAAACTTCTCTTCAATATCCGTATTAGGACGGAGGATGAAATTAACGGGACTGTGAAAAGGGATGTCTAACGATCGAGAATAGGGCTTCCGTCCGTGCCAAAGGTGGCGCAGGCGCCGAAGTCCAGGGGTCAGGTCAGTAAGGCGTAGCTCATGGATGATCTGTTGCGGGAGTTTTTGACGGAGACCAGCGAGAGCCTGGACACCGTCGACAACCAGTTGGTGAAGTTCGAACAGGAGCCGAACAACGCCAAGATCCTGGATAACATCTTCCGCCTGGTCCACACCATCAAGGGCACCTGCGGCTTCCTCGGATTGCCGCGGCTGGAAGCGCTGGCGCATGCCGGCGAGACGTTGATGGGCAAATTCCGTGACGGCATGCCGGTGACCGGGCAGGCGGTGACGGTGATCCTGTCCTCGATCGACCGCATCAAGGAAATCCTCGCCGGCCTCGAGGCGACCGAAGCCGAGCCCGAGGGGACCGACCGCGATCTCATCGACAAGCTGGAAGCGATGGTCGAGCAGGGCATGGCGGCAATGGCCGCGGGCGCTGCCGCCGCTCCCGTTGCCGAGGCTCCGCCGCTGGTGCCGGAAGCTCCGGCCGCCGCTGAGCCGGCAAACCTGACCTCGGGCACGCTGATCGACCAGACCCTGGAGCGCCCGCTGCGTCCGGGCGAAGTCTCGCTCGACGAGCTCGAGCGCGCCTTCCGCGAGACCGCGATCGAAGCGCCGACGCCCGCCCCCGTCGCCAAGGCTGAAGCCAAGGCCGAGCCCGCGCCGGCCGCTGAAGCGCCCGCGCCCGTTGCCAAGGAAGTCGCAAAGCCCGCCAAGGAGAAGGCCGCGCCGAAGAAGTCGATGGCCGACGAGGGCGCCAGCGAAGGCGACCGCATCGC
>NZ_LBJU01000090.1:0-51473 GCF_028128835.1 Bradyrhizobium sp. CCBAU 65884 | reverse complement strand
ACCAACGCGGGAAGAGGTGAAGATCCCTCACCGCGCCTCTTCAAATCCGGCCAGCACCGAGGTCAGGTTCGCGCCCAGAATATCCGAGAGATAACCGCCCTCCTGCACGAACACGGTCGGCAGGCCCATCCTGGCGATGGCCTGGCCGATGCGGCGGAAGCCGGGCGTGGTGACGGCCAATCCCTTGAGCGGATCGTGCTCGGAGGCATCGAGGCCGAGCGCGATGACGAGCGCGCCGGGCGCAAAGGACTCGATTGCCTTGCGCGCCACGTCCATCGCCTGGATGTAGCCGTCATCGCCGGTGCCGATGGCGAGCGGGATGTTGAGATTGGTGCCGAGGCCGGGCCCCTCGCCGCGCTCATGGGCATAGCCCCACACATAGGGATAGTAGGCAATGGGATCGGCGTGGATCGACACCGTGTAGACGTCGGGCCGGGCGTAGAAGATGCCTTGCGTGCCGTTGCCGTGATGGACGTCGACGTCGAGGATCACGACGCGCTCGTGCTTCTGCCGCAGATGCGCCGCGGCGATCGCGCTGTTGTTGAGGAAGCAGAAGCCGCCGGCCATGTCGCGATAGGCGTGATGACCGGGCGGACGGCAGAGCGCATAGGTCGCATCCTCACCATCCATCACCATCTGCGCGGCGGCGACCGCAACATCCGTCGCGGCGCAGGCCGCAGCCCAGGTGCCCGGACCGATCGGCGCCGCGGTATCGGCGGTGTGCCAGCCGAGCTTGCCGACGATGTGGGTCGGATAGGTCGCAGCGTGGCGCACCGGATGGATGTTGCCGATCATCTCCGGACCGGAATCGCCGAGCGCGGTCCAGGCGTCCCAGGCTTCGCTCAGGAACGACAGATATTCCGGACTGTGAATGCGCGCGCGAGGGCCCTGTCCGAATGTGGTCGGCTCGACCAGCTGGTGCTTGCCGTCCTTCAACCCCTTCAGCAGGCGGTCGGCGCGCTCCGGCTGCTCGGTGGTGCGCTTGACGACACCGCGAACCAGGAAGAATTGCGGATCGTGGCTGCGGTGCAGTTCGGTATGGACGGCTTTCACTCAAACACTCCGTGCTTGCATGCTCTGGTCTTGACGCGTTTTCTTCACGCGAACCGGTATCCACTTCGCTCGAAAACGCTGTTGAGGCGGCGCCACAGACGTCTTGATCGCTGCGGCGGCCAGATGCAAGCAAGAAGAATGCCGTCTCGCCCTGCGGCGGAAGCAGATCGCAATCGGCGCTCAGCAGCGCCCGCGCTGCAGGCAGTGCTCGCGGCCCGGCTGATCGGTGCGGAAGGACTCGATGAAGCCGCCCTGACGCTGGGTGACGAAGACGGTCTTGCCGTCGCTGCCGCCGAAGGCGAGGTTGGTCGGCTCCTTGGCCTTCAGCGCGATCTCCCGCTCGACCGCGCCGTTCGGCTTCATCAGCGCAATCGTGCCCTTGAGAATGCGCGCGACATAGAGCCGGCCGGCAACGTCGGTGCGCAGCCCGTCGACGGTGTCGGGCTGAAACGCCTTGACGAGTTTTGCAGCCGTCAGCTCGTTGCCGTTGATCGCATAGGACCAGATCTGGCCGCTGCTGGATTCGCCGACATAGAGCGTCTTGCCGTCAGGGCTGAGATCGATGCCGTTGGTGGTGCCCATTGCGCGCGGCGCCGACATGATCTGTCCCTGCACCGTGCCGTCGGCGGCTTTCGTAATCCGCCAGATATGGCCTTCCCGGCCCTTCCAGTTCGGATCGCTCGCATAGATCGTGCCCTCGCGGGCGATCGTGATGTCGTTGGGCTGGTTCATCTCGTCGGAGTGAAACCAGATGCCTGGCTCGGTCGTCCCCTTCGCAATCGCGAAGATGTTGTGCTTCTTGTAGTCGGCGATGAACATGGTGCCGCTCCGGTCGAAGCGGATGGCGTTGCCGACACTGCCATCGGGCAGCGCCGTGAACGGCTCCGACGCGGTGCCGCCGGCGGGCAGCCGGCCGATGGTGCCGGGCCTGCCGAGATTGACCACGAACAAATTGCCCTCGAGGTCAGCCGCCGGACCCTCGATGCCGAAGGTGTATTCGCCGGGAGGCGTCACCTGCGCACTCTCGAACAGCTTCGTTTCCGCATGGGCGGACGCAGCCGCGACGGCGAGTAGGACGCTACTGCACAGGCACCAGAAATTCCTGCCGGATGTAATAGCCATCGCCGTCGGTGCACTCGCCATTCAAATAGGGATCGGCCGGCCGGAAGAATCGGCTGAAGCCGGGTTTGTCTACAGCGCTCCTTTGTGTCACGACAACGACCTTTCCGGCCGGTATTTCGCCGCATTCCTTGCTGGTTTTGCCAAAGAACTTGCGCTGCGGCGGGCCCGGCTTGATCCGCATCCGCGTACCCGGAACCATCGTCGCGACGAGCAGATCCGCGGTGTCCAGCAGACGTCTGTAGCCGGTCTCGGTCTTCGGCAGGCTCTCGCCGCCCGGCGGCATCAGCTTCTCCGCGCCGAGACCGCGGAGCCGCGTGCGCAGCTTGCCGGCGTCGGGATCGCCGGGATAGGTCCAGCCGTCCTGCGAAAGTATGAAGCGGAGCACCGCCACGTCCTTCTCCGCCTCCGATTGGCCGCCCTTCAAGCCGAAATCGGAATGGCAGCCGACGCAATGCTTCTCGACGAGGCCTTTGCGCAGCGTGGTCAGCCGGGCGCTGTTCTGCGCATCCCTGGCGACGAAGGCCGCGAGCTGATCGATCATCGCCTGGCTGCGCATGTCGCACGGCAGCGGTGGCGGCGGATCACCCGCGGCACGATCGATCCGGATCACCGTCTGGTTCTTGTCCTCGACCAGCCAGATCGCGCCGTCTTCCGCGACCGTCATGCCGACCGGCGCCCCTTGCGGCCGCGCGCCGTTGACGCGGTGCCAGCCTGCGATCAGCTCGTCGAACGGCGCGGCGGCGACCTCGCCGGCGTCGGACTGAAAACTGCGCACCGGATCCGCGGCGCAACTGACGTGGTAGCGCACCGGCGCGGGGGAAGGCTTGGGGAAGCCGCGATCGTCGACGTCGTAGACGAGGACGCGGCTTCCGGTCGGACGATATCCGTGGAGGCCGACCAGCAGCTTGCCCTCCAGCTCCGGAAATTTGCTGCCATGATAATAGAGCATCGCGAGCGGCGCGCCGTGCGGCGGCATCAGCGAGAGCGGCGGCTTGTAGAGCGCGTTGGCCGTGCAGAGCGATTTGTAGAGCCCGCCTTGCAGCACGTTCCTGAATTCCGGGCTCGGCGTCGACAGATCGTAGCAATAGGGCCAGCCATAGTGCCTGCCCTGCTCGATCGCGTTGATCTCCTCGTTCGGCTTGAAGATGTCGGGCAAGTCGCGGCTGTTCTCGCCCTGCAGGAAGGCGTAGCCGGCCTCGGGAAACTTCGGATGCAGCGCCAGCGCCATCGAATTGCGCAAGCCTCGCGCATAGACGGTGTGCGGCGGATCGGCATCGCCGGGCTTCAGCGCCGGGAAGACACCACCCGGGGGCGGCGTGAACAGCCAGATTGCTGCCATCGCGAAAGCGCCCTCGGCCGCCGCGCAAGGCTTTGTGATTGGCGCCGGCGTGATGCAGTCGTCGCTGTGCGAGCCGACATTGACGAATAGCCGCCCGTTCCAGTCGAAGACAAACTGCTTGAGCGGATGCGCGCTCTCCTGGAGCCTTGTGCCGTCGGGCAGCGTGATCCGGCGGCCCGGCATATGACGGACGATGGTCTCGACCGTGCCGCGCGGATTGTCGGCGATGGGATCGAACCGGAAGATGGTCTCGGCGGTCGAGGCGTAGAGCTTCCTGTCCGGACCGATGGCGAGGCCGAACGGATATTCGATTCCCGCCAGGAGCTCCCTGAACCGCTGGCCCTGGGCCGCGCGCGGATCGAGCAGCAACAGCCGTCCGTCGGTGTGGCCCCAGCCGCCCATGTCGGCCACCACGAACAGCTCCCGGCCCGGCAGCTGGACGATCGCGCGCGGGAATTTCCGGCCATCCTCTTCGCTGGCGACGAGCCCGGCGCAAAATCCGGCCTTCATGTCGATCTGGATCCTGGGAAAAGCGAGATCGCCATTGCCGCAGGTTTCCGCGCCGATCGCATAGCCGCTGCGGCGGAGCGGCTCCGATGACGCCGCCGAGGCGAGCCCAAGCAGGGCCGCCAACACCCCCACACACGCGCGCAGGCTTCGGCGTTCACGCCTGGATGTGAAGTAGCTCACGGCGGCCCCCCAGATTTCCCCCGAAAAAGCTGTTTCATGCCGTCCGAACGCCGTCCAGCCGAACATCACTCGCCTGTGATTAAACCTGTAACGACCTCTGAGCCGACCAATATCCGTAGATTCCCTTACCGGGCTCGACCCGAATGTTTCGCGAAGGCTTCGGGTGGTATCGATTTGCCATCCAAGTTGCTCCGCCAGGAGGCGCATATGGTCCAGGTCTATTTTCACTGCTCCAACACCGAGGGCACGCTGATCGACCGCTACGGCGCCGCCGTCTCCAATCTCACGGAGGCGCGCGACCGTGCCTCCCAGATCATGAATTCGATGATCCAGACGCCCGGCGCTGAAGACTGGCGCGATTGGGTGATCCATGTCAGCGGCTCCGACGGCGAGGATCTGTTCGATCTTCCTTTCACCGCCATGCTCGGCAAGCCGCATTGAGGTGATGTCATGTTGCTCGCTTCACTGAGCCTGTTCCGCCAGCCCGTGAACTTCGTCGCCGCCAAATGGCAGACGCTGATCAGGGTCGCGGGCGACCCCTACCGCCCCGAGTTGCACTACATGCGCGGGCCGGGCCCCAAATGGCGCGCCAAGTATCAGGGCAGCCGGCTGAACCGCTCGCTCTGAGCGCTACGGCCTCGCCGCTTCCAACTCCGTCTCTCCTTCGTCATGGCCGGGCTTGTCCCGGCCATCTACGTTTTTGGACGTGGATCAAAGACGTGGATGCCGGGACATAGGCGAGCGTAAGCGACGCCGTCCTTCGGACGGCTATGCCCGGGCATGACGAGTAGGGCAAGCGGTCCCTACCTCACCTCCCGGTAAACGTAGCCTTGCGCTTCTCAACGAAGGCATTGCGCCCCTCGATCGCGTCCGCGCTCTTGCGAACCACCGCCTGGAGCTCGATCTCGCGGCGGAATTGCGCCTCGTAGGTCGCATGCTCGCTCTCCTCGACGAGCAGGCGCGTTGCCACCAAAGCGCGTGTCGGGCCCTCCGCCAGACGGCGCGCCAGAATCAGCGCCTCGTCCATCAGCTTCGCGTCGTCCACGACCTGCCGCACCAGGCCGATCTCCTGGGCCCGTTCGGCCGTCAGCGGCTCGTTCAGCAGCATCAGCTCGAGGGCGCGCTGGCGACCGATCAGCCGCGGCAACAGCCAGGTCGAGCCGAGATCCGGCACCAGCGCGATGCGGCTGAACACCTGGATGAAGCTCGCCGACCGCGCCGCCACGATCATGTCGCCGGCCATCGCCAAGCTGAAGCCGCCGCCGGCCGCGACGCCATTGACGGCGACGACGACGGGCACGCGGCATTCGCGCAGCGCCTTGAAGGCGGGCCAGTAGAGGCGCATGACGCCGGCAGCAAGATCCTCACCCAGCGCTTCCGACGCCTTCAAATTCTGTCCTGAGCAAAAACCGCGCCCCGCGCCAGTGAGGATCAGGGCTCGAATACCCTCGTCCTGCGCCATCTCGCCGATGGCGGCGGCGAGCGCGCCGAGCAGGTCCGGCGTCATCGCGTTCAGGCTCGCCGGCTCGTCCAGCGTCAGGATCCCGACCGCGCCATCCCGCGCCTGTTTCACACCAGCCATGTCGCGTCTCCCTTAGGATTTTCTCGTTGGTGGCAATGTGCCATCCTTCGGATGCCCCGCCAATGCTGAGCTTCCGCGCCAACACAGCTGGCGCCAGAACAACAGAGATCAAGACGACATCATGCCTCATCAGTTCAGCCTCAACCAAACCGTCCGCAAACCCGCCGTCACCTCCAAGGGCGGCATCGTCGCCTCGCAATCGCGGCGAGCGGCCGAAGTCGGGGCGCAGGTGCTGGCGGCGGGCGGTGACTGCGTGGACGCGATTGTGGCGACCACCATGGCGCTGAATGTGCTGGAGCCCTGGAATAGCGGCATCGGCGGCGGCGGTGCGATGGTGCTCTACCGCGCCAGGGAAAATCGCTTTGAGGTGATCGACTACGGCATGTGCGCGCCGCAGAGCCTGCGCGTTGCCGACTATCCGCTCAGCGGCGAAGGCGCGGCGTCCGATCTCTTCCCCTGGCCGCGGGTGAAGGACGATCGCAACATCCACGGCCCCGGTTCGATCGCCGTGCCTGGCGTCGTCGCCGGCATGGAAGAGGTGCATCGCCGCTACGCCAGAATGCCGTGGAAGGATCTGGTCGCGCCGGCAGCCAGGCTCGCCGGCGAAGGCCTGCTGGTCGATTGGTGGACCACGGTGACGATCTCGGGCTCGGCCGCCGATCTCAGGCGCTATCCCGCCAGCGCGGCGGCGTTCCTGAAGGATGGGCTGCCGCCGAGCGCGCCATGGGGCATCAAGGCCGAGACGCGACTGCCGCAGGACACGCTGAAAGCGACGCTGTCGCATCTCGCCGAGGCCGGACCGCGCGATTTCTACCAGGGCGATCTCGCCAGGAGCATCGCCTCCGACATCAAGGCCGATGGCGGTTCGCTGTCGGTCGAGGACCTCGCCGCCTTCCGCGCGCATCTGCGCGAGCCGCTGGCGATCCCGTATCGCGGCGGCAAGGTGTACGCGACGCCAGAGCTCACGGCCGGGCCCACCATGGCACACGCGCTGCGCCTGTTGCAGCAGAGCCTGAAGCCGG
Source organism: Bradyrhizobium sp. CCBAU 65884 (assembly GCF_028128835.1). NCBI lineage: Bacteria > Pseudomonadati > Pseudomonadota > Alphaproteobacteria > Hyphomicrobiales > Nitrobacteraceae > Bradyrhizobium > Bradyrhizobium sp. CCBAU 65884. The sequence continues at coordinate 44,665 of NZ_LBJU01000090.1, read as the reverse complement.
CAAGCGCGCCGGACGCAGCCGCCTATGTCGAATATGCGCTCGCTCTGCAAGCGGCCTTCCGCGAGCGGCTCAAGGACATGGGCGATGCCGACGGCAAACGCTCGCTCGGTGCGGAATATCTGGCGCCCGCCTGCACCACGCATTTCTCCGTGGTCGACCGACACGGCAACATCGCCGCCGTGACGCAGACGCTGCTCTCGTCCTTTGGCTCGAGATATGTGACGCCGCACACCGGCATCGCCATGAACAACGGCATCATGTGGTTCGATCCGACACCGGGCACCACCAATTCGCTCGCGCCCGGCAAGCGCTGCCTCTGCAACTACACGCCCGTCATCGCCGAGACCAGGGACGGCAAGCGGCTCGCGGTCGGCGCCTCAGGCGGCCGCCGCATCCTGCCCTCGGTGATGCAGCTCGTGTCGTTCGCGATGGACTTCGGCATGGACCTCGATGCCGCCATCCACCAGCCGCGCATCGACGCCAGCGAGGGCGCGGTGGTGATCGGCGATGCTCGCTTGCCTGAGGACGTGCGCAAGACGCTGGGCTCGCGCTTCGACTATGAAGAGACCCGCGTGCAGGCCTTGCCGCAAAAATTCGCCTGCCCGAGCGTGGTGATGCGCGAGGGCGACGTCAATTCCGGCGCGGTCGAGATCTTTCAGCCCTGGGCCGAGGCGGTGGCAGAAGCCTGAGCGTTCGTCGAATAAGAAGCGGGCGCTAGCAGAGACGCGCAACTGCTTCAACGGGTCATCGCGCCCATGTGGCCACGACGCGAGCCTCTCTCGTGTCCCGGACGCGCTGCAGCGTTCTTACGCTGCTGCGCAGCGTCCGGGGCACGCTCGACGCGCAGATCAGTGCCAGACTGCGCCAGCTTGCGTTGATTCGATGCGCCATCGCGCATCTCCGCGAGCGTCACGACTCCTCCACATTCGCAGGGAACTTACCTACCCGTCGTTCATTGATTTGAACGGACAAGTGCGCTCGCCCCAGTGGAGGACATGATGAAGAAACTTGCGCTCGCCGCGTCGCTGATCCTTGCAGCCGGCCTCACATTCACCAGTCCTGCCCTGGCCAAGGGCGGCCATGGTGGCGGACATGGAGGCGGACATGGGCACGGCCATGGTCATGGTCATTCGATGGGCCATCATCACCACGGCTCACCGCCCGGATGGTCGCGCGGACGCAAGGTCGGCTGGCGCGGTCACGGGTGCCCGCCCGGCCTGTGGAAACAAGGCCGCTGCTGAAGTCGGATATCTGCCAATGATGCAAGGCGCCGCTCCTGACCGGGCGACGCCTTCTTCACATGCCGAGCCGGTCCCGTATGCGGCCCGTAATCACCGCGGTCGTCACACCCACCGGCCAGAACGCGTGCATCGGGATCGGCTTGATGCCCGTGATGGGCATGTCGATCTCCGCCTTGGCGCCGCCGATCAGCCGGCGCGCGAGCTGCGCCCCCATCGCGGTCGCGAGCGCGACGCCGCGGCCGTTGCAGCCGAGCGAGATCAGGATGCCTTCGGCCGGCTCATGCACATGGGGATAGTGATCCCCGGTGATGGCGAGACGGCTATTCCAGCCGTGAGTCCAGGCAACGCCTTTCAATTGCGGCCACAGCCGCTCGGCATAGCGCATGAGATAGGCGACGTCGTGCGGCGACTTGATCCAGCGCATCGGGCCGCGGCCGCCCATTAGCAGGCGATTGTGCTGGTCGATGCGGTAATAGACGGTGATGTGGCCGCTCTCGTACAACACGGACCGCGTCGGCATGATCGAGCTGGCCACCGCATCGGAGAGCGGCGCCGTGGCCGCGATCGACGAGAACACCGGCACGATGGTGCGGCGGAGCGCGGGCCAGAGATCTCCGGTAAAACCGTTGGTGGCGAGCAGGACCTTGTCGGCATGAACCACCGCCCGCGGCGTCTCGATGCGCCAGCTTCTGCCATCGCGGCGCAGTGACAGCGCCGGCGTCTCGCCATGCACCTTCGCGCCGGCCGAGATCGCGGCGCGTGCGAGACCACGGGCGTAGCTGAGGGGATGCAGATCGCCGCCGCGCGCATCCAGCATGGCGCCGATGTAGCGGTCGGTGCCGGTCATCTCGCGCAGCTGCTCGCGGTTCAGATATGTCACCGGCATGCCGCGGCGGATGCATTGCTGCGCCGTCGTCTCGATCGCCGCGGCGCTGGTCGCGTTATAGGCCGCACGCAGCGTGCCGTTCTGCCGCGCCTCGCAGGGGATCTGGTAACGGCGGATCAGGTCATGGGTGAAGTTGGTGGTGCCGTAGGAGAACGCGATCATGCGGCGGCCGAGGTCAGCGCCGAAATCAGCCTCGATCTGATCAGGATCGTGCTTCAGGCCGGGATTGGTGTGCCCGCCATTGTTGCCGGACGCGCCCCAGCCCGGCTCCTGCGCCTCCAGCACCAGCGCCTCGACACCCTGCTCCGCCAGATGCAACGCGGTGGACAGGCCGGTGTAACCACCGCCGATGATCGCGACCGAAACATTCTTGTCCGTATCGAGCGGCGGCGTGGCAACCGGCGCGACGGCGGTGTCGGCATAGAGCGAGGGCGGCAGAGGCAGGCGCGCAGGCATGGCGAAGTCCGGTCAGAGCGGATGCAGCACACGCCGCAAGAAATCCTGCGTGCGCGGATGCTGGGGTTGGTTGAGCAGCGCCTTGGCCGGCCCCTGCTCGACGATGACACCGCCGTCGATGAACAGCACGCGGTCGGCAACGTCGCGGGCAAAGCCCATCTCGTGGGTGACGACCACCATGGTCATGCCGTCGTCGGCGAGCTTGCGCATCACGCCGAGGACATCGCCGACCAGTTCAGGATCGAGCGCCGAGGTCGGCTCGTCGAACAGGATCGCCTTGGGCTGCATGGCGAGGGCCCGCGCGATCGCGACGCGCTGCTGCTGGCCGCCGGAGAGTTGCGGCGGATGCGCATCGGCCTTCTCGGCAAGCCCGACCTGGGCGAGCAGCGCGCGGCCGCGCTCGAGCGCCTGCGCGCGCGATTCCTTCTTCACATAGAGCGGTCCTTCGATGACGTTCTCAAGCGCGGTGCGATGCGGAAACAAATTGAAGCGCTGGAACACCATCGAGACCTGGGTGCGGATGTTCACGATCGACGGCGCGTCGCGGTCGACCTTGAGCCCCTCGACGCTGATCTCGCCGCGGTCGTAGCTTTCGAGCCCGTTGATACAGCGCAGGATGGTGGACTTGCCGGAGCCGGAGGGACCGACGATGCAGACCACCTCGCCCTTCTGCACCGAGGCCGTGATGCCCTTGAGCACCTCGTTCTCGCCAAAGCTCTTGTGGACGTCGTTCAGATCGATCATCGCTTGCCGGCCCGCTTCTCGAAGTGACGGACCAGCAGGATCAGCGGGATGCTCATGGTGAGGTACATCAGCGCAACAAGCGTGAACACGCTGGTGTTCTTGAAGGTCGAGGACGCGATCAGCTTGCCCTGCAGTGCGAGCTCGGCGACCGTGATGGTCGAAGCCTGCGAGGAATCCTTCAGCATCATGATCATGACGTTGCCGTAGGGCGGCAGCACGATGCGCACGGCTTGCGGCAGCACCACGCGGCGCATGGTGAGCCACCAGCCCATGCCGATCGACTGCGCCGCCTCGATCTGGCCCTTGTCGATCGCCTCGATGCCGGCGCGAAAATTCTCCGCCTGATAGGCCGAATAGGCGATGCCGAGCCCGAGGATCGCAGCCTGCAAGGCGGACAGCGTGACGCCGAGATCGGGCATCACGAAGTAGAGGTAGAACAACAGCACGATGATCGGGATGCCGCGGATCACGTTGATCAGGCTGGCGCTGATCATCGACAGCGCCTTGATGCCGGAGACCCGCATCATCGCCCAGATCAGGCCGAGCACCGTCGAGAGCAGCAGCGAGCCGATGGTGACGACGATCGTCAACACGACGCCGTTCATCAGGATCGGGAAGAACTCGGCGGCGTCGTGCCAGAAGCCTTTCATCGGGCAGCCTAGTCTCTACCGATCAGCCCTGAGCCTTGAGGCCCCATTTGTCGAGGATCTTGTCGATGGTGCCATTGGCCTTCAGCTTCGCCAGCGAAGCGTTGATCTTGCCGAGCAGCGCGGCCTCGCCCTTGCGTACGCCGATGCCGACCGAGCCGACGGTGACGGGCTTGTAGCCGTCAACGAGGCGCACTTCGGGGAAGCCGCCCTGCTTCAGGTTATAGGCGAGGATCGGATAATCGGCGTAGCCGGCCTTGAGGCGGCCGGTGTTCACGTCGCGCAGGATGTCCGGAATGGTGTCGTAGGCCTTGACGTCCGCGAACAGGCCAGACTTCTTCAGCGCGTCGACGAAGGCGGTGCCGACCTGGGCGCCGACCGTCTCGCCCTTCAGATCCTCTTGCGTGGCATAGGCCTTGGTGTCGCTCTTCGGCACGACGAGGCCTTCGCCATAGGTGTAGATCGGATCGGAGAAGTCGACGACCTCCTTGCGCGGCGCGGTGATGAACATCGCGGCGGCGATGATGTCGATCTTGCTCGACGTCAGCGACGGGATCAGTGCCGAAAACTGCATCGGCTCGATCTGCACGTTGAAGCCGGCATCCTTGCCCACTTCAGTGACGAGATCGACCATGATGCCCTGGATGGTGTTGGTCTTGGTGTCGAGAAAGGTGAAGGGAATGCCTGTCGGGGTCGAGCCGACCTTCAGCACCTGCTGCGCCGAAGCGGGCGTTACGGCTGCCAGTGCGAGCGCCGCGACCGCGGCCAGACCAAAACGCTTCATCGCATCCTCCTTTGGGTCTGGCCGATGGCGGCGCTCGCGGGTGTTGCGAGCCGAGCCGTTTCGGCCTATTTTCACCAATATGAAAATTTGGTCACACTTTCGGCGATGATGCAAGTGGTTTTCATGCACATGAAGGAAGCGGTTTGACGTGAGCGGTGGCAAACGAATGCGCAAACCGGCGGCAACCAAGCCGGCGAAGCGGGTGAAGCCCAAAGCCGTCACCAAGCCGGCGGAGCCTGCGATGGACGTGGCGGTCGGCCGCCGCATCCGGGATCTCAGGCGCGTCAGGCAATTCTCGCTGGAAACGGTCGCGGCGCGCACCTCACTGTCGATCGGCTTTCTCAGCCAGATCGAGCGCGGCCTGTCGTCACCATCGCTGCGCGTGCTGGCCACGCTCGCGGATGTGCTCGGCGTCGGCATCGCCGCACTGTTCGGCGCAAGCCCGAGCGCCGACGGCACCTCCGATCAAGTGGTGACGCGTGGGCTGCAGCGGCCCGAGCTGAAGCTCTGGCGCACCGGCGTCTCCAAGCAATTGCTGAGCCCGGCCAGCGCTGACAACAAGCTCAATCTGTTCCTGGTGCATCTGGAGCCCGGCGGCTCCACCGGCGACGAGCTCTACACCCATGACGGCGAAGAGGCCGGCCTCGTGCTCGAGGGCGAGATGATGCTGACGGTGGACAGCGAGACATGGTCGCTGAAGACCGGCGACAGCTTTCGCTTCGCCAGCCGCCGGCCGCACCGGTTTTCCAATCCGGCCGAGGATGCGAAGGCCGTGGTGCTGTGGGTGAATTGCGTGACGGGCTAGCCGAGCTTACGATCAAGCAAGGCGCCTACATGGAATTGCATCGCATAGATCATGCGACAGACTTCATAGCGGTGTAGCAGCCCCTTCTCCTATGCCCACTGAGGCTGTGAGTGCGGAGCATCGTGGACCATGGGAGAGCAACCGTCAGTTAGCAGCTTGAAGTAAATATGATAGATCAAGTTGAACAGAACTTCGCAGTATATACTTGGATTGTTATAACCATTTTCCCTCGAGTAGCGGTGGGGTACAAAGCCCGACCTGCAGATATTGTAGACCGGACACTCGGAACATTTTTGGGGTACCCGTTCCGTCTGGTTCAACTTCTTGAAAGTAGGATCATCAAAGACCCTCGAAATCGAGTCACGATGTACATTGAACTCGAAATGTGCCCCACTCTTGTTTATTCGCGAAACGTCGTGGGCTTCAATATCGCCATCGCTGTCGATAATGATCGACCGACACTCAGCCGATCCGACAAGGTCAGAGCTGGCGTCCGCTCCGACTATTTTGTTGATAATATCCTCAAAGAAGCGAATATTTGTGCGTGGATAGTCCTTCCACCACTCGTCAAAAAGCTCCATCAAAAAGCTAGAGAATTCGTTGAGTGAACTCTTGACGTACGTTGACATGGTATCGTGATCGGCGTCAGGCAGGAGAATATTCATCCTTTCAACACAGAGTTCTGACGTCATAAACTCATAATACTCCCTTCCCGAAATCGATGGATCGATAACGGTGATCACTCCTCGAAACCGCAAATCGGCGGCACTCTGCGCAAGGACTAATCCTCGGGTAGCCTCGGCGTAAGTTCCTTTACCTTTGTGATCAACCCGCCACCTATCATTGATCAATCGCGGGCCATCCAGACTAATCCCTACATTGACCTTGTATCTCGCAAGCAGCTCGATCCATTCATTGTCCAACAACGTTCCATTCGTTTGAACTGTAAAGCCGAGACGATCTGCCGAGCAGATGCTCAGCAGTTCATCCAACATCTCTTTGAAATATCTCTTCCCAACAAGTAGGGGCTCACCGCCGTGAAAAGTAACAATCACGTGCTCCAGACCGTACTCCTCGATGTATTCGTTTATTCGCAGGCCGAGCACCGCAACAGTCTCTCTAGATATCCGCCGGGAAGTGGATTTGTACGACTCGTCTCCCCTGAAGTACATGTAACAATACTTGCATGCTATGTTGCAGTGGCTCGCAACCTTCACCACCAACTGCGTTGGCACCATTTTATGCGGGTTCATGGAAAGATCACTCCAGGACGCCAAGTCCTCCGTTGACGCATGGGAGGACTTGGCATTGTGTCACTCACGAGCGACTGTGCGAGCAATCCTTGTCGTGGCTATTGCTCTTGGTGTAGGGGCAACTCGGAGAACCCTGAGCAAGCAAATTGAGTTTCTCGGGCGCATTACTCCCGGCCGACAGCGTTGGAAAACGCTTTGACAACCGAAGCGACAACTCTTCGGCATCAAGACAGCCCGAATTTTCAAGAATCTTCGCCTGTGCCTCTGGGTCAAATCTATTGAAGCTAGCATTCACTGCCTCAAACCAGGCGTCACGTCCTGGCCGTGCCGAAGCAGAAGTAGCTAGCCCCCCCGCGGCAAGTCCGGCCACACTCAACTGAACAACCGATCGTCGGGAAATTTCAGCCATTGACAATCTCCATTGGATAGACAACCGTGCAACAATACATCAACTTTTAATTGTGTAAATCGCTTTTCCCGCATTTCTGGACCCACTGGACTCCAACGAGCCATCGAGAACTCTAGTGCTTGGGATCATCCAAGACACACCGCTAGTTTACTGGCTGCTTGCCGTTGCCTTCGGCCTTGCAATCGAATGCACAGCTAAGCGCAAGATTTCGTTGCATCACCTGTGCGTCAATATTGCTAGTGGGATACTGGTCCTGCTCTCAGGCTACTTGATTGCAGCCCCCATCATCACCGGTTTAGCTAAGATCGCACGCTCGCTAGTAGGTGTTGGCTGGATTGACCTTCGCATCTTTTCGGAGACGGAATTTGTTTCTCAGATTGGTGCGGCCGCACTCTACTTATTTATCTTCGATTTCTTTTACTATTGGTGGCACCGCTCTCAGCATGTGTATCCATCCCTTTGGGAACAGCACGCCGTACATCACAGTGATACAGAATTCGGTGTGACGACTTTTCTTCGTCAACACTGGACTGAAGTTATTTTTCAAGCCTTTCTGATCCACCTTCCCATCATTATTGCTTTCCGACTAACGCCTGTCACTTTCTGGGTCATTTCCGGAATCATTGCGAGCTTTAGCTTTTTCACACATCTAAATCTCCCAATACAGCTGGGAAGCTGTGCCTGGCTTATTACTTCCCCACAGTTGCATCGCTTACATCATTCCAAGTTGCCACAACACGCTAACCACAATTTTGCGGCCTTTTTTCCGGTGTGGGATTTGGTGTTTGGCACCTACCAAGCGCCGATTCGGGATGAATTCCCTCCCACAGGTTTGATGTCGAATGAAAAGATTGAGTCTCTGACAGAGGTTGTGGGCTGGCCTATGAGGCGATGGATAGCAACACTGACTAAAATGAATCGTCGCTTGAGACGATAGTGACCTTCTTAGCCCACGGCTCACGCTTCGATCTTTCCAAAGCGCAACGGTAAACCGCCTAGCTTATCGTGCCGGGAAGCACATCACCCAAACCGGTGATTATACCGGTCCACCGTCAGCGCACTGACGTCGATGTCCGGCTTCTTGCCCGACAGCATGTCTGCGAGCACGCGCCCGGAGCCGCAGGACATGGTCCAGCCGAGCGTGCCGTGGCCGGTGTTGAGGTGGAGATTGGCGTATTGCGTCGGGCCGATCACCGGCGGGCCGTCCGGCGTCATCGGACGCAGGCCGCTCCAGAACGTCGCCTTGGCGAGATCGCCGCCGCGCGGGAACAGATCGGTCAGCGAATGATCGAGCGTAGCGCGGCGCGCATCGTAGAGCTTGTCCGAATAGCCCGAGATTTCGGCGGTGCCGCCGACGCGGATTCGATTGCCGAGCCGCGTGATCGCGACCTTGTAGCTCTCATCCATCACGGTCGATTCCGGCGCGCCTGCGGCGTCCTTGATCGGCACCGTGATCGAATAGCCCTTCACCGGATAGACCGGCAGGGAAATGCCGAGCGGCGCGGCGAGCCGCGACGACCAGCTTCCGAGCGCGAGGACGTAAGCGTCGGCCTGCAATGTGCCGGCACTGGTCACAACACCGCTGACGCGCGCGCCGTCGGTGGTGATGCGGTCGATGCCGATGTTGAACATGAAACGCACGCCGAGCGCCTCGGCATGCTTGGTCAGCGCCTGCGTGAACATGTGGCAGTCGCCGGTCTCGTCCTGCGGCAGGCGAAGCCCGCCGACGAACTTTTCCTTCACGCCTGCGAGCGCCGGCTCGACCGCGATGCAGCCCTCGCGGCTCAGCACCTCGAACGGCACGCCGTATTGCTTGAGCACGGCGATGTCCTCAGCGGTGCCGTCGAGCTGGGCCTGGTAACGGAACAGCTGCAGCGTGCCTTGCGAGCGCTCATCATACTGGATGCCGATGTCGCGGCGCAGATCGCGCAGGGAATCGCGGCTGTATTCCGCGATCGGGATCATCCGGCTCTTGTTGACCGCGTAACGTGCGCTGGTGCAATTGCGCAGCATCTTGAGCAGCCAGACCCACATCACCGGATCGAGCTTCGGCCGGATCACGAGCGGGCCGTGCTTCATCAGCAGCCACTTGACCGCCTTTACCGGCACGCCGGGGCCGGCCCAGGGCGAGGAATAGCCGGGCGACACTTCGCCGGCGTTGGCGAAAGAGGTCTCCAGCGCCGGCTCAGGCTGACGGTCGACGACCGTGACCTCGTGGCCGGCACGCGCAAGGTAGTAGGCAGAGGTGACACCGATGACACCGCTGCCGAGGATCAGAACTTTCACGCTTGGTCAAACTCCCGCGGCATCACGCTCGCCGCTGCAAGGAAACAACTCGCAACGGCGAGAGCAATTATCAGGCCACCCGCTTGATGGCGTCACCAAGGATCGCGACGATATCGTCGATGTGGCTCTTCTCGACGATGAGCGGGGGCGACAGCGCAAAGGAGTCGCCGCTCATGCGGAAGTACAGCCCGCGATTGAAGCAGTCGACCATGACGTCGTAGCCACGCGCACCGACCGCGCCGTCGCGCGGCGACAGCTCGACGGCGCCCATCAGCCCGCAATTGCGGATGTCGATGACGTTGGGCAGGCCTTTCAGCGAATGCAGCGCGTCGCGCCAGTATTCGGCGATCGACGCACCGCGCGTGAGCAGGCCCTCGTCCTTGTAGATGTCGAGCGTCGCGATGCCCGCGGCGCAGGCGGTCGGATGCGCCGAATAGGTGTAGCCGTGGAACAGCTCCATGACGTTTTCCGGGCCGATCATCATGGCGTCATGCACCTTGCGATGCGCGAACACCGCGCCGCAGGGAATGGTGCCGTTGGTGATGCCCTTGGCCGTGGTCATCATATCAGGCGTGACGCCGAAGAAGTTGGCGGCGAACGGCGTGCCGAGACGGCCGAAGCCGGTGATGACCTCGTCGAAGATCAGGAGGATGCCGTGCTTGTCGCAGATCTCGCGCAGGCGCTGCAGGTAGCCCTTCGGCGGCGGCAGCACCGCGGTCGAGCCCGGCACCGGCTCGACGATGACGGCGGCGATCGTCTCGGCGCCGTGCAGAGCGACCAGCCGCTCGAGATCGTCGGCGAGCTCGGCGCCATGCTCCGGTTGGTCCTTGGCGAAGGCGTTGCGGGTGAGATCATGGGTATGGCGGATGTGGTCGACGCCCGGCAGCAGCGTCGCGAAGGCACGGCGGTTGGCGACCATGCCGCCGACCGAGGTGCCGCCGAAGCCGACGCCGTGATAGCCGCGCTCACGGCCGATCAGGCGGGTGCGGCTCGCCTGGCCGTTGGCGCGGTGATAGGCGAGCGCGATTTTCAGCGCGGTGTCGACCGATTCGGAGCCGGAATTGGTGAAGAAGATGCGGTCGAGGCCCTTCGGCGCGATCTCGGCGAGCCGCTCGGCGAAGTCGAACGCCAGCGGATGGCCCATCTGGAACGACGGCGCGAAGTCCAGCGTCATCAGCTGGCGCTCGACTGCGGCGGCGATCTGCTTGCGGCCGTGGCCGGCATTGACGCACCACAGGCCGGCGGAGCCGTCGATCACCTTGCGGCCGTCCACGGTGGTGTAGTGCATGCCCTCGGCCGAGGAGAACAGGCGCGGCGCCTTCTTGAACTGCCGATTGGCCGTGAACGGCATCCAGAACGAGTCGGTCTTGATAGTGTTCGGAATCTGATGAAGGGTCACGGCCGCGCTCCTTTGCTGACCCTCTAGCAGAGCCACGGCTTGGAATGCGCAACAAGTCCTTTTCTGGTGACCTGCAAGCCATTGATTTAGCTGGGGCTGTCGGGCCATATTTGCGCGATCCGCAACACCTGCAACACAGGACCTGGGCCATGAGCGTCGACATCGGTGGACGGCTGCGATTCATCCGGGCGCGCCACAAGCTGTCGCAGCGCGAGCTGGCCAAGCGTGCCGGGGTCACCAATTCGACGATTTCGCTGATCGAATCCAACCAGATGAACCCCTCGGTCGGCGCGCTCAAGCGCATCCTCGACGGCATCCCGATGGGGCTCGCCGAGTTTTTCGCGCTGGAGCCGGAGTCCAGGCGCAAGATCTTCTACCGCGCCGAGGAGCTGACCGAAGTCGGCAAGAAGCCGATTTCGTATCAGCAAGTAGGCGACAATCTGTTCGGTCGCAGCCTGCAGATCCTGAAAGAACGCTACGAGCCCGGCAGCGACACCGGACGCGTCCACCTCGTCCATGACGGCGAGGAAGGCGGCATCGTGATCTCGGGCAAGCTCGAAGTCACCGTCGAGGACGAGCGCCGTATCCTCAACCCCGGCGATGCCTATTACTTCGAGAGCCGCCGCCCGCATCGGTTCCGCTGCGTCGGTGGCAAGCCGTGCGAGGTGATCTCGGCCTGCACGCCGCCGACGTTCTGAATTGCGAACAGTCGCATCCGGAAGGTTACGGGCGGCCACCGGTATCTTACGGTGGTTGAGCCATCTCAATTTCTGTGCGCCAGACCGCTATATATTACGAACCGTAGCCGAGCAGCCTGGCTTTGAGGTGCTGAGGTTATGGCCCCGGACTCCAGGGTATTCCGGGGCCGCTTCGTAACAGAGGCCCGCGCATGAAGATCACTCTTGCCAATGCGGAAGCCGCGCTCGACGAAGTCCTGCGCGATACCGACAAGCTCCACTCGCGCGAACTGCGCAAGGCCATCGCAAAACACATCGAAGCGCAGAGAGAGCAGATCAAGGCTCTCCGCAGAATGATGAACTGATCGCCGCTGCGGAGCGAGCAGGCCTCGCCCCGCCTGCCGCCTCAACGCTGCGTCAGCAACTCCTCAATCCGGATCGGGAATTTGCGCACGCGCACGCCGGTCGCATGCCAGACGGCGTTCGCGACCGCGCCGGCACTGCCGGTGATGCCGATCTCGCCGACGCCCTTGATGCCGAGCGCGTTGACGTGCGGGTCGTGCTCCTCGACCGTGATCATTTCGAGCGGCGGCACGTCGGCACTCACGGGGATATGGTACTCGCCGAGATCAGCGTTCATGATCCGGCCGCTGCGCCGGTCGGTGACGGCCTCCTCGTGCAAAGCAAACGACATCCCCCAGATCATGCCGCCGAACAGCTGGCTTTGCACCATGCGCGGGTTGACGATGCGCCCGGCCGCGAAGGCGCCGACCATGCGGGTGACGCGGACCTGGCCGAGCTCGGGATCGACCTTCACCTCCGCGAACACGGCGCCATGGGCATGCATCGCATATTCCTCCATCGCCGCAGGGTTCGGCGCACCAGTGCCGCGCGCCTCGACCTCGGCGAGGCCGGCGCGCGCGAGGATCTCGGCATAGCTCTCCCCGCGGCTCTCGTCGTCGCGCCGGATCAACCGGCCGTCGCGCGCGATCACGCCGGCATTGCCGGCCCCGAACAGCGGCGAGCGCTCGTCATTGGTGGCGAGATCGGCGAGCTTTGCGATCACGGCCGCGCCGGCGCTGTGGATCGCAGCTCCCGCGGTCGCGGTGTGCGCGGAGCCGCCGGCGATGCCGGCATCGGGCAGGTCCGATGTCCCCGCCTTGAACGCGACGCGGTCGATATCGAGGCCGACGGCGTCGGCGGCGATCTGGGCCAGGGCCGTCCAGGCGCCCTGCCCCATGTCGTGCGCACCGATCTCCATCACGCCTGAGCCGTCGCGGCGGATCGCCGCGCGCGCTTCGGCCTGGAACATCAGTGCCGGGAAGGTCGCGGTGCCCATGCCCCAGCCGACCAGCAGGCCGGCATCATCGCGCATCTGCCGCGGCTGCAGCGGACGCTTCTCCCAGCCGAAGCGCGCCGCGCCCTGATCGTAGCAGGCCCGCAGCGCCTTTGACGAGAACGGTTTGCCGGTGATCGGCTCGACCTCGGCATAGTTCTTCAGGCGGAAGGCGAGCGGATCGATGCCGCAGGCCCAGGCCATCTCGTCGATCGCGCTCTCCAGGGCGATTGATCCCGTCGCCTCGCCCGGTGCGCGCATGAACAGCGGCGTGCCGGTGTTGACGCGCACGGCGTCATGTGAGGTGCGGATCGCAGGTGCCGCATAGAGCGTGTGCGAGGCGTCGGCCGCCGGCTCGTAGAAATCGTCGAACGTGCTCGATACGGTCCGCGCATGGTGATCGAGCGCGGTGAGGCGCCCCTCACCGTCGGCGCCGATGCGCAAGCGCTGACGGGTCGGCGCGCGATGGCCGACCGGGCCATACATCTGCTCACGCCGCAGCACCAGCTTGACCGGCCTGCCGACCAGCTTCGCGGCCATGATGCCGAGAACCGGCGGACCGCCCATGAGCCCCTTCGATCCGAAGCCGCCACCGAGGAACGGGCTGCGGATGTGGATCTTGTCGTGCGCGATGCCGAACAGCTCGGCGATGCGCGCGAGCGACAGCTTCAGGCCCTGGGTCGGCATTTCCACGGACAGCTTGTCGCCATCCCAGTGAGCCACGACCGCATGCGGCTCCATCGCGTTGTGATATTGCGGCGGCGTCTCATAGGTCGCGTCGATTTGCGTCTCGGCCGAGGCAAGGCCCGCCTCGACATCGCCGCGGTGATTTTCGGTGGGGTTGCCGACGCCGACGACGGGCGGCACAAAACTCTCGCCGGCATCGAGGCCGATGAGCGGAGGCTGCGCCTCGTAGCGCGGCGCCAGCAGCGCGGCACCTTCCGTCGCGGCTTCAAGCGTCTCGGCGATCACGACGGCGATCGGCTGATTGGCGTAGCGGACCTCGTTGCTCTGCAAAGCCTCCATCCGAAACACGAAGGGATTGGTCTTGATCTCGGGGTCGATGGCGAGCGGTGGCTTGTGGTCCGGCGTCATGACGTCGACGACGCCGGGATGACGTTTGGCGGCAGCGACATCGAGCGACGCCACACGTCCGCGCGCGATGCTGGAGGTCGCGATCACCGCAAACAGCATGCCGGGCGGATGATTGTCGGCGGCATAGGTCGCCTGCCCCGTGACCTTGAGGACGCCGTCACGGCGGGTCAGCGGCTGGCCGATGTTCGAGCCGTGCCTGAGATGGGCGGGTGCGCTGGTGAGGTTGAGCTCAGGCATGGATGGCTCCGGACGTCGAGGCAAAGGGAGAGGCCGGCAGGGCGGGCAGGCGCGCGGGCGTCCCGGCGGCGGCGAGGGTCAGCGCGCGCACGACGATGCGGCGCGCGAGCTCGATCTTGAAGGCGTTGTCGCCGGACGGCTTTGCGTCGGTGAGCGCACGCCAGGCGGCTTCCTGGAAGGCGTCGGCCGTGGGCGCGACGCTCTTGAGAACGTCCTCCGCAGCGCGGGCGCGCCAAGGCTTTGCGGCGACACCGCCAAGTGCGAGCCGCGCTTCGGCGATCCTGCCGTTCTCGATCCGCAACGCAGCCGCGGCCGAGACCACCGCGAAGGCGTAGGAGGTGCGCTCGCGAACCTTGAGGTAGCGGGCATGCGGGGCAAATTCGCGCGCCGCCGGCGGCAGGCGCACCGCAACGATGAGATCGCCGGGCTCGAGCGCGGACTCGCGCTCGGGCGTATCGCCGGGCAGGCGATGTAGTTCGTCGAGCCCGATCTCGCGCCGGCCGCCCCGGCCCTCGATCTCGACGACCGCACCGAGCGCGACCAGCGGCACGCAGAAATCGGAGGGATGCGTGGCGATGCAGCTCTCGCTCCAGCCGAGCACCGCGTGGGTGCGGTTCTCGCCGCCGCGGGCGTCGCAGCCGCTGCCGGCCTCGCGCTTGTTGCAGCGGCTGGCAGTGTCGTAGAAATACGCACAACGCGTCCGTTGCAAGAGATTGCCGCCGACGGTCGCGGCGTTGCGCAGCTGCGCGGATGCGCCGGAGAGCAGCGCTTCGACGACGGCCGGATAGGACCTCGCGAAGTCCGCATCATGCGCGAGATCGGCGTTGCTCACCAGGGCGCCGATGCGCAGGCCGCCATCGGCGAGGCGCTCGATGTCGTCGAGCCCTTCGAGGTGCATGACGTCGACGAGACGATCCGGACGGCTGACGCCACCTTTCATCAGATCGAGCAGATTGGTGCCGGCGGCGAGATAGACGGTGCCGGGCTGGGCCGCCGCGGCAACGGCCTCCGTGACCGTCGCGGGCCTGACGTATTCGAACTGTTTCATGCCGAGCGCCTCTGGTTGGTTTCGTCAGCGCGTCCTTGCGCGTCGAGCACGGCATCGACGATGCCCGCATAGGCGCCGCAGCGGCAGAGATTGCCGCTCATGCACTCGCGGATGCGTTCGGGATCGTCGCCGGCCTGCGCTTCCTGCATCATGCCGATCGCGCTCATGATCTGGCCGGGCGTGCAGAAGCCGCACTGAAAGCCGTCATGGGCGATGAAGGCGGCCTGCACCGGATGCAGCTGGTCGCCGCGCGCAACGCCCTCGATGGTGAGGATGTCGGCTCCGTCATGACTGATCGCGAGCGCGAGGCACGAGTTGATACGCTTGCCGTCGACCAGAATTGTGCAGGCGCCGCACTGGCCGCGGTCGCATCCCTTCTTGGTTCCGGTGAGATGGAGGCGCTCACGCAAGAGATCGAGCAGCGTGACGCGCGGATCGTCGAGGACGAAGTCGCGCCGCGCACCGTTCACGGTGAGGCTGATGGAGTGGTTCATACAAGGCTCCGATCAGATTTGGACATGAGTGATCGCGCAGCGCGCCACCGCCGTGGCCGCCGTCGATCTACGTTGACGCGGGCAGAAGCCGGCCAACATCCAGGCGAAGATACGGAGGCTCCCTCCGCTTAACAAGGGCCGGTGGAAAAATATTGGAATTGGTCAAAAGCCCATGCGCCACCAACGCGATGCAGCCCGGCAAGGGTTCAACAAGGGTTCAATCTAACCAATTCGTGATCTACATTGCCCGATATGGACGACCACAGCGACCAGACCCGGAAGCCCCGCGCCGATGCCGTGCGCAATCGCGAGCGCGTGCTCGAAGCCGCCAAGGCCGTTTTCAACGCGGGCGGCCCGGAAGCGAGCCTGGAGGCCGTGGCCAAGCGCGCCGGCGTCGGCATCGGCACGCTCTATCGGCATTTTCCGACGCGCGAGGATCTGTTCGAGGCCGTGTACCGACGCGAGGTCGAGCAGCTCAGCGAGCTTGCCGAGCATCTGCGAAGCGCCAAGGATCCGGTCGAGGCGCTGCGGCGCTGGCTGCAGTCCGCCGTCGAATTCGTCGCCACGAAAAAAGGCATGCTGGCCGCGCTGGCGCTGGCGTATCAGAGCTCGTCGGAACTTGCCGTTTTCTCGATGGACCGGCTGACCAAGGCGATCGGCTCGCTGCTCGAGCGCGCGGTCGCAGCCGGCCAGATGCGCGCCGACATCGTTCCGGAGGACCTGCTGCGGGCGTTTTTCGGGATGTGCTACATGCACGATAAGCCGGGATGGCAATCCTCGGTGCTGCGCCTGCTCGACGTGTTCGTCGACGGGCTGCGGGTGCAATCCGCTGCCAAGACCAGGGCGCGCGTGGCCAAGCCAGCGAAGCCGGCGGTGAAACGGAAGCGATAGCGCGCCCGTATTTCCCTGAGGTCATGCTAGGATCAGCATTGCCGGGATTTCAACGCGGAGCCTGTCATGCGCATTGCCGCCTTGCTGGTCGCTATCAGCATTATCTTCAGCTCCACCGCAGCCTTTGCCGACGATATTGCCTCGGCGCAGGGCGTCATCCGCGCCCAGGAGCAGGCTTTTGCGCGCGACGATGCGGCCGCGGCCTATTCCCACGCCGCGCCGGCGATCAAGGAGATCTTCCCCGCACCTGGCGCCTTCATGTCGATGGTGCAAAGCGGTTATGCGCCGGTCTACCGGCACAAGAGTTTCGAGTTCGGAGACAGCAAGAGCGAAGGCAGCTGGATTGCGCAGCGCGTCCACATCATCGACGCCAATGGCGAGGCGTGGGAAGCCCTGTACACGCTCGAGCAGCAGGCGGACGGCAGCTACAAGATCACCGGCTGCTCGCTGCTGAAGGCGGGACAGGCGGCTTAGGTTGCAAAGCCCGGTCCGGTCCTGATCGACTTCATCCGCGAGCGGATCAACAGCGTCAGGACGATGCCGATATTGAGCGCGTTCCACGCCACACCGTTCGCGAACGCTGCGGCGTAGGAACCGGTCGCATCGAAGATGATGCCCGACACCCAGCCGCCGAAGGACATGCCGAACACCGAGGCGAAGATCACGATGCCGACGCGCGTTGCGGCTTCGCTCGCCGGCATCGCCTCGCGCACGATGATGGCGTAGCTCGGCACGATGCCGCCCTGGAACAGGCCGAACATCGCGGAGATGAGATAGAGCGAGGCGAGGCTGTCGAAGAACAGATAGAACACCAGCGCGAAGCCCTGCGCCAGCGATCCCACCAGCAGCGTGCGGATGCCGCCGATCTTGTCGGCGAGGAAGCCCGAGCCGATCCGGCTGACGATGCCGCAGGCCATCATCAGCGACAGCATCTCGGCGCCGCGCGCCACGCCGTAGCCGAGATCGCCGCAATAGGCGACGATATGCACCTGCGGCATCGCCATGGCGACACAGCAGGAGATGCTGGCGATCGAGAGCAGCACCGTCAGCGTGTTGGTCGACAGCTTGAGATCGACGCGCGGCGGCGGCGCATTGGCGTGGTCGTGGACCTTGTCGTGACCTATCTGCGCGCGCAGGACCAGCACGAGGATCGTCATCAGGCTGACGCAGACGAGCCCGATGCCGATATGAGTGTAGCGCCAGCCAACCTCCTGCATGCCCCAGTTCACGATCGGGGGCCACATCGTTCCGGCGAAATAATTGCCGCTCGCGACGATGGTCACGGCGAGGCCGCGATAGCGCTCGAACCAGTGCGAAGCCTCCGCCATCAGTGGCGCGAAGGTCGCCGACGTTCCGAGCCCAATCAGAAAATAGGCCGCCACGAACTGCCAGAGTTGTCCGGACAGCCCCGCGAGCACATTGGCAACGCCGAGGAAGGCGATGCTGATCGCCATTGCCGGCACGATGCCGAACCGGTCGGTGATCTTGCCGGCGATCACGCCGCCGAGCCCGAAGCCGAACATCATGAGGGTGAAGGCCAGCGACACCGCGCCGCGGGTGGCGGAGAATTCGGTCTGCACCGCGGGAAGCATCACCACGATCGCCCACATGCCGACGCCACCGATCGAGCCGATCACCAGCGCAAGCACAAGCCGTATCCAGGCCTGACGGGAATCAGGGCTGAATGTTCCAGGCGTTTGTCCGGAGTGATTTGGCGCGTGCACGGGGCGGAACATGGCCCGCGGATCGTCACAGGGTCAAGCATCGTGGCGCGATATTGGGCATGCGCGGTGCACTGCGGTAAGAAGCAGCTTGGCGAACGCGCGATTTGCCATTAGTTTGCAATCCGCGTGAGCAAATCGCCGCGCGAAAGCATGTCGGCGGAATGTTGCTGCGATTGACACGATCGATGCGGATCAAGGTGGGACGCTTCATTGCCCTCACCTATCTGTTTTGCGTGCTCGCGCCAGCGGCAAGCCTCGCCTGGGGCAGCGGCCCGGCGCCGTGTCTCGATGAGACCCTGCTGGCCGATCTCGCACCGGTGCATCAGCAGATGCCGGGCGGTCACATGCACGACGGCAGCTCGCACGATCACGCGGCGGCACACGCGCATCACCAGGCCGCCGCGCAGGACGCGCCCGCTTCTTCGCATCATCATGGCGGCAAGGGCACGGCCGGACCGTGCTGCGCGATGATGTGCATCAGCGCGCTGCCGGCCGATCTGCCTGGCTTCGCCAAGCCGCTTCAGCCCGTCTCCGCCTGTGCCCCCGAGATCGTGGCCAGCCTGCACAGCACGGCGCCGCCCCTGCACTACCGCCCTCCCATCGCCTGATCTGACACGACGATTTCGGGCCGAACGCGCGTTTGCGCGCGCGGACCTGTGGTCTTTCAGATCAGGGATGAATCATGCTGACGCTTTCCGTGGCGACGTCCGCCGCCGCATCTACGGCGCGAGGACGACACTTTCGATTCCATTGGCCGTTGCTGGCCGCACTTGCGCTGGCGCTGTCCGGCTGCATGCCGGCAACGACGCAAGTCGCCGGCGCCGATCCCGCTGATCCCTCGGCGAAGGTCGCGCCCGTCGGCTATGGGTCGACCATTGCGCCCTACACCAGCCTGCGGCCTGCAGCGCCGGCGCCATGGCGCGACCGCAACGAGGCCGTGACGCCGCAGCCGAAGCAAGACCGGTAGGAGCGCGCCATGACACATCAATTCGCGCGAGGCCTGCTCGTTCTCGCCACGCTCAGCCTTTGCGCACCCGGTCTTGCCGGCTGCGCCGCGTTCTCGCCCGACAGCGGCATGAGCGCGGTCTCCGAGCTGACGAGCCAGACCATCAACAAGGATGTCGCCTTCGTTCGCACGCCCGAGGGAGCGGGCGCAGTCGATGAACGTGTCCGCCAACTGCTCTCGCGGACGCTGAACGTGGAGACCGCCGTTCAGATCGCACTGCTCAACAACAAGGGATTGCAAGCCGTCTATAACGAGCTGGCGCTGGCCGAGACCGATCTGGTCGAGCAGAGCCTGCCGTCCAATCCCGTGTTCTCGATCTCGCGGATCTCAGGCAACGGCGCCAGCGAGATCGAGCGCCAGGTGGTCGGCGACATCCTTGCGCTCGCCACCCTGCCGTTCCGCTCCGACATTGCCCGCGACCGGTTCCGCCAGGCGCAGTTGCGCGCGGCGCTGGCGACGTTGCGGCTCGCCGCCGACGTCCGCGGCACCTACGTGCGTGCTGTCGCCGGCAACGAGATGGTGGCGCTGCTGACGGATGCGAAGGCGACGGCGGAATCGACCGCACAGCTCGCGGTCAAGCTCGGCGAGACCGGCTCGCTCAACAAGCTCGACCAGGCCCGCGAGCAGGTGTTTTACGCCGAGACCACCGCCGACCTCGCCACCGCGCGCCAGGCTGTGGCGAGTGCGCGCGAAAGGCTCGCGCGGCTGATGGGATTGTGGGACGGCGGCCTCGACTTCCGTCTGCCCAATCAATTGCCGCCGCTGCCGCGCCGGCCGCAGGCACTGCCCTTGATCGAGGCCGATGCGGTGGCCCATCGCATCGATCTGCAGATCGCCCGGCTGGATCTGACGGCGCTGGCGAAATCGCTGAACCTCACGGAGGCGACGCGCTTCGTGACGCTGCTCGATCTCGCCGGCATCTCCCGCCGCACTCGGGATCCCGAAGGCGCGCCCTTCCGCGAACGCGGATTCGACGTGCAGTTCCAGATCCCGATCTTCGACGGCGGCGAAGTCCGCGTGCGGCAGGCGGCCGAGACTTACAATCTCGCCTTCAACCGCCTGACCGAGCGCGCCGTCAACGTGCGCTCGGAGGCACGCGATGCTTATCGTATCTATCGCTCGGCTTACGACGTCGCCAGCCACTACCAGCGCGAGATCATCCCGTTGCGTAAGATCATCACCGAGGAGATGCAGCTCCGCTTCTCCAGCATGCAGGTCGATATCTTTGCGCTGCTCACCGAGGCACGACAGCGTCTGGCCTCGCTGCGCGGCGCGATTGACGCCCGGCAACGATTCTTCCTCGCCCAGTCCGACCTGCAGACCGCCGTCAACGGCGGCGGCGCGCCTGCTGCGGGCGGCGACACTTCAACCACCATCGCCGCGGCAGCGCCTGCCGACGGCGGCCACTGAGATGGAGGCCGGCATGTTTTCCCGCAGAGGGTTTTTGGGCACCGCCGCGCTCGTCGGCGCATCCGCGGTCCAGGGCCGCGTGCAGGCGGCATCTATCCCGGAAGCTGCGCACATGGACAAGGTGGTGATGCAGCCGCCGCTGCATCCCGTCAGCGGGCCCGACTATCGCCCCGTCGTCACGCTGAACGGCTGGTCGCTGCCGTTTCGCATGAACGGCGACTGGAAGGAATTCCATCTCGTCGCCGAGCCCGTGGTGCGCGAATTCGCCGAGGGCATGAAGGTGAATCTGTGGGGCTACAACGGCCAGTCGCCGGGCCCGACGATCGAGGCGGTCGAGGGCGACAAGGTCCGCATCTTCGTCACCAACCGCCTGCCCGAATACACCACCGTGCACTGGCACGGCATGATCATTCCGAGCGGCATGGACGGCGTCGGCGGGCTGACCCAGCCGCACATCCTGCCGGGCAAGACCTTCGTCTACGAGTTCGAGATGAGGAAGAGCGGGACCTTCATGTACCACCCGCATTCCGACGAGATGGTGCAGATGGCGATGGGCATGATGGGCATGGTCGTCGTGCATCCGCGCGATCCGAACTTCCGGCCCGTCGACCGCGACTTCGTCTTCGTGATGAGCACCTATCGCGTCGATCCCGGCACCTATCTGCCGCAGGTCAACGAGATGACCGACTTCAACATGTGGACCTGGAATGCGCGGGTGTTTCCCGGCATCGATCCGCTGCCGGTCAGGCTCGGCGACAAGGTGCGCGTGCGGATCGGCAATCTCAGCATGACCAACCATCCGATCCATCTGCACGGCCACAGCTTTGCCGTGACCTGCACCGATGGCGGCTGGATTCCGGAGAGCGCGCAATATCCGGAGACGACGACCGACGTGCCGGTCGGCGCGGTGCGCGTGTTCGACGTGCTCGCCGACAATCCCGGCGACTGGGCGTTCCATTGCCACAAGTCGCATCACACCATGAATGCGATGGGGCACGCGGTGCGCAATTTGATCGGCGTGTCGCGCAAGGACCTCGCCAAGGCCGTCGGCAAGCTCGCGCCCGACAGCATGGCGATGGGCTCGACCGGCATGGCGATGGGCAACATGGAGATGCCCGCGCC
The DNA here is from genome assembly GCF_028128835.1 of Bradyrhizobium sp. CCBAU 65884. NCBI lineage: Bacteria > Pseudomonadati > Pseudomonadota > Alphaproteobacteria > Hyphomicrobiales > Nitrobacteraceae > Bradyrhizobium > Bradyrhizobium sp. CCBAU 65884. The sequence goes on along the minus strand of NZ_LBJU01000090.1, from coordinate 22,715 downwards.
CGACAACACGCTGCCGATGATGACGGGCACCGGCCAGTTCGGGCCGATCGAGATGGGCGGCATGTTCACAGTGATGAAGATCCGCGAGGACCTCGCACGCGACGATTATCGCGATCCCGGCCCCTATCAATTCCCGAAGGGCACCGTCGCCTACGAGGTCGAGGCGCCCGATGCGGCACCAGTGCGGCAGCCGGGCAAGCCGACGCACAAGATGAAGATGTGAGCGTTTCGATGAACCACCAACTGGAGACAACGATGAAGACGATCAAACTCGGCCTCGCGCTGGCGGCGCTTTTGACCGCGCCGGTCCTTGCTCACGACAAGCACGGGCATGGGACCTTTTCGGCCGGCGAGCCCGGCGATCCGAACAAGCCCGCGCGCACCATCGAGATCCTGCTGAACGAGATGGACTACGCGCCTGCCAAAATCGAGGTCAAGCGCGGCGAACAGGTCCGCTTCGTGCTGCGCAATGTCGGCAAGGAGGACCACGAATTCCTGCTCGCCACGCCTAAGGAGAATCTCGCGCATGCCGTGGAGATGAAGAAGCATCCGCACATGGAGCACGACGATCCCAACGGTGTCAGGCTCGCACCGAACAAGACGGCCGAGATCCTCTGGAAGTTCAGCAAGGCCGGCACGTTCGAATTTTCGTGCCTCATTCCCGACCATCGCGACTACGGCATGGTCGGCCACGTCACCGTGAAGTAGCGACAAGGAGCCTCCCATGAACCGCATCATCCGCATTACCGCAGCGCTGACGCTGGCTGTCGGCCTTACCACTGCCGCCCTCGCGGCGGGGACCGCCGCGATCAGCGGTGAGGTCAAGAAAATCGACGAGGGCGCCGGCAAGATCACGCTCAAGCATGGGCCGGCGAAGAGCCTCGGCATGGAGGACCCCATGACCATGGTCTACCGCGTCAAGGACGCGGCGATGCTCAAGCAGGTGAAGGTCGGCGACAAGGTGACCTTCGAGGCCGAGGAGGCGGCGTCGGGGTATACGGTGACCAAGATCGACAAGGCGAAGTAGGGGTCGCCCGGTCATTCCAGGGCGCGCGGCGCGAACCCGGAATGACGACCTTGGCTCCCGAAACACCCCGGTCCGCCCCTCTTCCCACCCCCGCGTTAACCCTTTGCTAACCATACACCCGGCAAGAATTGCCGGGTGAAGTCGAGTGTCGTCAGCCGCGTAAAACGGGAGCTCCCGTGGACGCCAGTGCGGTGCCTCACTTTCGGAACGGCGGCCCTTCGGCCGCCGCGCAGACATTTGGGGCGCGCGGCCGGCGGTCGCGCGGGGAGGCAGCTACCATGGTCGACGTCACCGCGGGACAGGGCGTAGGCAGCGCAAGGCCCTCGATTCCCTCCCTCAACGAGATCGTCAACGTCCTCAAGCGCGGCGACATCGCGCTGGCGCTCGGCATCCTCACCATCCTGGTGGTGCTGATCCTGCCGCTGCCCGCGATCGTGCTGGACCTGTTCCTGGCGATCTCGATCACGCTGTCGATCCTGATCCTGATGACCTCGCTGTTCATCCAGACACCGCTGGAATTCTCGGCCTTCCCGACCATCCTGCTGATCTCGACCATGCTGCGCCTGTCGCTCAACATGGCCTCGACCCGGCTGATCCTGTCGCACGGGCACGAGGGCACGGCGGCCGCCGGTCACGTCATCGAGGCCTTCGGCAGCTTCGTGATGGGCGGCAATTTCGTCATCGGCATCATCGTCTTCGCCATCCTGATCATCGTCAATTTCGTCGTCATCACCAAGGGTTCGGGCCGTATCGCCGAGGTTGCCGCCCGCTTCCACCTCGACGCCATGCCCGGCAAGCAGATGGCGATCGACGCCGACCTCGGCGCCGGCCTGATCGACGAAAAGGTCGCCAAGCACCGCCGCAAGGAGCTGGAGGACGAGAGCGGCTTCTTCGGCGCCATGGACGGTGCCTCCAAATTCGTCCGCGGCGATGCCATCGCCGGCCTGTTGATCGTCTTCATCAACGTCGTCGGCGGCATGATCATCGGCGTGGCGCAGCAGGGCATGTCCTTTGCCGATGCGGGGCGCAGCTACACGCTGCTGACCGTCGGTGACGGCCTCGTCACCCAGGTGCCGGCGCTGATCGTCTCGACCGCGGCCGGCCTGCTCGTCTCCAAGGCCGGCGTCTCCGGCGCCGCCGACAAGGCGCTGATGAAGCAGTTCTCCGGCTATCCGCAGGCGCTCGCGATGTCCTCGGCGGTCATGCTGGTGCTGGCGGCGCTGCCGGGCATCCCGACCCTCCCCTTCCTGGCGCTCGGCACCGGTGCCGGCGCGCTCGCCTGGCACGCCCGCAACCGCAACCGGGTGACGGCCAAGGCCGAGGAAGCCGCCATGGCCGCACCCGCTCCGGGAACGCCCGGTGCGGCGGGCGCGGCTGCGGCCGAAGAGCCGATCTCGGCGGCGCTCAAGATCGACGACCTCAAGATCGAGCTCGGCTATGCGCTGCTGCCGCTGGTCAACGGCCCCGACGGCACCGACCGCCTCACCGAGCAGATCAAGGCGCTGCGCCGTTCGCTCGCGATCGAGATGGGTTTTGTGATGCCGGCGGTGCGCATCCTCGACAACGTCCAGCTCGAGGCCAACACCTACATCATCAAGATCAAGGAGGTCGACGCCGGCACCGGCAAGATCTGGCCGAACCAGTTCATGGTGATGGACCCCGGCGGCAGCCAGGTGCAGGTGCCCGGCATCCACACCACCGAGCCGACCTTCGGCCTGCCCGCGACCTGGGTCGATGCCAGTCTCAAGGAGGAGGCCTCGCTCAAGGGCTACACCGTCGTCGACGCCGCGACCGTGCTCTCGACCCATCTCACCGAGCTGCTCAAGGCCAACATGTCGGACCTGCTCTCCTACGGCGAGGTGCAGAAACTGCTCAAGGAGCTGCCGAAGGAGCAGGGCGAGCTGGTCAAGGACATCGTGCCGGGACAGGTCACGGTCTCCGGCATCCAGCGCGTGCTGCAGCTGCTGCTCGCCGAGCGCATCTCGATCCGCGATCTCTCCACCATCCTCGAAGGCATCGCCGACTCGCTCGCCTTCTCGCGCAATCCCGCCACCATGGTCGAGCACGTCCGGGCCCGCCTGGCGCGGCAGATCTGCGCGCAGAACACCTCCTATGCCGGCTATCTGCCGCTGATCGCGCTGTCGGCGCGGTGGGAGCAGGCCTTTGCCGAATCCATCATCGGCCAGGGCGAAGAGCGCAGCCTTGCGATGCAGCCCTCGAAATTGTCGGAGTTCATGACCGGCGTGCGCGAGGCGTTCGAGCGCGCCGCCCGCGAAGGCGAGGCGCCGGTGCTGGTCACCTCTGCGGCAATTCGTCCCTTCGTCCGCTCCCTGGTGGAGCGGTTCCGGGCCCAGACGACGGTGCTGTCGCAGGCCGAGATCCACCCCAGGGCGAGATTGAAAACTGTCGGAAGCATCTGATTTGCCTTAAGAAGCCGTGTGTTTTTCGGCCACAGGCAAATGGTTTCTGAGTTCCTGGCGCCTTGTGGACCAAACCTCGACAAGGCGCCTGACAGGCACATTACAGCTTTGAAATAATTGCAAAAATGCACGATCAAGGGTCGCTTTTGATCGCGATCTTTCACGTCCTGTCACGCTCTTGTGATGGCCTCTTGGGAACGAATCCCCCCAATACTAGGTTGTTGGGCACCGGAAGCATGAACCTGCCTGAAACGGCCGGCGACTACTTCGGGTAGATGGCGGCAGGAGGCTTCCATGAACCACTCGATCTACAGCGCAGATCGCGCGACCCATTTGAAAGTCGTGGTCGTTGCCCTCGTCGCAGGGATCGCGGTGGCGGGCCTCGGCATCACGGCACGCACGGGTTCGGACGAAGGTCTGACCCAGACCGCCCGCGTCATCAAGGCCGACAAGCCGGTTGTTATCACCAGCGCGAATGCATCCCTCGTTCGCTAAGGAGATCTGACGAGTTTTTTGAATTCACGCGGCTCTTTACCAGCCCCCCAAAGTCGCCACGTGGATATGTAGACGACCCCAACCCCAAGTCGACTACAGAAAGCGCCCGCCCCCCACGGGCGCTTTCTCATGTCTGGGGGTGTGATTGCAGGCGCGCTCGCCAAATTCATCAAACACACGACTGTCTCCTCTCGTGTTCCGGACGCGCTGCAACGCGATTTCAGCACCCGCCTCACTCCGTCATTCCCGGCCCGTGTAGGATGGGTTGAGCGCAGCGATACCCATCATCTGCCCTCTCCTCTTTCACCGTATTCGTGTGCATCCTCCGAACGATCGCCGGCCCAGTCGACCGGATAATTGCCAAGCCTCACATGGCGATGAAACGAGGACCATGCCGAGTCGCATACGCGCGGGACCAGCCCATGCTTGACCGGATTGATGTGGACGTAGTCGACATGGCGCACGAAATCGCCTTCATCGCGTATGGCATGCTCCCAATAGCGGCGCTGCCAGATTCCGCGTTCGCCCCTCGCGGCGCGGCTCGATGATATTCGTTCACCGCGCTCGACGCCGCGAGAAAATGCTGACTTGACCAGTCGCCAGCGTGTTGCGAAATCGGAATCGCCTTCGGGTAACGACCATACCGCATGGAGATGATCGGGCAGCACAACGACGGCGTCGATCGTGAAGGGATGACGTCGGCGTGTTTCGCGGAAGGCCGCGCGCAAGATCTCGACATGGTCCGTCAGCAGGGAAAGCCTGCGCTCCGCCAGATTGACGGTAAAGAAGAAGCTGCCTCCCGGGACGAAGTTGCGACGATAATTTGTCATCATGAATTGGCCGAGAAGAAAGTGATGGGTTTCGCAAGGGCTCAACCCATCCTACGGGCTCAGCATGACCTCGTCTGATCAAAAGCGCAGCGAAAGGCCTCGATCGACTAGGAAGGAAGACATTTGGATAGAGCATCTTTGATGGGAACAGCACCGAGACGCATGACGAGAGCACGCAGCTCGTCAGGAAGGTGGGCAAGCGCCTTCATTCGATGCTCGTTCGAATAACCAAGAAGCTCAAAAGACCCGCCGGAGTCATTGAAGTAGAACTCCTGCATTGTCTTGCCGCCGCCCGATCTAAAAACGACTCCAAGACGTAAGCCAACACTAGGCTTCGGTCCGATTTCATATTCGATAATGTTTCTGCTCAGGACATCTATTAGCTCATCCATAGGCGCACCGGCCGGTATCTCGTACTGACATGAGGCCTTGCGCAGCATCGCTTCGTCAACGGCCATGACGAAGTAAGTCGGGTAAGGAATAATCATCAACACGACACTGGTCGCTGACCGGAGCGGCTCTAGCGTTGACCTTAGCGCAGGTGACATGCCGTCGAGTGCTAGAGCAAGTTTAGCGGAGCCTGCGAAGAACCAAATGCAGATCCCCCCGCGAAACAGGCCAGCCGAAAGGTTCCTAGTCCGTTACAAGAAGCTTTTGATCGGAGCTCAAACATCGAATGCGTTGCTCGTTAGACGAAAATTCGATTTCGCATTTCCCCCTCGCCCCCAAACGGCGCGACCACATCGATGATCTTCCTATTCGCCCCGCCCTTCCACTCCGCCGGCGTCAGCCGCACATCCCCCGCATCGATCCGTTTCGCGACGATCTCGTCCGCCAGCGCCCAGAGCGCAACGCCGACCGGCTGCTCGCCCTTGTAGAAGATCCGGAACTGCTGCAGCAGGATCGCCGGCATCACCAGCCATTCGAGGTCGCCGAGCGCGATAGCCTTGTGGCGCGGGCTCTGGGTCATCAGCCAGGTGATCTCGCCGAGCACCTGCGACACGGTCTTGGGCGGCGAGGCCGCTTGCGCGGCGGCGGAAGCACTGGGCTCGTTCGCGGCCTGGGCGCCGTTCGCGTGCGGAGCGCTGCCGTGGAGCGAAGCGATACCCATCGTTTCAGCGGCAGAGGATGATGGGTTTCGCAAGGGCTCAACCCATCCTACGGGCTGCTATGGACAGAATGCCATTCCCAACCCCTGCGGGTGACGCTAGACGAAACAACCTGGGCACATCAAGCAATAATTTGATGACGGAGTTGTCGGCGCGCGAGGCGTGTGGATTTCGCCACGCCGGCGTCATGAAGGATGTTGCAGCTTGCCGCGTCACGATACCGCCTGCTCTCTTGTGCGAACGCCGTGACGGAGTGTGAAGTAGCAGCGCCCACCACTCTCGTGTCCCGGACGCGCTGCAGCGATCTTACGCTGCTGCGCAGAGCCGGGACCCAGGAAGCCACAGCATTTGCTGCCACGTGGGCCCCGGCTCTGCAGCGCATCGCTGAAGAAGCGCTGCGCTGCGTCCGGGGCATGAGAGCGGAATTTGGACGCAGCTCGTAGGATGGGTAGAGCGCAGCGAAACCCATCAACACTTCCCCTGTGTTGAAACATGATGGGTTTCGCAAGTGCTCTACCCATCCTACGCCTCCGAGACACGCCTTCGCATCCTCGCGGCTGATCTCGCCCGAGCTTTGCTTGATCTCTTCACCCTCTTGAATGGAGAGGGCGCAGGGAAGACCGGGCGCCGGCTGGCACCCGCGGTCCACTGTGCGAATCCTGCGTAACAAGAAGCTGCACAGCGGCATACAGGTGTAGCCAGGACATCCCGGCCTTCCCTGCGCAGTGGGCTTACGGCTTATGTCGTGATCTCCCCGGGGAGCGTTGCACTATTGCCCCCGTCGCCTTGCGGATGGCTGACGGATGCGTCCGGTTGGACGACACCCATCACCACAAGACTTGGCGCACAGACCCCGGGCGCCAGGACCACACGATTTTGCCGTACGCGGATCACACCGGTCGTGTGCGCGATACTTTCGCTCACGGCTCTCCGCCCTGCGAAAGCACTTCGCGCCGATGCAACTAGCGTCCACCGCCGCCCGGCCCGCGTTCGTGACGATCGCGATACGCCCCTCTTCCTTGGGCCGGGTTGTCGCGACACATACGCCCTTTCCGAAATTCGGTAAAGTGGAATATTTTTAAGGCGCCGATTGACCGATGGATTGGGTGTTTTGCCCGTCGGGCAACACAAGGGCTTGTAAGCTGGGCCCATCCACCGAATTGGTCTCGGTCAGTAGCCTCCGTGTCAAATTTCCAGGATTGCAATCAAGGCTGATGTCGGCGAACCGCACCGCAAGTCAGGTATAAAGCTTAAAGCCGCTCTTCCAGCGGCGTTCCTGGAAAGCTACATGGAAATCACGATCAGCCGCTAGACGTCGCGCCCAATGGCTTTCCATCTCGAGAAAAACGCCGCCCGCTTAAATGAAGCGCAGGCGGCGGCTTACCAGCCCCCGGGAGGGTGAGAGCAAAATCCCGATGAAGGAGAACGAGACCTGAATTCAAGATGGCGGCAGTAGGCCCGGCGAGGTCAGCCACTTGTTGAGCTCCCCAGCAACATCGATCTGGCGGGCTTTTCGCAGAAGCTCCGCGCGGCGGACGCCAGCGGGCATCCCGTTGGCCTGTAGGCGGAGATTGATCGCCTCTTGCGCAAGGCGGTATTCGAATGTCAAGGATTGTCGTGGGGACCGTTGAGCCGGCATGTATGACGCTCCGCTGCGGGGTTGAGCGGGAGCGCAACTTGCGTTCACACCACCGATAGATGCTATGGGCCGCTCGATGGTCGTGGGACAGTGCGCCTTTATCTGCCGGATAGCGAGCGCTTTGTTCGGTTCCTGGCAGCAACTATCCGCATCCACTGGCGCCTTGTGCGGTCTGCCCTCCCATCCAATACCGTGCCAGCCAGATGAAGAGCACGCTTTCGTTGGCGCACCACTCGACGACCTTTGGCATCATCGTTCGTCATCTCACAGGCTCTCTCAATTGGCGCGCATGTTCGGAAGCGAGACTCAGCAACCGCGGCAAATATTCTTGAGCTTCGCGGCGGTTCGGGCTTCTTCCGCACGAAATGGATCTTTGTAACCTGACGATGGGTCGATGCCGGCTTCATCGGGCTTCCTGGTTCTTGGAGGAAATGCCGCATCGTAACAGGAAAGGCGCGCGCTGGTACTTTCGATCGCACGGCAGTTCGGCTCGGCGGCAAAAGCTGTTGGCGTGAATGTGCCCAGTGCGAATGCCAGCAAGAGCGCCGCGGTCCATGTGCCTGTTCGAACCATCCTCATGCTGAACACTCCATAGCTATTTGGTTTTACTCGCCCAGGTGGGACGCTCGCCGGTCCAGGCCGGAAGAGCATCCCATTCGGACCAACGCATCCGGCGCTCCTCACCTCCGACCCTCACGAAAACAAAGGGCGCATCGTCCCGGCCAGTCTTCGAACCAACGAAGATTGCCGGAACCCCGTAGGCATCCCTGATGATCGCCGTGTTTGCCATTTTGGGCTCCCGTTAGCTTGAACTGGCTCAACGCCGCGGTTTGCAGTTCTGACGCATGGTGATGGAACCGACTTGCCGCTACAAAATGGCCGTCACCGCAATCAGCAGCACGAGAAAGACCGGCACCAACAAAGGTGGTACGAGCCACTCACGAATGTCGAATTTGTCGAAATCTGACATCTGACCGCCTTCTCTTGGGTTGAGGCGGGAGCGCGAAGCTCTCAGTCACCGATAACGGCCACGTAGCGCACGGTGATGCGAACTGTGTAGCAGTCTTCTAATCAGTTAGCGAGATCAATCTCAGCCGCCTGGCACCCAATCGCCCAAGGCGAGCGCTCTACACAAGTTCATCAGTCCACACCTTGAAGCTGACGAGCGTGTTGGGTCCGAAAGTCTGGGCAATCGGAACATCCGCCGCATCGCGGCCTTGTGCAATCAGGACGCGCCCAATTCGCGGAGTGTTGTTGCGTGCATCGAATGTGTACCAGCGACCGCCAAGATAGGCTTCGAACCAGCCTGCAAAGTCTCCGGGGGCGTGGGGCGGCGGGATGCCGATGTCGCCGAGATAGCCGGTGCAATAGCGCGCTGGAATGTTCAAGCAACGGCAGAATGCAATGGCAAGATGCGCATAGTCGCGACAGACGCCCTTGCCCTCGTTGAATACGTCCCAAGCCGTCATGGTGGCCCGCGCATGCTGGTAGCCGAATGCGATGTGATTGTGCACGAAATCGCAGATCGCCTGGACCCGTGACCAACCCGGCGCCACGTTCTCGAACAGCTTCCATGCGATGTCGGAAAGCCGATCGGTTTCGCAGTAGCGGCTGCCAAGCAGATAGACGATGGTATCAGGTGGCAGATCCTGCACCGCGCATTGCGTGGCTGAAGGCACAATGACATCGGGCAGCCCGCTATCGCGCACTGTGCCGTTGGCGGAAAGACGCATGCGGCCGGCGGGCGCGACAAATCGATTGCACCAGTTTCCAAAGCCGTCGCGGTAGGGCGAGATCGGCACGGGAGGCTCGGTGATGAGATAATCCGGCACGATGATGTCGGATGCCCGGGTGAAATGCATACCGACGACAGCAATCAATGGTGTGACTTGCTGGAATTCGTAGGTCATCTCGAAGCCAACCTGTATTTTCATGTTCAGGGCCTGCCTCGACTGCATTGACTCGAAATGGCTGCGGGGACGATCGCGTTGGCAACGGCGGCCGGCGGTCCGCTACTTCAAACTAGAGGCCTCCTTGGTGATGGCCGAGATTGAACTGCCAGACTTGCGAACGACGTTGGTAAATTGCTCATCCGATAGCTTGAGCCGCCTGCGCAGGATCCTGACCTGCACTTTATCTCTTAAATCCAGCGAATTGCGGAAATGGGTCGGCTTTGGTCTGTTCATATGTTTCTTTCGCGATGAGGGGATGGACTAGATCGCGCGACCAGGCGGGCGTTACGCCGCTCCTGCTGCGACGGCGACTGTCCGCTGCTCACGAAGATTTTGTCTCCGTCAAGCCAACATTCGCCAGGGAGCGACGTTCCTCCGCTTTTAGGATTATCTGGTCGTGAGCGGAGGGGCAGATACGCACGAGCCAGCTCAACGACGCGGAGCCCCGTAAGTCGGCGGCGGTGCCTGCACCGTCGGCGCAGCGGCGGCGAACAGCTCATCCTTGCTGCCGGTCAGCGGCGGATAGATGCGCTTGCGGTTGATGATGTTCTTGGTCGCCTTCGCAGCCTGACCGGTCGCCTTGACCTCGCGATCCCAGCCCTCGGTATAGAGCGCGCCCCAGCCGCCGAGATCGAGCACGGTCACGTACCAGTCGATCCGCAGCGGCAACATCGGCAGGCCGGCGAGATCGGCGACCACGTTGTGGCCGGCGAAACGGCCCATGGGACGCGCGAACTGGCAGGACATCACGGTCGGATGCAGCCCGTCGACCACGCTGGAGGCGACGTCGCCGGCCGCGAACACGCCACCGACATCGGCAACCCGCATGAAGGGATCGACCAGCAGGCGCCCGAGCCGGTCGCGGGCGTCCGGAAAGCGCGCCGCCAGAGGGCTCGCACGCATCCCGGCACACCAGATCACCGTCTGCGCCGGAATGAACTCGCCGGAGCTCAAGCGGATGCCGGCGGCCTCGACCGAGACGACGCGCACGCCGAGACGCGTCTCGACGTCGAGCGCCGCCAACGCCGTCTCGATGACGGGACGCGCCGGCGCACCGATGGTGGCGCCGACCGCGGGATTGGGATCGACCAAGATGATGCGGCGGCTGCCGGCGATGCCCGCCCGCGCCAGCCTGTCGGGCATCTCGGCTGCGACCTCGATGCCGGTAAAGCCGGCACCGACCACCACGACGGTCGACCGCCCCGGCGCGGGCGCGCTGCGGCCGAGCGAGGCGAGATGGTCCTCGAGGCGGAGCGCCGCAACATAGGTATCGACATCGAAGGCGTGCTCGGCGAGGCCTGGTATGTCGGGACGCATCACCTCGCTGCCGAGCGCCAGCACCAGGCGGTCATAGGCCAGCGTCCGCTCGCCGCTGCTCGTGACCAGCGAAATCTCGCGCCAGACCGGATCGATGGCTTCGACCTCGCCGATCTCGTGACGGACACCGACGGGATCGAGCAGCTTCGGCAACGGTATCGCGACCTCGCGGAGATCGACCTCGTAATTGCGCACCCGGATGTTGTGATAGGGATTGCGATCGATCACGCAGATCTCGATGTCGCTGACAGCACCGATCTCGTCGCGCTTGCGCGCGGCACCGATGGCCGCCCACAGGCCTGCAAATCCGGCGCCGAGCACGACGATACGCGCCATGTCCGTTGACTGCACTTTCCCAATGGAACGACGAGCGAACGACAAGCGATCGAGCGGTCTACCCGCACAGGTAGATATAGCTCATCGCCGCCAACGGGCCAACCGTGATCCGCAGAACGAAACCGGCGCGCCTCACGCCTCGCGCAATTCCGACGGTGTCGCGCCAAAGCGCTTGCGGAATGCACGGTTGAAATAGGACAAATCGGAAAAGCCCGAGGAATGTGCGATGTCGCTGATCTTGCGCGTCCTGGCGCGGGGATCGCCGAGCAGCTTGCGTGCCTGCAGCAGGCGCTGCTCCAGCACGAATTCGGTGAAGGTCGTGCCGGCCTGCTCGAACAGGCGTTGCGCCTGGCGCGGGCTGAGGCCCGAGCGCGTCGCGACCTCGGACAGGCAGAGATCGTTGCGGCCGAGCGCGGCCATCACATCGGCGCGCATGAGGTCGAGGCGCGCCGCCGCATGGCCGCGGCCGCGCGCAAGGCTGGCATGCTCGGCATCGGTGCCGAGCAGGAGGCCGACGAGATCGACCATATGCTGCGCGGTCAGGCGCTGGCCCACCGCGTCGAGATGCGGCGCGTGATTGGCGGCGAGCGCGTGGTAGCGGAAGATGGTCTCTGCGACGGCACCGTCGCTGAGCACTTGCGACAGCTTGTCCTCGGCACGCGGACTGATGTCGAGCAACGCGCGGCGCGGCATGCGGATGGTGGTGAAGCGGTTTTCATCGGTGTGACCGACGGTGCCGGTGATGCTCATGTCGACGAGCACCATCTGCGCGGGCGCAAGCTCCACGGTGTGGCCGTTCTGCCCGACACGCACGAGGCCGGCATGTGCGGCGATCAGCACGAGGTCGTCGCTGCCGTCGGCAAGGTGGCTCTGGGTGCGGGAATATTGCGCGGAGGCGCCTTCCGGAATGGCGAGCGCGATGTTGTCGACCACACTGATCTGGAGCCGGCAATCGATGCTGTCGCCATGACTCGGCCCGATATCGAGGCCGCAGGCCCCGAAAGCCCGCTCGCGCCAATGTTCGAACGCAGGGCCGTGCGGCAGTCCAGTGTATTGGTGAACGAAGATGCCGGACGTTTTCGCTGCATCCATCTGATTTCTAGCCCCTCTCCGGCGTCACGATCGGCGGCGCCGACTGCAAATTCCGGGGATTTGACGCCGCAAATTGCGGCGAGGTTCAAATCGGGGGCGGATTCAGGGAGACTTGTCGGGATGCGACGGCGAAGCGGACCCTGACGACAGGGTCGTAGCCCGCATGAACGGCACCTATTTCTTCGCGGGCGCCTGCGGCTGGGACGGCGGCACGGTCTCGATCAGCTTGCCGGAAAACACCGGGGCCGAGGTCGGCCGGCCGTCGGGCGAGCCGCCGGCCTGCTCGACGGTGACCGCGTAGGTCGCGCCGTTGACGACGTCGGCATCATAGGAGGCGAGCAGCGGACGCGCGGTGAATTCGCCCGCGCCGATCACGCCGAGCGAGCGCGGGCGCGGCAGCTTGTCGGAGATCAGCCAGAGCTCGAAGCTCTTGCCGGGCTCCGGCGTCGCGCCGACCTTGCGCACCGTGAAATTCCGCGTCGCGCCGTCGATGGTGAGGATGAAGGCGGGGCCACCGCCCTGGCCCTGCAGCAGCGCGACATATTGCGCCGCGGCGGCGAGCGGCGCGACCGGCGTCTTCACTTCCACCGTCTGGATGCGCGGCGCCGGACGTAAAGCCCCCGGCAGCGCGTCGGGCAGAAAGATTTGAAGCGACAGCGTCACCAGCAGCGCGGCCGCGAGCGCGCCGACCGCGGATGCGATCGAGCGCCAGCGCTTCACGCGGCCCTCGAGACGGATCACGTTGGTGTCGTCCGCGATGGGCACCTGCGGCGTCCGGACGACCTCAGGATCGGGCGCATGGACCTGCGGCATGAACACCGGCGCGATGTCGGGTATCACATCGGATCCGGAGCGCATCGGCTCGGGCTGCTCTGCTTCGGGAGGCTGCGGCTCCGGTTGCGGTCCCTGCTCCAGCGGCGCTTCCGGCGGCGCGGCCTCGACGGGCGGGATTGGCGGCGGTACGATTTCGGCCAGACCGGGCGGCTGCTGCGCAAGCGCCGTGCGCGCGATCTCGGACCTGATGTTCTCCCACACGATCGGACGCGGCTCGACCGAGCCGACCATCTGGTTGAGGGCGCCGAGCCGATAGGCCCAGGCCTGCACGATGTCGGCGAACGCCGGGTCCATCGCCATCATGGTCTCGACCTGCGCGCGCTCATCGGCATCGAGGGTGCCGAGCGCATATTCCGCGGCGAGCGCGATATGGTCCTCCGAGTAGGCCATCACATGCAGTCCAGAACCACCCTCACAGTATAAACCCTCATAGTCCGAGGCACTCCCGGATATCCAACATGCTGCGCCGGAGCCACGTCTTCACCGTGTTGACGGGAGCGGCGAATTTCTCCGCCAATTGCTCGCGGCTCCAGCCGTTGTAATAGGCGAGAAGCACGAGCCGCTGACGGTCCGGCTCGAGCCGGCCGACGCATTCCAGCAGCCGCTTCAACTCTTCGGTCATCTCCCGGCGCGCCAGCGGATCGGGGCTGTCGGCCGCGACCTCCATCGCCTGAGGCTCTTCCTCGATCGAGACCTCAGACTTCTTGCGCACGATGTCGATCGCACGGTTGCGCGCAATCGAGGCCATCCACGTGATCGGCGACGACAGCGCCGGATTGAACCCGCCGGCACCGTTCCAGATCTTGACGTAGGTCTCCTGAATGACCTCCTCTGCGAGATCCTGTCGGCGCAAGATACGGAGCACGACGCCATAGAGTTTCGCGCGCGTGGCGGCGTAGAGGCGCTCGAACGCAGCCTGATCGCCCTTCGCCACCGCCTCGATCAACCCGACCAGCTCTGCTGGCGTCAGCATTCAGCCCCCCGACACGCGGGCCATCGCGTTCCGCGCAGGCCCCGGCACTTCGCTACCATAGCGCGCGGCCAAGCCGTCCACCAAGGGGTGCGGCGCCACACTGTGGATAGCACATGCGAAAACCCGGACCTTGCGGGTCCGGGTTTGGCAATAATTCCAGGATGGTCTGGCGGCTAGCGGCTCAGGCGACGGCGCCGATGCGGGCGCGCATCAGGCCGATGCTGTCGAGATCGGCCTGCTCGCGGGCATTTTCCTCGGCGCGCTCGCGGGCCTGGTCGCGCTCGTCCAGGAGCTCGACCTTCTTGAGCTCCTCGAAGGCCTCGGCCAGCGCGGCCTTGGCTTCGTCGAGCTGGCCCTTGAGCTCGTCCGCCGAGCGGGTCAGGTTCTCGCGGCGCTGAATGGCGGCCTTGGCATAGGTCGGATAAGCGAAGTGCGAGGGATCGTTGATCCCGGCACGCTCCTGCTCGGTCGTGATCTCGCGCTCGAGATCGGTCGACATCCGCTGGAAGTCGGCGATCATGGTCTCGATCTGGGTGACCCGGCGGCGCTTCTCGTCGACCTGAAACTTCTTCAGGCGGATGAGGGTATCTCGTGACTTCATCGACTCGTACTCCCCAGAAGTCCCCTCGCTGCACGTGGGACGTCACCGGTCTCCCCACAGGCCCAACAGGGGCCAAGACCGGCTCTGCTACTCTGTGGGATGGGATGATGACCTGACAAAGTTAGCGTTCCGTTTCCAAATTACCGAGGATTTGCGCCAATTGGCGATACCCGTCCGCCAGAGACGCATTTTCGTCCTTGCGCTGGCGCAGGAACGCCTCGAGCGGTTCGTGCAGGCGGATCGCCTCGTCGACCTCGGGGCTGGAGCCGGCCCGGTAGGCGCCGAGCCGGATCAATTCCTCCATGTCGGCATAGGTCGCCATCACCGCCCGCGCCTTCTGGATGACGGGCCAGAACTGCGGATCGGCCGATTTCGGCATGGTGCGGGAGACGGATTTGAGGATGTTGATGGCGGGGTAGCGGCCGCGCTCGGCGATCGAGCGCTGCATCACGATGTGGCCGTCGAGGATGCCGCGGACCGCATCGGCGATCGGCTCGTTATGGTCGTCGCCGTCGACCAGCACCGTGAAGATCGCGGTGATGGCGCCCTCCCCCAGGCCCGGTCCGGCGCGCTCCAGCAGTTTCGGCAGCTCGGTGAAGACGGTCGGCGTGTAGCCCTTGGCCGTCGGCGGCTCGCCGGCGGACAGGCCGATCTCGCGCTGGGCCATGGCAAAGCGCGTCACCGAGTCCATCAGGCAGAGCACGTCCTGATCCTCGTCGCGGAAATATTCGGCGACCGCGAGCGTGAGATACGCCGCCTGCCGGCGCATCAGCGCCGGTTCGTCGGAGGTTGCGACCACGACGACCGAACGGGCGAGGCCCTCCTCGCCGAGGTCGTCCTGCAGAAATTCCTGCACCTCGCGGCCGCGTTCGCCGATCAGCCCGATGACGCTGACCGCGGCGTCGACGTTGCGCGCGAGCATCGACAGCAGCACCGATTTGCCGACGCCGGACCCTGCGAAGATGCCCATGCGCTGGCCGCGGCAGCAGGTGAGGAAGGTGTTCATCGCGCGCACGCCGAGATCGAGCGGGGCGCCGACACGCTTGCGCGAATGCGCCGGCGGCGGCGCATTGCGGAACGGCATCGGCGAGGCGCCCTGTGGCAGCGGTCCCTTGCCGTCGATCGGCTCGCCCAGCGCGTTGACGACGCGGCCGAGCCAGGCCGACGACGGTCGCACCAGATTGGCGGCATTGGCGATGACGGCCTTGCAACCGCGGCGCACGCCGTCGAGGCCGGCGAACGGCATCACGACAGCATTGTTGCCGGAGAAGCCGATCACCTCGCAGGGAATCGAACGGTTGGCGCCGGTCTCGATCACCAGCCGCGCGCCGACCGACATCGCATGAATCGGGCCGGCCACCTCGACCATCAGGCCGCGGACACCGACGACGCGGCCATAGATATTGATGCCGTCGATGTCGCCGATCTGTTCGGCAAGCGCCTTCATAAGAGAGCCTTCATTAAGGACCGCGCCTTGGTCATCCCCAGGGTCGCCCTTTGCGATCCCCGGGACTTCACGGTGAAAACCTTAAGTTTCGCCATATTTCTGAACGGCGCTTAACTTCGTGTTTACCCGCATCATTAATCATTGCGTCACTGTCTTTGTGACTGAGCGTGACTCCCCTTCAGAAGAAGGCTGAGTCGCGGGAGTCGGTTAGGCCCGTCTCTTAAAGTGGAACTTGAACTGAGCTGGGTGACGAAAGCTGCTTCGCGCACAGGACCTTAGGGCGATTCGACAAAAATTGCACCCGGGGGACTTGCGTTCCAGAATCAGGATTTGTTAACCATCTGTTGTCAGGATCCGAATCAGTTGTTCAAAGGCGTTTTGTTGAGTGCCGCGAATGCGGCCGACCTGACGCCCAGGAGCGGCGACTATGGGGAACTGGCATGCGCGTTTTGCTGATTGAAGATGACAGCGCCGTCGCGCAGTCGATCGAGCTGATGCTGAAGTCTGAGAGCTTCAACGTCTACACGACCGATTTGGGGGAAGAAGGCGTCGATCTCGGTAAATTATACGATTACGACATTATCCTTCTCGACCTCAACCTGCCCGACATGTCCGGCTACGACGTGCTCAAGCAGCTTCGGGTCTCCAAGATCAAGACACCGATCCTGATCCTCTCCGGCCTCGCCGGCATCGAGGACAAGGTCAAGGGTCTCGGCGTCGGCGCCGACGACTACATGACCAAGCCCTTCCACAAGGACGAGCTGGTGGCCCGCATCCACGCGATCGTGCGCCGCTCCAAAGGTCACGCCCAGTCGGTCATCCAGACCGGCGACCTCGTCGTCAACCTCGACACCAAGACGGTGGAAGTCGGCGGCCAGCGCGTGCATCTGACCGGCAAGGAATACCAGATGCTGGAGCTGCTCTCGCTCCGCAAGGGCACGACCCTGACCAAGGAAATGTTCCTCAACCATCTCTATGGCGGCATGGACGAGCCCGAGCTGAAGATCATCGACGTCTTCATCTGCAAGCTCCGCAAGAAGCTGGCCAACGCTTCCGAGGGACGCAACTTCATCGAGACCGTGTGGGGCCGCGGCTACGTGCTGCGCGAGCCGCACGAGCACGAAGAGCGCATTCCCGCCTGATCTTCTGGGTTTACGTCGCGGGCCCCTTTCGGGCTCGCTCCTCCCAGCCTGGACCCCGCCGCAAATGGCGGGGTTTTGTTTTTTGGGGACGTGAAGGCGGCTTCGTCGCCGTCCCGCCATTGAACCGCTATGCTTCCCCCGCCGACGAATGGTCGCTGCACTATGGGGGAACGATGATCCTGCAATCACTGGCCGGCCTGCCCGCCTTCCTGGTCTATTTCTGCACCGGGCTGATCGCGATCGTGGCGTATCTGTTCGTCTATACCCGCATCACCGCGCATAACGAGTTCCAGCTGATCCGCGACAACGAGCCGGCCGCGGCGATCGCGCTCGGCCTCAGCCTGCTCGGCTTCGTGGCGCCGCTGGTCAGCGCCATCGCGCATTCGGCCAATGTGCTGGACTGCCTGATCTGGGCGACGATCGCGCTGATCGTGCAGATCATCGTATTCTTTCTCGTGAGAGTGCCGGTGCCGAAGCTGTCGGAGCGGATCGCCGCCGGCGAGCTTGCGCCCGCGATCTGGCTCGGGCTGTCCTCGCTCGCCGCGGGCCTGCTCAACGCCGCCAGCATGATCTATTGAGATGGCCGACAAACCGTCCAAACAGCAGTTCGGCAAGCGTCGGCCACGCCTGCCACAGCCATTGCCGCTGCCGGCCAAAGAGCCGACGAAGCGCTCAGGCCATGTCGCCCTGCTGGTGATGGGCACGCTCGCGGTCGGCACCACCGCCTACACGATGATGCCGCGGCAGAATTGCGAGCCCACACCCGGCGCCGTGCCGGGGCAGACGACCACGACCTGCACAAGCAGCAGCGGCAGCAGCTCGTCAGGCGGCAGCAGCTCGCGCTGGTCGTCGCGGTCGAACTTCTTCAGCAGCGATTCTTCGAGCCATTCCTCCTCGAGCACGTCGTCCGATTCCGGCCACAGCAGCGTCAGCCGCGGCGGCTTCGGCTCGTTCGGCCATGGCTTCTCGGGCGGCGGTTGATCCATGCAGCGCATCAATTGCCTGGAGCGCGACGACTGGCGGGAGACCGCGGCGCAATGCGGCTTCGTCTTCCACACCATCGACGGCGAACGCTATTGGGACGAGCGCGCTTATTACGGCTTCACGCTCGACGAGATCGAGCGCGGCATCGAGACGCCGACCGCCGAGATCGAGGCGATGTGCCTGGAGCTTGCCGGCCGCGTCATCGGCGAGGAGCGGTACCTGCGGCGCTTGCAGATTCCGGAAGCGTTCTGGAGCCTGATCGCCGAGAGCTGGCAGCGCGACGACCGCAGCCTCTATGGCCGGCTCGATTTGAAATTCGACGGCAAGTCGCCGGCAAAACTGCTCGAATACAACGCGGATACGCCGACCTCGATCTTCGAGGCCGCGGTGTTTCAATGGACCTGGCTCGAGCAGGCGATCGAGCGCCGCATCGTCCCTGTTCGCGCCGATCAGTTCAACTCCATCCATGAGCGGTTGATCGCGGCGTGGAAGGAGATCGCCGCGGGCCGCCACGTCCATCTCACCGGCACCACCGACAACTCGGAAGACGCCGGCACGCTCGCTTATCTCGAGGACACCGCGCGCCAGGCCGGCCTCTCGACCAGGTTGCTCGACATCGAAGAGGTCGGCTGGCGCGATGAGCCTGGCGGCTTCGTCGATCTCGACGAGGCCGACATCGCACTCGCCTTCAAGCTCTATCCCTGGGAATGGATGTTCCAGGATTCCTTCGGCGCGAAGCTGAAGGAGGCGCCGACGCGCTGGATCGAGCCGCCGTGGAAAGCGGTGCTCTCCAACAAGGGCATTTTGCCGCTGCTGTGGGAGATGTTTCCGAACCATCCCCATCTGCTGCCGGCGTTCTTCGAGGACGACGCGCGGGCAGCGGAGCTCGGGACGTCGTATGTCCGCAAGCCGCTGCTGTCGCGCGAAGGCGCCAACGTCACGATCGTGTCCGGCGGCGTATCGCTGGACGAGCAGGAAGGTCCCTACGGCGCCGAAGGTTTCGTGCGCCAAGCGCTCTCGCCGCTGCCGAATTTTTCAGGCTTCTATCCGGTGGTGGGAAGCTGGCTGGTGAACCACGAGCCGTGCGGATTGTCGATCCGCGAGGACGAGAGCCCGATCACGGGCAACGGCTCGCGGTTTCTGCCGCATGCGATTTTGTGATTTGTCATTCCGGGGCGCGACAAAGTCGCGAGCCCGGAATCCATGGTCCCAGGCGGATCGAATGGCCCCGCGTCTAACCACCTGCCTGTTACGATGGCTTGTGGTTATGGATTCCGGGCTCGGCGCTGACGCGCCGCCCCGGAATGACGAAGCAGCTCACCTCGCCGCAGCAATCTTCAGCGGCTGCGGCATCAATCCGCCCATGGGGCGGCCGGAGCGTGCGGGGTTGAGCTGATAGAGACCGCGGCGGTCGGTGATGGGACGGAACGCATCGGTGATGCCGACGACGGATTCGGCGGCGCCAAGCAGCAACGTGCCGTCGGCCTCCAGGCCCTTCGCCATCCGCTCGAAGATCACCGCCTTGGTGTCCTGGTCGAAATAGATCAGCACGTTGCGGCAGAAGATCACGTCGAACGTGCCGAGATGGGAGAAGTCCTGCAGCAGATTGAGCTGGCGGAACTGCACCATGGCGCGAATGTCGGCATTGAGCAGCCAGGTCTCGCCGGCTTGCGTGAAGTACTTCATCAGGTGCTGGATCGGCAGGCCACGCTGCACTTCGAACTGGCTGTAGATTCCGGCCTTGGATTTCTCCAGCACCTCCTGCGACAGATCGGTGGCGACGATCTCGATGCGCCAGCCGGCCAACGCTGCGCCCATCTCCTTCACGCACATCGCGATCGAATAGGGCTCCTGACCCGTCGACGACGCCGCCGACCAGATGCGCAAGCTCTTGCGCGCCGCGCGCGCCTTGATCAGGCCCGGCAGGATGGTGTCGCGCAAGTGATCGAAGGGAATCTTGTCGCGGTAGAAGAAGGTCTCGTTGGTGGTCATCGCTTCGACGACGTCGGTGGCAAGCCGGCCGTCGCCGTTCCTGATCTTCAGCACGAGATCGGGAATGCCTGACAGACTCGCCTTGCGCGCCAGCGGCAAGAGCCGGCTCTCGACCAGATATTGCTTGTCGGGGGACAGATCGAGGCCGGAGCGCTCCTTCAGGAACTTGCGCAGATAATCGTAGTCAACCGGCGTCACGCGCGATCTCCCGCGAACAGGCGGTTGACCTTGGCGCCGATCTGGTTGAGCGGAAGGATCGCCGCGCAGATGCCGGCATTGGCCGCCGCGCCCGGCATGCCCCAGACCACGCTGGAGGCTTCGTCCTGCGCGATGACGCTGCCGCCGGCGGCAACGATGTCCTTGCCGCCGCGCATGCCGTCCGAGCCCATGCCGGTCAGGATCACGGAGAGGATGCTGCCGTGCCAGATGTCGATGGCGGAGGTGAAGAGCGGATCGACCGCAGGCTTGCAGAAATTGACGGCGGGGCCGTCGTCGAGCGCGATCACGGTGTCCGCGCCGCTGCGCACCACGCGCATGTGCTTGCCGCCGGGCGCAAGATAAATCCGTCCCGGCTTCACCGGCTCGCCGTCGACCGCCTCGGCTGCCGGCTTACGGCTCGAACGCGCCAGATGCTCGGCAAGGATGGTGGTGAAGGTCGGCGGCATGTGCTGGGTGATCAGCACCGGGAAGCGGTCGATCACCGGGCCGAGCTCGGTGACGAGCGCCATCAGCGCCTGCGGACCACCGGTCGAGGAGCCGATCAGCAGCACCTTGGGCGCCTGAGGGGAGAACGGGCGCATGGTGAGCGCCCCTGACGGCGCAGCAGGCACCGCCGGAACGGGCGCTGTGGGCCGCGCAACAGGACTACGCGGGGCCGGAGCCGGGCTTGCGGGCGCCAGCGGCGGGCTTGCGACCGCGGCCTTGCGACGCAGCCGCGCACCGAGATGGCGGATCTTCTGGATCAGGTCGTGATGAAAGATGTCGGCGGCCGACGCCTCGCGCGTCGATTCCGGCTTCGGAATGTAATCGGCGGCGCCGAGCGACAGTGCCTTGAAGCTGATCTCCGCGTTACGGCGGGTCAGCGTCGAAGCCATGATGATGACGAGATCGCGCTTCTTCGCCAGCAGCTGCGGCAGCGCCGAGATGCCGTCGAGCTCGGGCATTTCGATGTCGAGCACGGCAACGTCGGGATTGATGCGTTCGATCTGGTTGACCGCTTCGAGCCCGGTGCGCAGCGAGGCAGCGACCTCCATGTCGTGCTCGGCACCGATCCAGCGCGAGATCAGACCGCGGATGACGACGGAGTCGTCGACGATCATCACCCGCAGCGGCCCCGCTTCGCGCGAGCCGGTCGTGGTCGAATTACCTGCGAACGCAACACTCATTACTCACCAACTCAGACTGAAAGGGTACAGTTGAAAACGAGCGCCGAAGCATCCTTCGGCCTCCGGCCGATCGCTCAGATAAGGCCGACTTCCTGGAATTTCGCCGTCACAATGTCCTTGTCGAACGGCTTCATGATGTATTCGTTGGCGCCGGCATGCAGCGCGCGCGCGATATGCGCGACGTCGTTCTCGGTGGTGCAGAACACGACCTTGGGCTGATCGCCGCCGGGCATGCGCCTGAGATGGCCGAGGAACTCGTAGCCGTCCATCACGGGCATGTTCCAGTCGAGCAGCACCGCATCGGGCAAGCCGCGCTTGCAAGCCTCCAGCGCCTTCTCACCGTCCTCGGCTTCGAGGATCTGGAAGTCGAGTCCCTCCAGGATCCGGCGCGCAACCTTGCGAATGACGCTGGAATCATCAACGACGAGACAAGTTCGCATGTGAACCTCTGCTTCCTCCCCCTTTGCGGGGGGCACTTCCAATTGCAAGTCCGTCGGCGACGATGCCGCCGTATCAGGCCGCCATCATCTCGGGCGCGAGCTCGAGGACGCGATCGACGTCGAGGACGACCATGAGCTGGCCGTCGAGGCGATGGACGCCGCCGGCGAGCTTGGCCATGCGGGGGTCGAGGTTGACGGGATTTTCTTCCATGCCGGC
The DNA here is from genome assembly GCF_028128835.1 of Bradyrhizobium sp. CCBAU 65884. Taxonomy (NCBI): domain Bacteria; kingdom Pseudomonadati; phylum Pseudomonadota; class Alphaproteobacteria; order Hyphomicrobiales; family Nitrobacteraceae; genus Bradyrhizobium; species Bradyrhizobium sp. CCBAU 65884. The sequence continues at coordinate 483 of NZ_LBJU01000090.1, read as the reverse complement.
TTCGGGCAGGCGCAGCACCTCGCCGATCTGGTCGATCAGGAGGCCATAGGATTCGCCGCGGAGGTCAACGCCGACCGCCATCGGCACCTTGCCGTCCTCGGGCTGCGGCAGGCCGAGGCGGGCGCGCATGTCGACCACGGTGACGATGCGGCCGCGCAGATTGAGCACGCCTGCGATCTCGCGCGAGGACAAGGGCACGCGGGTGACGCGCTCGGGCATGAACACGTCCTGGACCCGGGAGATCGGCAGGCCGAACAGCTGGCCGCCGATCATCGCGGTGACGTATTCGACCATGGCGCCTTCGCCCACTTGCGTCTTCTTGTTCATCTGCTTCTCCTGATCCCTGTCCTGCTCTTACGCCGCTGCCCGGTTCAGCTCAGAGGCGCCGGCGGCACCCGCGGTCTGCTCCTTCAGCGCCGCGATCAGACCGGGACGGTCGAACTTGGCGACATAGTCGTGGAAGCCGGCCTGACGGCCGCGCTC
>NZ_LBJU01000089.1:0-51385 GCF_028128835.1 Bradyrhizobium sp. CCBAU 65884 | reverse complement strand
CCCGGCAAGCCTGCAGCCGGGCGACGAGGTCGTCACCGAGCCGCCGGCCCAGAAGATCGTGAACAAGAAGGCGACCTTCTCCGGGCTCGACAAGATCACCGGGCGCATCATCAATTTCGACGAGGAGATCGGCGAGACCGTCCAGTTCGGCGCGCTCAGGGTCAAGACCGACGCCTGCTACACGCGGCCGGCGACCGAGGCCACCAACACCGACGCCTTCGTCGAAGTCGACGAGATCACCTTGCAGGGCGAGGTGAAGCGGATCTTCTCGGGCTGGATGTACGCGGCAAGCCCGGGCCTGCACGGCGTCGAGCATCCGATCTACGACATCTGGCTCACCGACTGCAAAGAGCCGCAGCAGACCATTGCGACTGCAGCGCCGGATCCCGCGACCAAGCCCGCACCTCCGCCGCCGCCCGCGCAGAAGAAGGCCGCGCCGAAGCAGGTGCAGCAGCGTCCGCCGCAGCCTCTGCCGCCGATCCAGCAGCAGCAACCGGCACCGCCGCCGCCTCCGCCGCCGGAGCAGCGGCCGGGTCTGTTCGGTATCCCGGGGTTTGGCCGCTAGGCCAAATCCCCCCCCCGGGGTTGGGCCGCTAAGCCTGGCTGTCGATTATTGCCGCGCGGCGATGATCTCGAGCGCGCGTGCGCCCGGGATCGCCTCACCCGCAGAGAGCTTCAGGAAATCGCCGGGCTCGCCCGCAAGCGCCTTGTCGAGCAGCGCGGTGTAGCGCCGCCGCGAGATCTCGGCCGCGCCAAAGCTCTTCAGATGCTCCGTGACATATTGGGTGTCGAGCAGCTCGAAGCCGCCATGGATGAGCCGCGCGACGAGATGCACCAGAGCGACCTTGGAGGCATCGCGCGCGGTGTGGAACATGCTCTCGCCGAAGAAGGCTCGTCCGAGGCTGACGCCGTACAGCCCGCCGACGAGGTCCTCGCCCTGCCAGGCCTCGACGCTGTGGCAATGGCCGAGCTCGTACAGGCCGCCATAGAGGTCACGGATGCGCTTGTTGATCCAGGTGTCCTCGCGTCCGGCCTGCGGCGCGGCGCAGCCGGCGATCGTCGCCTTGAATGCGGTGTTGACGGTTACGCGAAACACATCCGAACGGACGGTGCGCGCGAGCCGCGAGGCGACACGAAATCCATCGAGGGGGATGACGCCGCGCAGCTCCGGCTCGACCCAGAACAGGGTCGGATCTTCGGCGCTCTCGGCCATCGGAAAGATGCCGCAGGCATAGGCGCGCAGCAGCACGGCCGGTGTGATTTCAGACGGGGCGGAGTCGCGCGAAGTCATGGTTCGCAACCATAGCAGGATCGCGACGCGGTTGCGATGGGGGTGAGCAGTTGGGGCAGCGAGATCAGCTCGCGGCGGCGGTGCTGGTCCTGCCGGGGGCTGCGGGCATGCGAGCGAATTTTAGCACGATCCGGGTTCCGGAATGGGCGGGATCGCGCTCGACCGTGGCGTCGAGCTTGGAGGCCATGGCCGCGACGATGCGCTGGCCCATGCCGGTGGAGCGCGGATCGGCCTTGACGTTGTCACCGACGCCGTCGTCGGTGATCGACAGCAGGACATCGTCGCCCTGCGCGTGCAGCTCGACATGGATCGGGCCGGCGCCGTCGGGATAGGCGTATTTCACCGCGTTCATCACCAGCTCGTTGACGATGATGCCGACGGCGACCGCGCGATCGGGATCGATCTCGATCGGCTCGGCCTTCAGCGTCAGGCGCGACATCCGGTTGCCTTCGGCCGAGCGGCGGAGATCCTCGAGCAGCGAGTCCAGATACTGGTTCAGGACCACGCTCTTCAGATCCTGCGAGGTGTAGAGGCGGCGGTGCACCTGCGCGACCGCGGCGACGCGGCCCATCGCGTTGGTCAGTGCCGCCTTGACCTCGTCCTGCGCGGCGGAGCTTGCCTGGAGGTGCAGCAGCGAGGCGATGATCTGGAGCGAGTTGCCGACGCGGTGGTTGACCTCGCGCAGCAGCAGCTCGCGTTCGGCGGCAAGGGCGGCGTAGCGGTCGCGCGAGGCATGGATCTCGGCCTCGGCTTCCTCGCGTGCCTTCTGCAATTCGGCCTGGCGCAGCGCGCCCTCGGTTGCGACGTGGAGCAGGGGGATGAAATCGCCCGTGACGTCCTTGACGAGATAATCGGCCGCGCCGGCCTTCAGCGCGGTGACGGCGATGCTGGAATCCTGCGAGGCCGTGACGAACACCACGGGCGGCGCACCCGGGATCGCCATGATCTGCTCCAGCGTCTCCAGCCCGTCGAGGCCGGGCATGTACTGGTCGAGCGCCACCACGTCGATGCCGCCCTCAACCGCGGCGCGGCGGATGCGCTCCAGGCCTTCCTCGCCGCTCGCGGCATGGACGACCCTGTAGCCGCGCCGCGTCAGGCCGCGATCGACCAGGCGCGCCAGCGCGCTATCGTCGTCGATGTAGAGCAGTGTTGGCGTGCGCTGGTTCATGGGGCGGCGGGAGGGACCTGGATGACCGAGAAGAACAGGCCAAGCTGCCGGATGGCATTGGCGAAATTCTCGTAGTTGACGGGCTTGGTGATGTAGACGTTGCAGCCGAGCTCGTAGCAACGCTTGATTTCCTGGGAATCGTCGGTGGTGGTCAGCACCACCACGGGCGAAGCCTTCAGATATTTGTTTTCCTTGATCTGCCTCAGGATGTCGATCCCGGTCATGTCGGGCAGGTTGAGGTCGAGCAGGATCAGCAGCGCGTTGCCCTTCTGCACGAGCCCGCTGCCGTCGGCGCCGAACAGATGCTGCATCGCGTCCGTGCCGTTGGGAAACGAGACGATCTCGTTATTGACTCCCGAGCGGCGGATGTTGCGCTCGATCAGGCGGGCGTGGCCCTCGTCGTCCTCGATCATGATGATGGTGACAGGCTGGGTCATCGATCTGCGTTCCGGTTGCTCACATTCCAGGCGATCGGCAGCGTGATCGTGAAGGTGCTGCCCGCGTCCAGTTCCGATGATACCGACATGGTGCCGCCGAGGCGACGCACAAGTGCACGCACATGCGCAAGACCAATGCCCTGGCCGGGCTTGTCCTGGGTTCCCGCGCGGCGGAACAGGTCGAATATCCGCTGATGATCCTTCGGATCGATGCCGCGGCCATTGTCGCTGATCTCGAAGATAGCGTAGCCGAGTTTGGTCCGCCCGCGAATTCTGATTTCGCCGGGCACCCCGCGCTTCAGGTACTTGATCGCATTGTCGATCAGATTGGAGAAGATCTGCTCGAGTGCGAGCCGGTCGCTGACGATGTCAGGCAGGGGCTCGAGGTGAATCTGGGCCTGTGCCTCGGCGGCCTGGTGCGCCAACGTCGACACGATGGCCTCGATCAGCTCGCTGGTGTCGATCTTCACCGGCTGGAATTCGCGTCGGCCCTCGCGGGTGAGGTTGAGGATGGCCGAAATCAGCCGGTCCATCTTGGCGATCGACGTCTTGATGAAGCCGAGCGCTTCGGAAAAATCCTCCGAGAGCTGCTTGTCGGCGCCTTCGAGCACGATCTCGCCGGGCGCGCCAGGCGCCAGCGGCGGCCCGCCGGCGGGGACTTGGGTGAGGCTGCCGAGGCGGCGGAAGACATCGCCGCTGAGCTCTTCGAGCTCGCTGGTGAAGCCCATGATGTTGACGAGCGGCGAGCGCAGATCGTGGCTGACGATATAGGCAAAGCGCTGGATCTCTGCGTTGGCCTCGCGCAGGTCCGCGGTGCGCTCGTCGACGACGGACTCCAGGTTGACGTTGGCATCGCGCAGGCGCGCTTCGGCCTCGTCACGGGCGCGGGCCGAGCGCCGCACCAGCCAGGTCGAGATCAGGGCCAGCAGCACGACGAGGCCGGAGCCGATGCCGGTCATCGATGCAGCCAGGGTCTGACTCCGGTCGGAGTTGGCGGTTCGAACCCGGAACAGCCGCTCCTCTTCGCGGATCATCGCGTTGGCCAAGTTGGTGATCGTCGTCGTGGTGTTGCCGGCCGCGGCCTCGCGGATCAGCGCCGTGGCCCTCTCCGGTTGGCCCTCCTTCACGAACTTCATCTCGCGCGAAAACTGGTCGAGCCGGGTCGCAATCGCCGCACTCAGCTTCTCGATGCTGTCGCGTTGCGCCGGATTGTCGCCGATCTGGCGCGTGAGCTTATCGAGTGCCGGAATGATCGCTGCGACGGCCTTCTCGTGGTCCGACTGGAAATCCGGTCCCTGCGTCAGGAGAAAGCCGCGGGCGCTGCTCTCGGCGCGGCGGATTTCGAGCAGCAGGGCGTTGATTTGGCTCTCCGCCTCGATGGTGTGAACCACCCATTTGCTGTCGTCCCGCGCCTTGTTGACGAGGTAGACCGAGCCGGCGCTGATCACAGTCAGAATCAGGAGGCCCGCCGAGATCAGCAGGATCTGCCAAAATGCGCGCCGTCGTTGGGCCTCGGCCGTCACGACGGCCTCGCTCTGTCACGTTCAGCGGAAGTCAAAACGCCCCCTTGGACTGTCCCCGCGTCGAGAACGCGATAAGGCCCAAAGGGTTCCACGACGCAAGTGGATTTATCGCGGAGCGGGTTCCGTCTTGCCGGCCAGATACTGTTCCAGCCAGTGGATGTGATAATCGCCGTTGATGATGTCGTCTTCACGGACCAGCGCGCGGAACAGCGGCAGCGTGGTCTCGATGCCTTCCACCACCATCTCGTCCAGCGCCCGGCGTAGCCGCATCAGGCATTCGGCGCGGGTCTTGCCGTGCACGATGAGCTTGCCGACCAGGGAATCGTAATAGGGCGGGATCGTGTAGCCCTGGTAGACCGCGGAATCGATGCGGACGCCGAGTCCACCGGGCGGATGGTATTGCAGTATGCGGCCGGGCGAGGGCCGGAAGGTCTGGGGATTTTCGGCGTTGATGCGGCACTCGATCGCATGGCCGATGACCTGGACCTCTTCCTGCCTTGCCGGCAAATCGCCGCCCGCGGCGATGCGGATCTGCTCCAGCACGAGGTCGATGTCGGTGATGCTCTCGGTGACGGGATGCTCGACCTGGATGCGGGTGTTCATCTCGATGAAGTAGAACTCGCCGTCCTCGAACAGGAACTCGATGGTGCCGACGCCGAGATATTTCATCTCGCGCATCGCCTTGGCGCAGGTCTCGCCGATCTTGGCGCGCGCGGCGGCGGCAAGGACAGGCGAGGGGCCTTCTTCCCAGACCTTCTGGTGGCGGCGTTGCAGCGAGCAGTCACGCTCGCCGAGATGGATCGCGCCGCCGCGGCCGTCGCCGAGAATCTGGATTTCGATGTGACGCGGCTTCTGGAGGTATTTCTCCAGATAGACCGAGGCATCGCCGAAGGCGGATTTGGCCTCGTTGGCGGCCGTCGACAGCGCCACCTGAAGGTCGACCTCGCTCTGCGCGACCTTCATGCCGCGGCCACCGCCGCCGGCCGCCGCCTTCACCAGTACCGGAAAGCCGATCTTTTTGGCGATCGCCAGCGCGTCGTCATCGGGACCGACCGCACCGTCGGAGCCGGGCACCACGGGGATGCCGAGCTTCTTGGCGGTCTTCTTTGCCTCGATCTTGTCGCCCATCAGGCGGATGTGCTCGGCCTTGGGGCCGATGAAATGCAGATTGTGCTCGGCGAGGATCTCCGCAAAGCGGGCATTCTCGGACAGGAAGCCGTAACCGGGATGCACGGCATCGGCCCCGGTGATCTCGCAGGCCGCGAGCAACGCGGGCACGTTGAGATAGCTGTCCTTGGATGCCGGCGGTCCGATGCAGACGCTTTCGTCCGACAGGCGCACATGCATGGCATCGGCGTCGGCGGTGGAGTGCACGGCGACGGTGGCGATGCCGAGCTCCTTGCAGGCCCTGAGGATGCGAAGGGCAATCTCGCCGCGATTGGCTATGAGGATCTTGTCGAACATGGTGCCTCAGGGGGCGAACGGGGAATAGCGATTGGCGAACAGGGAAGAGTAACTATTCGCTCCTCGCTATTCGCCAGTCCCTCACTCAATGATGACGAGCGGCTCGCCGTACTCGACCGGCTGACCGTCCTCGACCAGGATCTGCGTCACCGTGCCGGCGCGCGGCGAAGGGATCTGGTTCATGGTCTTCATGGCTTCGATGATCAGCAGGGTCTGTCCGACCGAGACCTTGCTGCCGACCTCGATGAACGGCTTGGCGCCGGGCTCCGGTGCCCAATAGGCGGTGCCGACCATCGGCGAGGAGACAGCGCCAGGATGCTTCGACAGGTCGGGACCGGCGGCGGCAGGCACGGCGGAGGCGACCGGCAGGGCGGCGGGAGCGGCTGCCATCTGCATCGGCATGGTCGCGGCAACGCTGACGTTGCGGGCGACGCGCAGGCGCAGGCCCGCACGTTCGATCTCGATCTCGGTGAGGCTGGTCTCATCGAGCAGCAAAGCGAGCTCGCGGATGAGCGCGGAATCCTCGCTGGAAAACTTTGCGGCTGCTTTGTCGTCTGGCGGGCGCGCCATGTTCTTTGATCCGAATGTTCTGTTTGATGAAGGGGGCTTCAGGCTTTGGGCTTGATGGCAAGCTTGGCGGCAAGGCCCTGGATGGCGAGGCGATAGCCCTCGATGCCGAAACCGCAGAGCGAGGCGAAAGCCGCGCGTGCGGTGTAGGAGTGGTGACGAAAGCTCTCGCGGGCGTGGATGTTGGTCACGTGCACTTCGACCGTCGGGATCTGCACCGCGAGCAGCGCGTCGTGCAGCGCGATCGAGGTGTGCGAATAGCCACCTGCATTGACGATGATACCCTTCATCTTGCGCGCATGCGCCTCGTGAATGAAGTCGATCAACTCGCCCTCGCGGTTGGACTGCCGGCAATCGGCCTTGAGGCCGTACGTTGCCGCGGTCTCCCGGCACAGTGCCTCGACGTCGGCCAGCGTGGCGTGGCCGTACTTCTCGGGCTCGCGGGTCCCCAACATGTTGAGGTTCGGCCCGTTGAGGACGAGGATCGTATCGGTTGCAGGTTCTGCCATTCCAATCCCGGGAAGAGGTGCTCGGCGTGGCGGGGTTATAGGTAACAAAGCGGCCTAGGGGAAGCCTTGAAGGGCCTCCCAAGGGGCTTCAGGTAGCTCATCCCCGGTGCAAAAACCTGTGCGGAAGCTACGGAAATTGCTTGTTAACCAGTTCTAATCGTGGCTGCCGGAGGGAGGCTCGCAGGGGAGGGCGTCGCATCGGCCAAAGGCCCCTGCCGATCTCTCGGCAAGGGCCCATTTGGGCTTCAGCGAAGCAGCTTAGCCTTCGATGATGTAGACGATTTCGCGCGTCTGCGGACGGACGATCACGTACTGACCGCGGACGAAAATCACCTCATAGCCACGCCACTCCGGGTAGATCTCCACGATCCGGGGCGGAAGCGGATGGACTCGAACGGAGGCCGGGATCGCGGTGCCGACCGAGATGTTGAAGTTGACGTTCGTCGTCTCTTCGATCTTGGTCGACTTGATCGCCGTCGAGATTTCAGTCCGCTTTTCGGCCGGCGGCGCGGAAGCCGTCGCGGAGGCGGTGCCGGTCGTGGTCTGGGACTTGTCGGTCGTAGCCGCATTATTGGTCTTGGCGGCGCCGCCGGCCTTGTTGTCCTCGGCCTTCATGTCCTTGGCAGACTTGGCGGGGTCAGACTTCGTCGTCGAATCCGAGCTCATGCTCTTCGACTTGTCCTGCTGGGACTTGTCCTGCGCGCGTTCGTCAGTGCGCTGGCCCTTGGTGGCGCCGGCCTTGTCCTCGGCCGCGTTCTTGTTCATCGCGCCGCCCGGGCGCTCGTCCTTCATCGCGCCGGATTTGTCCTCGGAAGGCCGATCGGACTTCATGGTGCCAGCGCCACCGGCCTGGCCGACGGTGCCCTTGTCATGGCTCATGGAATCGCGGCCCGTCGAGCCGCGCTCGGCGGCGCCGCCGGAGGGCTGCGAGTGCTGCATCTGCTGCGAGCCAGCGCCGCTGTCACGGCCCTTGTCTTGTGCGTTCGCCAGACCGGCGCCCGCGACCAGGGCGACTGCGGCGACAGAAATCATAAAGCGGTTCAACATCGAATTCTCCTCACGTGTTTCTTTGCGTCATTGCCCGTGCGCCGACAACGAAAGGAGATTTGAGTTGTTCCGGAACTTCGCCTGTTCCGCGGCATTTGTTTGTTGAATGCCAGATGAATGACTTTGCACGAACGTTCGGCGCAAGAGAAAGGCCGGCTTGCCAGCCGGCCTTTTCGGGGTTTCAGGATCGTAAAAAGTATGATCAGCAGGTTGCCTTGCCGCAGCGGGCAATGCCGATCTTTTCCTTGAGGCCTTCGACGCCGACGGCGCCAATCACGATCTGCTTGCCGATGACATAGCTCGGCGTGCCGTTCATGCCCATCGCTTCGGCGAGCTTGAAGTTCTCCTCGATGGTGGCGCGCACCTCGGGGCTGGCGATGTCCTTTTCGATTTTTGCGGTGTCGAGGCCGGCTTCCTTGGCGGCTTGAAGCGCGCGCGCCTTGTCGGCAGCGCCGCGGCCGCCGAGCAGCTTCTGGTGGAAGTCGAGATATTTCTTGCCGGAGGGGTCCTGCATGCGCACGGCGACCGCGACCTGCGCCGCCTCGACCGAGCCCTGGCTCAGCACCGGAAATTCCTTCAGCACCACCTTCAGCTTCGGATCGGCCTTCATGAGGGTGAGCATGTCGTCCATCGCGCGCTTGCAGTAGCCGCAATTGTAATCGAAGAACTCGACGAAGGTGACGTCGCCGTCCTTGTTGCCGAGCACGACCTGGCGCGGCGAGTTGAAGATCGCGTCCGCATTCTGCGCGATGCTGGCCTCGTGCTTCTGCGTCTCGGCCGCGGCCTGCCGCTTGCTGAGCTCGGCCATCGCCTCCTCGAGCACCTCGGGATGGCTGATGAGATAGTTCTTGATGATATTCTCGATGTCGGTGCGCTGGGTGTCGGAGAAACTGTCGGCCGACGCGGGCACGGCTGCGCCGAACAGGGCGAGCGCAAACAACGCGGGAGCAATCAGGCGCAGCGAAGGCATAGGTAAATCCTCTTATCCAAAGCAGGTTTCGGAATACGTCCCGGCGGACTTAAGCTCGGTGTCGTGACGTCGTGGTATCGGGCGTCGTTCGAGTTGCGTCAGTTGCGCGGCGGCTTCGCCGCCACGATGTCGTCGGCCTTGACCCATCCGGGCGTGCCGACGGCGAAACGGGTTTTCGCGCGCGTAGCGAGCTCGCGGGCGGTCTTGTTGTCGCCGCGCAGGTAAGCGGCTTGCGCCGAGGCGAGATCCGCTTCGGCATAGTCGCCCTTCCGGCCATAGGCCATCGCGAGCTGGGTATAGCCGAGCACCGCCTCGGGTTCTCGCGCCACCGCGGCGCGGAGAATCCGAACGGCGTCGTCGGTGTAGGTCTTATTATCGGTTCCAACCAGAGCCTGCCCAAGTAACATCTCGATGAGGGGCGCGTTGTTGGAAAGCTGTGCGGCCTTGCGCAGCGGAGCGATCGCCTCGGCGGCCTTGCCGCTCTCCAACAGGGCCTGGCCGCGCACCTCGTAGAAGTACGGATTGTTGGGTTGGACCTGGATCAGCGCGTCGATCTGGGCGAGCGCGCTGCGCAGATCGCCGTGCAGATAGGTGCTGATGGCGCGGGCATAGCGCGCCGGCATGCTGTCGTTGGTCTGGGGATAGCGGCGGTACACAGTCTCCGGCCGCTCCATGAACGCGGAGATCTTGGCGCGAACCATGTCGTGGCGGAGCTGCAGCGCGGGATCGTCCTTCTTGTTCCAGTAGGAGCTGGAGCTGGCGAATTCCTGAAGCGCGGCGACGCGCTCGGCCGGCATCGGGTGCGATTGGAGATAGGGATCGGCGCCGCGCGCGGCGAACAGGCTCTCACTGGTGAAGCGCTTGAAGGTCTCGTACATGCCCTTCGGCGATTGCTGGGTCGCGGTCAGGAATTTCACGCCGGCGCGGTCGGCGTTCTCCTCTTGCTGGCGCTGATAGGACAGCAGCGTCCGGCGGATCACCTCCTGGGGAGCCGAGATCGCGGCGGCGCCGGCATTGGCGAGCCCGTTGTTGCCTGCGCTGCTGCGCTGGGTGCTGCCTGCGGCGATCGCGCCTGCGCCGAGCAGCATCGCGATGATCATCTGGGTCTGGGCGGCGGCGAGCTGCTCGCGCAGCTTGGACAGATGGCCACCGGCCAGATGCCCGGTCTCGTGCGCGAGCACGCCGATGATCTGGTTCGGGGTCTCCGATTGAAGGATCGCGCCGTAATTGACGAAGATGCGGCGGCCGTCGGCGACGAACGCGTTGAACGAGCCGTCGTTGAGGATCACCATCTGGATGTTCTGCTTCTCCAGACCCGCGGCGCGCAGGATCGGGCGCGTATATTCGCGCAGCAGTTGCTCGGTCTCGGTGTCGCGCAAGACCGGCGGCCCCTTCTGCTGCGCCCGCGCCGCCGGGAGCGGCAGCAGCGCGATCGCCGCAGCCGTAACGAGGGCGGTGAGGGCGGAGGCCTTCTTGCGCAATGCGATCTGGAGAAACATCAAACGGTCTGGAGAGCAGTTTCGTGATTGGTTTTGGCGATTGGCGGCGAACCGGATACGCGATATGCCCTTGTGAGCGTTACCCTTATGAGCCGTACAATGCGGCCAGTCTGGGGCGCAAGCGCCCCGTTCCCGGGCCGGACGCTCCGGCCCGCCAGCGAAATAGCAGAAATCGATGCACGATGCGACATTGAGGAACCGGTTGGGGCAGTGGCTCGAGCCCTCCCGCCGCAGCGATGTTCCCCCGTTCATGGTGATGGACGTCATGGCCGCGGCGGCCCGAATCGAGGCCGCCGGCGGCCATGTCGTCCATATGGAGGTCGGCCAGCCCGCGGCGGGGGCGCCCAGCACCGCGATTGCGGCCGCCCACGCGGCGCTCGAGGCCGGGCGGATCGATTATACCTCCGCGCTCGGCATTCCCAGTCTGCGCGAGCGCATCGCGCGCCATTATCGCGATGCCTATGGCTGTGCCATCAGCCCTGACAGGATCGTGGTGACCACCGGCTCCTCCGGCGGGTTCATCCTGGCCTTCCTGTCGATGTTCGAGCCTGGCGACCGCGTCGCCGTGACGGTGCCGGGCTATCCGCCTTATCGCCATATCCTCACTGCGCTCGGTTGCGAGCCGGTGCTGATCGAGACCACGAACGAGACGCGCCATGCGCTCACCGGCGAGGCATTGCTCGCGGCGCATCGCAAGGCGCCGCTGAAGGGCGTGCTGGTCGGCAGCCCCGCCAATCCGACGGGGACGATGATGTCCCGCGAAGCGCTCGCCGGCTTGATGGCGGCCGCCGAAGATGCCGGCATCCGGTTCATCTCGGACGAGATTTATCACGGGCTTGATTATGCGTTTCCAGCGGTCACCGCGGCCGCGCTGTCCGAGCACGCACTCGTGATCAACTCGTTCTCGAAGTATTTCTGCATGACGGGCTGGCGCGTCGGCTGGATGGTCGTGCCTGAAATTCTGGTGCGGCCCATCGAGCGGCTGCAGCAGAACCTGTCGATCTCGGTGCCGTCGCTGTCGCAGATCGCGGCAGAAGCCGCCTTCGACGGCGCGGCCGAGATGGAGGCGATCAAGCACGGCTATCAGGAAAACCGGCGGATTTTGATCGAGGGATTGCCGAAGGCGGGCCTCAGCAAATTCCTGCCCGCCGATGGTGCATTTTATCTCTACGCCGACGTCTCGGACTTCACCTCCGACAGTTTCGAGTTCGCCAAGCAGATGCTGGAACAGGCGCGCGTCGCGGCTACGCCCGGGCTCGATTTCGATCCCGTTCACGGCCGCTCGTTCATTCGTCTTTCCTATGCGCGCTCGCCCGGGGAGATGCGAGAGGCAGTTGACCGGATCGCTCACTGGCTTAAATAGCCGCCAGTTTTCGACCACCTCCGGAGTTCATCTTGTCTGACCGATCTGTCCCGACCGCTGCCACACCGCATTTTCCTCTCGCCGCATTGATGTGGCCGACCCGACCGGGCGAAACCGTCGGCGCAGTGCGCGCCGTCGTGCTGGTTGCGCTCGGCACTGCGTTGATGGCGCTGTCAGCCAAGGTCAGCCTGCCGCTGCCTTATGTGCCCATGACGTTGCAGACGCTGGTGGTGCTGATGATCGGCGCCGCCTATGGCTGGCGCCTTGGGAGCGCAACCATGATCGCCTACCTCGCCGAAGGCGCGCTTGGCGCGCCGGTATTCGCCGGGCCGGTGGGTGGAATTGCACCGCTGGTTGGCCCGACTGCGGGCTATCTGTTCGGTTTCATTGCGGCCGCCTTCGTGACCGGCTGGCTCGCCGAGCGCGGCTGGGATCGCAGTGTCATGCTGCTTTTCGCAGCGATGGCCGTCGGCCATATCGTCATTCTGGCCGCCGGCTTCGGCTGGTTGGCGTTCGGCCTTGGCCTCGGCATTGCGAAGGCCTGGCAGGTCGGCATCGTGCCGTTCATTGCCGCTTCGCTGGTCAAGAACGCGCTTGGCGCGGCGTTGATGCCGGCGGCGCGCAGGCTGATCGATCGCCGCCGGTAAAACGCGCAACAGCAAGCGGTTCCAATTGACAGGGCCGGCCAAGTTGATCTTGGCTGGCCCAGTGTTTTGAGGGGGAGTGAAACGATGACGACGACAACGATGGCGGGGGCGCCGGTCGCGCCGCTCGTCGCCAAGCCGTGGTACAAGGTTCTCTACGTCCAGGTGCTGATCGCCATCGTGCTCGGCGCCATCGTCGGCTGGCTCTGGCCGACGGTTGCCACCAACGAATGGATCAAGGCGCTCGGCGACGGCTTCATCAAGCTGATCAAGATGGTGATCGCCCCGATCATCTTCTGCACCGTCGTCTCCGGCATCGCCCACATCCAGGATGCCAAGAAGGTCGGCCGCATCGGCGTCAAGGCGCTGGTCTATTTCGAGGTCGTCTCGACCTTCGCGCTGGTCATCGGTCTCATCGTCGGAAATCTCGCCAAGCCGGGTGCGGGCTTCGGCAATGCGGCGGCAAACGAGGCCGCCGTTGCAAATTACGCCAAGCAGGCCGCCGGCCAGAAGTCCGTCGACTTCGTGCTGCACATCATTCCGGACACCGTGGTCGGCGCCTTCGCGCAAGGCGAGATCCTCCAGGTGCTGCTGTTCTCGGTGCTGTTCGGCTTCGCGATCATGAGCCTCGGCGAGCGCGGCCACACCATCCGCAGCTTCATCGATGATGCCGCCCATGCCGTGTTCGGCGTCATCTCCATCGTGATGCGCGCGGCGCCGATCGGTGCGTTCGGTGCGATGGCCTACACGATCGGCAAGTTCGGCACCGGCGCTATCCTCAACCTGGTCGGGCTGATCGCCACCTTCTACCTCACTGCGGCGCTGTTCGTTTTCGTCGTGCTCGGCATCATCGCGCGCCTGGCAGGCTTCTCGATCTTCAAGTTCCTGGCCTACATCAAGGACGAATTGCTGATCGTGCTCGGCACCTCGTCCTCGGAAAGCGCGCTGCCGTCCCTGATGGAAAAGCTGGAGCGGCTCGGCTGCTCCAAGTCGGTGGTCGGACTCGTGGTGCCCACGGGGTACTCGTTCAACCTCGACGGCACCAACATCTACATGACGCTGGCGACGCTCTTCATCGCACAGGCGCTCGGCTACGATCTCAGCTTCAGCCAGCAATTGACCATCCTGGTCGTGGCGATGCTGACCTCGAAGGGCGCTTCCGGCATCACCGGTGCGGGCTTCATCACGCTGGCGGCGACGCTGGCCGTGGTCGATCCGCGCCTCGTGCCGGGCATGGCGATCGTGCTCGGCATCGATAAGTTCATGAGCGAGTGCCGCGCGCTGACCAATCTGTGCGGCAACGGCGTCGCCTGTGTGATCGTCGCCTGGTGGGAGGGTGAGCTCGACCGCGACAAGCTCAACGCCAACCTCTCCAAGCAGATCGATCCGACCGACATGGAAACGGCGATCACGACGGACTGATCAGGATCCGACGGCGCGAGCTGCGCTGTCGGACTTTGAAGTCATAGGGCTGGTCGAGATCCTCGATCAGCCCTTTTTCTTTGGGCTAGAACCGCTCCGGCCGGTACGGCGTCGGATCGATCGCGGGCGTCTCGCCGCTCATCATCTCCGCGAGCAGGCGCCCCGTCGCGGGTCCGAGGGTAAAGCCCTGGTGGCCGTGGCCGAAATTCATCCAGAGGCCGGGATGCTGCGGAGCTTGCCCGAGCACCGGCAGCATGTCGGGCGTGCAGGGGCGGGTGCCGAACCACGGATCCGGCTCGACGCGCTTGCCGAGGTTGATCAGCTCGCGTGCGGATGCTTCCGCACTGGCAAGCTGCACGGGCGTCGCGAGCGCATCCGGGCTCGTCAGCTCGGCTCCGGTGGTGATGCGAATGCCCTTGGCCATCGGCCCCATGGCATAGCCGCCGGCCTTGTCGATCAGCGGCAGGTCGAGCGACGCGCCGCCGCTGTAATGCATGTGGTAGCCGCGCTTGCGCACCAGGGGAATGCGATAGCCGAATTTGTGGAGGAGATCGGGCGACCACGGCCCGAGGGTCACGACGGCGTGGGCGGCGTCGAGACGCCCCTGGTCCGTGTCGACCGACCAGCCGGTCGCGGTCTGCTGCAGCGATTGTGCATCGCCGAGCACAATGGTGCCGCCGCGGCGCTCGAACAGCTCGGCATAGGCCGTGACCAGCGCGCCGGGATCGGACACGGTCCAGGTGTCGAGCCAATGAATCGCGCCGGGAAGATCGTCGCGCAGGACCGGCTCGGCTCTCGCGAGCTCCTTGCCGGAGAGCACGCGAAAATTCACGCCGAACTCGCGCCGGTCTTCTTCCGCCGTCTTGATCGCCAGATCGAACGAAGCGGCATCGCGATGCAGCATGCGATAGCCGGCGCGGCGGATGAGATTGTCGGCATGGGCCTCGCGAATGAGGATGTCGTGCTCGCTCGTCGCGTAAGCGATCAGCCGCGCCCACGCGTCGACCGCCTCGCGATGACGCTTCGGCGCCGAATGCCACCAGTAGCGGAGCAGGGGCTCGATATGGAGATGAAGCGACGACAGACTGTAGCGCACGTCGTTGGTGCGGCCGGTCGCGATCTTCAGCAGCGTCGCAAGGTCGCGCGGCATCGGATAGGGGCGGACCGCTTCCGCCTGGATCATCCCGGCATTGCCGTAGCTGGTCTCGCGGCCCGGCTCCCTGCGGTCGACGAGCGTGACGGCCCAGCCGCGCTGCTGGAGGTGCAGCGCCGCGCTCACGCCGATCATGCCGCCGCCGAGAACGATTGCGCTTTGCATTGGAACTGACCTCGCCAAATCAAAAAACGCCCGGCTTGACCCGGGCGTTTTCTCTTGAGTGTTCGGCTTTATTCACCGCCGCCGAAGCGGCGCGACCACCAGCCGGCGCGGCGTGGCGCGGCCGGCGTTTCGCTTGCCGGTTCCGGCACGGGTTGAGCTGCCGGCGGGACGGCCGGCTCGGGCGCCTGCGCAACCGGGGCCGCCGGCTCGCTCGGGCTGCTCGACAGGAAGCTCACTTTTTCCCGGACCGTGGAGCGGCGCCGCGCGGCCTTGTCGTCGGCGGGCTCTTCCTCAGCGGCAATCGGCTGAGGCTGGGCCGGCACCGCCTCGGTCTGCACCTCGACGCGCGGCTCGGGCTGCGAGACCTCATGCTCAGCGGTGTGTTCGGCCTGGGCAATCGAGGGCGCAGCCTCGCCGCCGAAGCCGTCGAAATCGGCGACTGCGTCGGACGCTTCCGGCGGCGCATTGGCCGCGAGCTCGTCGCTGATGGAGCCGGCGAGACCGTCCTCGCTGCCGCCACGCCGACGGCGTCCGCCGCGGCGACCACGCCGGCGGCGGCGATCACCGCTGCCCTGCTGCTCGCCCCGGACCGCCTGTTCCTCGCCTTCTTCGCCATCCTGCTCGGACTCGGCATCCTCTTCGCCTTCGCCGGCCGCAACGGCCGCCTCGGGAAGGGTCGCGGGGCTATCCTCACGCAACTCGCCGTCGCGCTGGCCACCGCGGCCGCGCCGGCGACGGCGGCGCTTGCGGCGCTGGCCGTCCTGGTCGGAGGCTGCCTCGCCCGCAGCCTGCTCCTCGGTGAGACCTTCGGTCTCCTCGGTTTCGACCTCGGATTCGAGTTCGGAATCGAATTCCTCGTCGTCATAAGCTTCTTCAACGATCGGCGGCGGGCTTGCTGCCGCCTGCGCCACCAGTAGGGCCTTGGCGGCTTCCAGCGTATGCACCTGCTCGCCGCGGTCGATGAGATAGGCCTGCGGTCCGCTGACGCTCGCGTCGGCGATGACCGACAGCGTCACCTTGAAGCCGTTCTCGAGATCGCGCAGATGGCCGCGCTTGTGGTTCAGCACATAGAGCGCGACGTCGGTGCGGGTGCGGACCACGAGATTGTGGGTCGCGCCCTTCATCAGGATCTCTTCGAGGCCGCGCAGCAGCTGCAGCGCTACCGAAGACACCGAACGGACATGGCCGGTGCCGCCGCAATGCGGGCACGGATCGGTCGAGCTCTCGAGCACGCTGGCGCGGATGCGCTGGCGCGACATCTCGAGCAGGCCGAAATGCGAGATGCGGCCGACCTGAATGCGGGCGCGGTCCTGCCGCAGGCAATCGGACAGCTTGCGCTCGACCGCACGGTTGTTGCGCTTCTCGTCCATGTCGATGAAGTCGATGACGATCAGGCCGGCGAGGTCGCGCAGGCGAAGCTGGCGGGCGACCTCTTCGGCCGCTTCCAGATTGGTCTTGAGCGCGGTGTCCTCGATATGGTGCTCGCGGGTCGATCGTCCCGAGTTGACGTCGATCGAGACCAGCGCCTCGGTCTGGTTGATCACGATGTAGCCGCCGGAGCGCAGCTGCACTGTCGGTGAGAACATCGCGTCGAGCTGGCTCTCGACGCCCATGCGCGAGAACAGCGGCTGGCCGTCCCGATACTGCTTCACCGCGCTGACATTGGCGGGCATCAGCATCTTCATGAAGTCGCGGGCTTCGCGGTAACCGGCTTCACCGGCAACCGAGATCTCGTCGATCTCCTTGTTGTAGAGGTCGCGCAGCGAGCGCTTGATCAGCGAGCCTTCCTCGTAGACGAGGGTGGGGGCCTGCGACTTCAGCGTCAGGTCGCGAACCGTCTCCCACATCCGGATCAGATATTCGAAGTCGCGCTTGATCTCGGGCTTGGTGCGGGCGGCGCCGGCGGTGCGCAGGATGATGCCCATGCCCTCGGGCACGTCCAGATCCTGCACCACTTCCTTCAGGCGCGAACGGTCCTGAGCGCTGGTGATCTTGCGGCTGATGCCGCCGCCGCGGGCGGTGTTCGGCATCAACACGGCATAGCGGCCGGCGAGCGAGAGGTAGGTGGTCAGCGCCGCGCCCTTGTTGCCGCGCTCTTCCTTGACGACCTGCACCAGCATCACCTGGCGGCGCTTGATGACTTCCTGGATCTTGTACTGGCGGCGCGGGCGGAAAGTGCGCTCCGGCACTTCCTCCAGCACGTCGTCGCCGCCGACGGATTCAACGACTTCCTCTTCGGCTTCCTCGCCGTCTTCGTCTTCGTCCTCGTCGTCTTCGCCGGTCGTTTCCGCAGCCTCGGCATGCGGCGTCTCGGCGCTCTCGCCCGCTGCATACACGGCATCGGCCGGCTCGGCGGCGGAGGTCACGGCCTCAGCCAGAGCTTCCGCATGCGCTTCGGGGGCGGCGGTCTCCTGCAGTTCGGCAGCGACCACGGGCTCGGCGCCAATCGTTGCGACAGGCGCGGGCGTGTCATCGGCGTGATCGTGGTCGTGATGATCATGCTCGCCGTCGTGACCATGGTCATGATCGTGAGCGTGATGGTGCCCGTCATCATGGGCATGATGATCGTCGTGATCATGCTCGCCATGGTCATGATCGTGGTGATCGTGAGCTTCGTGCTCGCCGTGATGCTCCGCGTCGGCGTGCAGATGCTCGCCTTCGTGCAGGGCGCCCTCGGCATGCTCCGGCAGCGCCGCGCCTTCGATCGGTTGGGCCGCCGGATCTGCGCCTTCGACGATGTCGCTGCGCACGCGCTCGCCATGACCGCGGCGGCGGGCGTTGCGGTGGCGCGAACGGCGGCGGCCGTGGGAGCGGTTCTCGCTCTCTTCCTCGGCCTCGCGATGGGCCTGTTCCTCGGCCTCGATCAGCGCCTGCCGGTCGGCAACCGGGATCTGGTAGTAGTCGGGATGGATTTCGCTGAAGGCGAGGAAGCCGTGGCGGTTGCCGCCATATTCGACGAAGGCGGCCTGGAGCGAGGGTTCGACCCTTGTGACCTTGGCGAGGTAGATATTCCCGCGCAGTTGCTTGCGTTGCGCGGTCTCGAAATCAAACTCTTCGACGCGATTGCCGCGGACCACGACGACCCGGGTCTCTTCCGGGTGGGTGGCATCGATCAACATCTTGTTGGGCATGTCTTAACTCTTGGCGGCGGCGGGCGCGATTCACCGTGGGCGCGAGCTGCGCTGCCGGGTGACGCGACGGTCCACCTGATTCGGGGGTGAGGGGAAGGCCGAAACGCCGTCTCTCGCGCCTTGCCGAACCGGAAGCTTCAGGATCAAGGCGGCGCGCGGGATTTTCACTCCGCAGCGTCGCGAATGATCCTTCAGAATTCGTCGGCACAGTCTGGCGCATCAAGCGTCGGCCCGTATGAAACATTGGGCGGCGAGGCCGCCCTTCAATCAGTTGCTGCTGGCCAGGCATGGCGCGAGCGCGCTCGCCTTGGGGATCACGAACCGCTCCCCTGGGATCAAGGGACCGGGTAATGGGTTACGTCGCTGTCAGAACTGTCCAGGTAACGCGAGAGGTAACCCAGGACCGTCCGCCGCCGGCGCTTGACCCGCTCCACCTCGCTGCCGCGCACCGCGCTGGTCTTAGAGGGGAACGGAAAACGCTGGAATTCCCAAACCTTGAGAGTTCCGGCGCTGCACCGGGAGGCTGAATGCGACACAACCGGAAATATCGGCCGTCAGCATTCCGTACATACGAGGAATGAGCCATCGGTGCAAGGGAGCGTCGCACGGCGGTCACAGTCAGCGAGTTTCGCGTTTCTGTCATTAAGGATCGATTAACCCTGTGGTTCTATTGCGTTAAAAGGGCTGCTCGGAGGCACGGAATCGGTGGCGAGCCGCACAAATCAACGGGTTTTGCTGGGATGCGCACTTCTGTGCGCCGCGGCGTTGCCGTGCGCTGATTCCTCACGCTTGAGCGCCGCGGAAAGCCAGCCGCAACCCACTGTTGCGGTAGCGAATTTTCCAGTCGCCTCGGCCGCCCGGCTGGCCGGCGATGGCAAGCAGACACGCTTCATTCTCGACATCGACCAGACCGTCACCTTCCGTGCGGTCACGCTCGCGGACCCGTACCGGGTCGTCGTTGACGTGCCGCAGGTCAATTTTCAGCTGCCCGCGGGCACGGGGGTCGGGGGGCGCGGCCTGGTGAAGGCCTTCCGCTACGGGCTCGTCATGCCCGGCGGCTCGCGAATCGTGTTCGACCTGACGGGACCGGCCCGGATCGCCAATTCCTATGTGCTGGAGGCGGCCAACGGCCAGCCGGCTCGGCTCGTGCTGGAGCTGGAGGAGGTCGACCGGACGGCCTTCGTGCAGTCGCTCGCACCCGAAAATCGCCCCGAACTGCGGCCCACGATCGCCGAGGCGCAGCCCGCAACCGCTCCCGCGACGACAACCCCTGATACGGCGCAGCAGAAGGCCGATGGCCGCCCGGTGGTCGTGATCGATCCCGGTCATGGCGGCATCGACAACGGCACGCAGTCGAGCGGCGAGAGCGAGAAGAACCTGGTGCTGGCCTTTGGACTGGCGCTCCGCGACAAGCTGGAGAAGGCCGGCAAATACCGTGTGGTCATGACGCGGAACGACGACACCTTCATTCCCCTCAATGACCGCACCAAGATCGCCCGGAATCTGAAGGCCGCCTTGTTCGTCTCCATTCATGCCGATGCGCTGCCCCGTGCCGAGGGCGATGCGCAGGGCGCGACCATCTATACGCTGTCGGACAAGGCATCCGACGCCGAGGCCCAGCGGCTGGCGGACGCAGAAAATCGAGCGGACGCGATCGCCGGCTTCAACCTCGCCGAGGAGCCGACCGACGTCGCCGACATCCTGATCGACCTCACGCAGCGGGAAACCCGCACCTTTTCAAACCGTTTCGCCCGTCTTCTGATGGGCGAGATGAAGTCGACGGTGCGGATGCACAAGCATCCCCTGAAGTCGGCGGGCTTCCGGGTGCTGAAAGCGCCTGACGTGCCCTCGGTGCTGGTCGAGATCGGTTATGTCTCCAATAAGGGCGACCTCGAGCATCTGGTCTCCGAGGGCTGGCGGTCGCGTGCCGTGGGCTCGATGGCGCAGGCCATCGACGGGTTCTTGACCAAGCGGATGGCCACGGCGGGATCGTCAAATTGACGACCCCGGGATCGTCAAATTGACGACCGGGGGATCGTCGAATTGAAAGGGTTTTTCCGTCCCGCCGCAAAAGCCCTAGTTTGGCCACAGCGGGCGCTTTATAAAAACGCCGCAGGGGGTTCCGGAATCGGAGAGAATCCCGCTCGGCAAGCGTCTAAAGTCCGGCACTGATGGTATTGCGTAAGCCGGTGAATTGGTGACGTGAAGGTTGGCCCCTGTTTGGGTGCCAAGGGGCTGATACTGAGCTGATCCAGAGATTGAACGGATAAACACATAATGCGCTTGCTGGTGCGGTTCATGGGCTTCCTGTTCGCCGCGGGAACGGTGGTGTTCCTTGTCGGTGTCGGGGCCGTGGCAGGCCTGATCTGGCATTTCTCCAAGGACTTGCCGGACTACTCTCAGCTTCAGGATTACGAGCCGCCGGTGATGACCCGCGTGCACGCGGTCGACGGCTCGCTGCTCGGCGAATACGCCAAGGAGCGGCGGCTGTATCTGCCGATCCAGGCGGTGCCGAAGCTCGTGATCAATGCGTTCCTCGCGGCCGAGGACAAGAATTTCTACGAGCATGGCGGCATCGACTACACCGGCATGGCGCGCGCGGGCGTGGTCTACATCCAGAATTACGGCTCGAACCGGCGTCCGCAGGGTGCCTCCACGATCACCCAGCAGGTCGCCAAGAACTTCCTTTTGACCAACGAGGTCTCCTTCGCCCGCAAGATCAAGGAAGCCTTGCTCGCGATGCGGATCGAGAAGACCTACTCGAAGGACAAGATCCTCGAGCTGTATCTGAACGAAATCTATCTGGGCCTCGGCGCCTACGGCATCGCGGCCGCTTCGCTGGTCTATTTCGACAAGTCGGTGAACGAGCTGACGGTGGCGGAAGCGTCCTATCTGGCCGCGCTGCCGAAGATGCCGGCGACGCTGCATCCGGTCCGCAACCGCGACCGCGCCATCGAGCGCCGCAATTACGTGATCGACCGTCTGGTGGAGAACGGCTGGATCAAGCAGGCCGACGCCGACAAGGCGCGCAAGGAGCCGCTGGCCGTCACCAACCGCTCCAACGGAGCCCACACCTTCGCCGGCGAATATTTTGCCGAGGAAGTCCGCCGCGACATCTTCGAGCGCTACGGCGAGAAGAAGCTGTATGAGGGCGGTCTCTCCGTCCGCACCACGCTCGATCCGAAGATCCAGGTGATGGCGCGCAAGGCCATGGTCTCGGGCCTCGTGAACTATGACGAGCAGCAGGGCTATCGCGGCGCCATGAGCAAGCTCGATACGTCGGGCGATTGGGGCGTGAGGCTCGCCGAGATCAAATCGCTCTCCGACATCTCGCCATGGCGTATGGCGGTCGTGCTGGAGACCAGCGACCAGTCGGCGCGCATCGGCTTCCAGCCGAGCCGTGAGCTTGGCGGCGCCGTGAGCAAGCAGCGCGAGACCGGCATCGTCACGGTTGACGGCGTGCGGTGGGCGCGAGCCGTGCAGGGCGGAACCAAAGGCAAGACGCCGACGGCGGTGTCGCAGGTGCTGCAGCCCGGCGACGTCATCTATGCCGATCCGCTCTACAAGGACGGCCAGCCTGTCGAGGGCCAGTACCGGTTGCGCCAGATCCCCGAGGTGTCGGGTGCGATGGTGGCGATGGATCCCTGGACCGGCCGCGTGCTCGCCATGGTCGGCGGCTTCTCGTTCGACCAGAGCCAGTTCAACCGCGCCACGCAGGCCTATCGGCAGCCGGGCTCGTCGTTCAAGCCGATCGTCTATTCGGCGGCGCTCGACAATGGCTATACGCCCTCGACCGTCGTGCTCGACGCCCCCATCGAAATCGACCAGGGGCAGGGCGCCGGCGTGTGGCGGCCGGAAAACTTCTCCTCGGGCAAATTCCAGGGACCGGTGACGCTGCGCAACGCGCTGCGGCAATCGCTCAACACCGTGACGGTGCGGCTGGCGCAGGACATCGGCATGCCCTTGATCGGCGAATATGCACGCCGTTTCGGTGTCTATGACGAGCTGCCGAACTATCTGTCCTACGCGCTGGGCGCCGGCGAGACGACGGCGATGCGCATGGTCACGGCCTACTCGATGCTTGCCAATGGCGGCCGCCGCGTGAAGCCGACGCTGATCGATCGCATCCAGGACCGCTACGGACACACGATCTTCAAGCACGACCAGCGTGAATGCCGCGGCTGCGACGCGCCGGGCGGCTGGAAGAACCAGGCCGAGCCGCAGCTGATCGACCGCCGCGAGCAGGTGCTGGACTCCATGACCGCCTATCAGATCACAGAGCTGATGGAAGGCGTGGTGCAGGCCGGTACGGCCACGGTCATCAAGGAAGTCGGCAAACCCGTCGCCGGCAAGACCGGCACCACCAACGAGGCCAAGGACGCTTGGTTCGTCGGCTTCTCGCCCGACGTCGCCGTCGCAATCTACATGGGTTACGACAAGCCGCGTCCGCTGGGTAAGGGCAATGCCGCAACCGGCGGCCATCTGGCCGCTCCGATCGCGCGCGATTTCCTCAAGCTCGCGCTCGCCGACAAGCCCGCCGTTCCCTTCAAGGTGCCTGCCGGCATCAAGCTAGTGCGCGTCGTCTCCAAAACCGGCATGCGCGCAGGTCCGGGCGAGACTGGCGGAACCATTCTCGAAGCCTTCAAGCCGGGCACGGCGCCGCCGGACAATTACTCGGTCATTGGCGTTGCCGATGCCGACGGGCGCGGCGGCGTGCCGGCGTCGCAGCAGCAGCAGCCGGATTCCGGCTTCTTCATGCGGCCGGGCACCGGCGGGTTGTACTAAGGCTTAGGACAAGACAAACGATCCCGGTTCCGGCGGTTGCGCTTTGGTGCTGCCGCCGCTACATCCCGTTGCAATCTAACGCGGACCAATTCCGCGACATCAGAGAACGACATGCGCGCCGAAATCGAACGGTTGGTAGAAGAGATCAAGCAGTCAGTCGGGCTGCTGAGGAGGCATCTTTGACGTCGAGAAATCGACGGCGCGCCTCGCTGAGCTGAACAAGCTCGCAGAAGATCCCAATCTCTGGAACGATCCCCAGAAAGCCCAGAAGCTGATGCAGGAGCGGACCTCGCTGGAGGATTCGCTCTCGGGCATCGGCAAGGTCGAGCAGGAGCTCGAAGACGACATCGGCATGATCGAGCTCGGCGAGGCCGAGGGCGATGTGGGCGTCGTCGCGGAAGCCGAAGCGGCTCTCAAGAATCTCAAGAAGGAAGTGGCACGGCGCGAGCTCGAGGCGCTGCTGTCGGGCGAAGCCGACCGGTTCGATTCCTATCTCGAAGTCCATGCCGGCGCCGGCGGCACCGAGAGCCAGGACTGGGCGCAGATGCTGTTGCGCATGTATACGCGCTGGGCCGACACCCACGGCTTCAAGGTCGAGGTGCTGGAAGAGTCCGAGGGCGAAGAGGCCGGCATCAAGTCCGCGACGATCCAGGTCTCAGGCCACAACGCCTATGGCTGGCTGAAGACGGAAGCGGGCGTGCATCGTCTGGTGCGCATCTCGCCGTTCGATTCCAACGCGCGGCGGCACACCTCGTTCTCGAGCGTGCAGGTATTCCCCGTCATCGACGACAGCATCAAGATCGACATCAAGGAAGCCGACGTCCGCGTCGACACCATGCGCTCGGGCGGCGCCGGCGGCCAGCACGTCAACAAGACGGAATCCGCGGTGCGGCTGACGCACATTCCGACCGGTGTCGCCGTGGTCTGCCAGGCCGGCCGCTCCCAGCACAAGAACCGGGCTCAGGCCTGGGACATGCTGCGCGCGCGCCTGTATGAAATCGAGCTGAAGAAGCGCGAGGAGAAGGCCGCCGCCGACCAGGCCGCCAAGACCGACATCGGTTGGGGTCATCAGATCCGCTCCTACGTGCTGCAGCCCTATCAGATGGTGAAGGATCTGCGCACGGGGGTGCAGACCTCGGACACCTCGGGCGTGCTCGGCGGCGATCTCGACGACTTCATGGCCGCAACCTTGGCGCAGCGCGCCTTCGGCACCACTGGTGCCGACATCGAGGACGTGGATTAGCGATGACACGCGTCGCCTTCATCGGGCTTGGGCGGATGGGTCATGGCATGGCCGGCCGCTATCTCGATGCCGGCTTCACGGTGACGCTGTGGAATCGCAGCAAGGCCAAGGCTGAAGATTTGATCGCGCGCGGCGCGCTTTGGGCGACCTCGCCCGAGGACGCCGCAATCGATGCCGACGCGGTCGTGACCATGGTTGCCGATGACGAAGCCTCGCGCGCGGTCTGGCTCGGGCCGAAGGGCGCGGCCAAGACGGCGAAATCAGGCACCATCGCGATCGAATGCTCGACCGTCTCCTATGACCATGCCCGCGAGATGGGCCGCGAGCTGAATGCGCGCGGGCTCATCTATATCGATTGCCCCGTGACCGGATTGCCGGATGCCGCCGCCAGCGGAAAGCTGACGCTGCTGGTTGGCGCCGATGCGGCCGATCTCGAACGCGCGCGGCCGTATCTGACGCCGATCGGCTCGACCATCCGCCATTTCGGCGCGGTCGGCTCCGGCACCGTCTACAAGCTCATCAACAACCTCATGGGCGCGATCCAGATCGCCGGCCTCGCCGAGGGCCTCGCGATCGCCGAGCAGGCCGGGCTCGACATGAACCTCGTGCTGGAATCGATTCAGGCGGGCGTCGCCGCAAGTCCGCAGGTAGCGCGCCACTCCAAACGCATGGTTGCCCGCGACTTCAGCGGCGCGACGTTCACGGCAGCGCTGCGGCACAAGGATGCCGCCTATGCCGTCAAACTCGCGGAGAGCCTGCTGGCCGACAAGCCGCTGGTCTCGCAGGCCGCGGTCGAGGCCTACGCGCAGGCGAAGGCGGCGATGCCGGATGATGATGAAGGCAAGATGATCGAGCTGGTGTCGCGGCCGAAGAAGCCGTCCTAGCCGGTCGCATCCACATGGGGCAGCCTCGTTCGGAACGCGGTCTCGGCATTGCCCTCGTCGTCGCCGCTGCGATTGCCTGGAGCACGGCGCCGTTCTTCACACGCCTTTTGCCGTTTGATCCCTGGACCATTCTGTTCTGGCGCGGCCTGTTCGCCGGCAGCCTGATCACGGTGCTTCTCGTGGTGATGCAAGGCCGCGCCGGGCTCGCGCTTGCTGCCGTCAGGACAGGCCTCCCTGATCGCGACGCTGGAAACGCCGCTGATGCCGTTCTGGATCTGGGTTGCCTTCCGCGAGATACCGGCCGTCCACGCGCTCATTGGCGGCGCGTTGGTGATTGGGGCGGTTGTTGCCGATATCGCGGGCGATCGGCGGTGACGGGAATGATCTCGAGTAATTCTGTCGGAAACCGGGTGGCGAAATTTTCCGCGTTGTCCTAGGCGAGCAACTGCGCCGAGGTGAAACGCATGCCCCCAAACGACAACAGGATCGACGCGCGCGATTGGTCGCTGCTCGCGGTGCTCTCCGTCCTCTGGGGCGGCTCGTTCTTCTTCAACGGCGCGGCGTTGCGGGAATTGCCGCCGCTGACGCTGGTGTTTTTGCGTGTCGCGCTCGGGGCGGGCATTCTGCTGCCGCTGCTGCACATGCAGGGGATCGGCTTGCCCAAGAGCATTGTGGGCTGGAAGCCATTCGTTGCGATCGGGTTGCTGAACAATGTCATCCCGTTCTCACTGATCGTGGCCGGACAGACTTTCATCCCGAGTGGACTGGCGTCGATCCTGAATGCGACGACACCGCTGTTCACGGTGGTCGTGATGGCCGCGGCGGGCGAAGAGGCCTTGCAGCTGCGGCGGGTGGCCGGCGTGGCGCTCGGCCTTGCCGGCGTGATCATCCTGCGCGGATGGGGTCTCGAGACGAGGCCGGGGCAGGGGCTCGGCATCCTGCTCTGCCTTGGCGGCGCCTTCAGCTATGGATTCGCCGCACTAGCAGCGCGGCGAATGCTGAAGGACTCAGCACCGCTCGGCACCGCGACGTTTCAACTGATGGCGTCGACGGTGATGATGGCGATCGTCGCCGGCGTAGTGGAGCAGCCTTGGCGTCTTCCGGTGCCGGGCCTGACGACCTGGCTCGCGGTGCTTGGCCTTGCGGGCCTCTCGACGGCGCTCGCTTATATCGTCTTCTTTCAGATCATACGGCGCTCCGGTGCGACCAATGTCATGCTGGTGACGCTGCTCATTCCCGTCACCGCCATCCTGCTGGGATGGCTGGTGCTGGATGAGCCGATCTCGATGCGCGAGATCGCAGGCGCCATCGTCATTGGCAGCGCGCTGCTCGTGATCGACGGACGCGTTTTGAACCTGCCGCGGCGCAGCGCGTAAATTCCGGATTCGCCGTTTCATCTCGCGGAAAATCGAAGCGCTTGCCAGCCGCCAACGGCCTTGCGACACTCTCCTCAAAACAAGACTACAAAACAGGGGAGAGACCGATGCCGGGTCGTCGCGAAAGCCTTGCTGCCCTCGCCATGATTGCTGCCGGAGTGCTCATCACGACACCGGCCTCGGCGCAGAAAAAATATGACCCCGGCGCCAGCGACACCGAAATCAAGATCGGCAACATCATGCCCTATAGCGGGCCGGCGTCGTCCTACGGTGTGATCGGCAAGACCGAGGCCGCCTATTTCAGGATGATCAACGACCAGGGCGGGATCAACGGCCGCAAGATCAACTTCATCAGCTATGACGACGCCTATTCGCCGCCGAAGGCGATCGAACAGGCGCGCAAGCTGGTGGAGAGCGACGAGGTGCTGCTGATCTTCCAGCCGCTCGGTACGCCCTCGAATTCCGCGATCATGAAGTACATGAACGCCAAGAAGGTGCCGCAGCTGTTCGTCGCCTCCGGCGGTACCAAGTTCGGCGACCCCAAGAACTTCCCGTGGACCATGGGCTTCCAGCCCAACTACCAGAGCGAGGGACGGATCTACGCCAAGTACATCCGCGATCATTTCCCGAGCAGCAAGATCGCCGTCTTCTGGCAGAACGACGACGCCGGCAAGGACCAGTTCAAGGGTTTGAAGGACGGGCTCGGCGACAAGGCCAATATGATCATCGCCGACAAGTCCTACGAGGTCAGCGATCCCTCGATCGACTCGCAGATCGTCGCCCTGCACGACTCTGGTGCGGACATCTTCTTCTCATGGGCCGCCCCGAAGGGCTCGGCGCAAGCGATCCGGAAGGTCGGCGAGCTCGGCTGGAAACCGAAATTCTTCCTCGCCAACACCGCGACTTCGGTCGCCTCGGTGCTCAAGCCTGCCGGGCTCGACTATTCCAAGGACATCATCTCGACGGTCTATCTGAAGGACCCGACCGATCCGACCTGGGACAAGGATCCGGCCGTGATGAAATGGCGCGAATTCATGGACAGATACTATCCCGACGGCGACAAGGCCAATTCCAACAACATCTACGGTTATGTCCAGGCCGAGGCGATGGCGCAGGTGCTGAAGCAGTGCGGCGATAATCTCACCCGTGAGAACGTCATGAAGCAGGCCGCGAACCTGAAGGATTTCCACACCGACCTGATGCTGCCCGGCATCATGGTCAACACCTCACCGGACGATTATTTCCCGATCGAGCAGATGCAGCTGATGCGCTTCAACGGGCAAGCCTGGGAGCTGTTCGGCGACGTCATCACCGGCGAGGTTGGCCACGAGCGCAGCCAGTGATCATGCACAGGCGCCTTTGGTCGCGGGCTTAGCCCGCGCTGAGACGCACGCCGGCGCGCAGGAACTTCTGCGGATCGACCGCTTCGCCCTCGATGCGGGTCTCGTAGTGCAGATGCGGACCGGTGGAGCGACCGGTCGACCCGACCAGACCGACGACCTGGCCGATCTTCACGGTCTCGCCGACCCTGACGTTGATCTCGGAGAGATGGCCGTAGCGGGTCGAAAGCCCGTTGCCGTGGTCGACCTCGACCATGCGGCCGTAACCGCCGGACCAGCCGGCGGACACCACCTTGCCGTTGGCGGTGACGCGAACCGGATCGCCGGTGGCGGCGCGGAAATCGAGCCCGGTATGCATCGCGGGCCGGCCGAGGAAGGGATCGCTGCGGACGCCGAAGCCGGAGGTGAATTCGACCTCGCCGATGACGGGCTTGCGATACGGCACCAGCGCCAGCGTGCGGTTGAGACGATCCATCTCGGCGCGCGTGGTGTTGATGCGAGAGAGCTGCTTCTCGAACGGTCCGGCATTGGCCGTCAGTTTGACCGGTACGAACGGCCCACCCATCGCGCTGCGCGGCACGGCGGATTCGAGATTGGCGAGATTCAGGCCGAGATCACTGACCACGCCGCGCATCCGGCGCATGCGTGAATCCATGCCTTCCTCGACGGCGCTGAGCGCCGCCATCTGGCGCCGTTCAACCTGGTCGAGCGAGGTCGTGAGCCGAACCAGGACGTTGTCGAAACCCTGATTCTTGGCGAATTGGCTGGTCGGGGGAGCAGCCACGGTCGGCGCGCGCGATTCCAGCCGCGCCTCACGGTCCGGCGGTGCCACGAAAATCACGGTGTCGCTGATCGGCGAGGGTTTTGGCGTGCTCTGGCTCGCCTCGCCGCGCTGCGGGGCCGCGCGGGGGATCGAACCGGTCACGTCAGGCATGGCCCCGAGCGCCGTCGCCCGGGACTCCAGCGCCGTCTGGCGCTTCATGATCTGGTCGAGTTTCTGGTCGAACTGTTCCTGGTCGAGCAACTGGCGGCTGGTGGTGCGGTCGACCTTGGCGCGCAGCTCGGCGATGCGGTCCTCATAGGCGTATTGCATCTCGGCCTGGCGGGCGATCAGCCGGGTCAGGACGTCGTCACGGAAGGCGAAATAGGTGGCGGTTGCCGCCGACCAGAGACCGAGCAGCACCACCGTGCCGACCACGATCCAGAACACCACGGGCCCGAAGCGGACCTGCTTGCCGGCATGGACGATGGTGTAGGCGTCGTCGGTCGCGGGAAGGGGAATCGCTGCGGCTGCCGCGAGGGCAGGACGGCGTTGGAAGGCCCGTCCGTGGTCGTGAGGATGATGTTGGGCGTACTGCGAGTATTGGGCAGAACTTTTCGACATCGGCACTCCCGCGCCGGTCGGATGAGTCCGTACGGCCTAATTGCCGCAGCAATCTGGGCCGGTCATGGTTAATTTTCCGGAAATGGGAACGCGCGAATTGAAAGGACTGGTTAAAGACTCCTTGCCGCTTCCAGCACCTCGTCGGCATGGCCGTCGACCCGGACGTTGCGCCAGATCCTGGCCAGTTTGCCATCCGCCCCGACCAGTATCGTGGTGCGAAGAATCCCAAGGAAGCTCTTGCCATACATGGATTTTTCGCCCCACGCGCCATAGGCTTCCAGCATCTGGTGCGTCTCGTCCGAGATCAGGGGTATACCGAGCTTGTGCTTGTCGCGGAACTTCTCCTGAGCCTTTAACGGATCGGCGGAGACGCCGAGCACGGCGGTATCGGCGGCCGCGAAGGCACTGGCGAGGCGAGTGAAGTCGATCGCCTCCCGGGTGCAGCCCGGGGTGTCGGCGCGGGGGTAGAAGAACAGGACGAGCTTTCGGCCGGCATAGTCCGCCAATGTGACCACCTCGCCGCCGTCGCGGGGAAGGCGAAAGGCGGGGGCCTTCTGGCCTTCGGCCAGGCCCGACTTCGCCTTGGCGGGCGGAGCCACTGATTTGGAGGAATTTAACTGTTTCGATGCGGCCTTATGTGATCCTGCCTTTGCTAAGGTCCCGGTTGATTTGGTCGCCGGTGTCCGCTGTGTTTTCGCGGGCTTTGTCGGAGTAGAGGCCCGCGGTTTGAGGGCCTTCTTTTTAGCCGTCGGACTGCCGGAGGGCGTTTTGGACGATTTCGTTCGGGATTTCTTGGACATACGCCTTCCTTTCGACGCTTTCGGCGGGTCAACCGAAACGGTATTGCAGCTCTCGTCCGGTGTGCCGGAATCGCGCCCTCGGCTGGGCAAGTCTGGCGGCGCCGGAGTATGGTTACAAGGAATTCCACGCACCACCCCACTGCTCGTTGAACGCGCTCCCGGGGCGAAATGACGAACAGCAGGAATATTCGAGGTATGGCGGCAATGCCGGCGCAGGGAGCTTCGCTTCCCGTGGACGGCTGCGGTCCCGGCGGCGCTCAATCCTCTGACGGGCGCCTGTATCGAGAGGCAATGGCAAGGAATAAGTCGCCCCAGGATTACAATCGGGACTTCGATCGGCGCGGCGTTCAGCAACAGCCGCAGGAATGGGACGACGCCGATTGGGATCCGGATCAGGAGGCGGCCGCGGGCCATCGCGCGCGCCGGCTGTTGTCGCGTTCCAATTCGGGCTTTCATCGCTTCGGTGACGGTTTTGGCGCGTTGCGGCGCTGGCTGGCGGCCGATCGCTGGCTAAAGCGCGTCGTCCTTGTCGTCGGGACTCTCGCCGTCATCTTCATCGGCTGCTTCGGCGCGCTGTGGTGGCGGCTCGGTGCCGGCCCCATCAATCTCGACATTGCAACGCCGTGGCTGGCGGCCGCGATCGAGGACAATATCGGTCACGGCAACACGGTTGAGATCGGAGGCACCCAGATCGAGCGCGCCGGCCGGGTCCGCATCGCCGTCCGCATCCGGGACATCATCGTCCGCGATCGCGATCACGCCGTCGTTGCCAGCGCGCCGAAGGCTGAAGTGAAGCTATCGGGTGCGGGCCTCTTGATGGGGCATCTGCGCGCCGAGAGTCTCAATCTGGTCGATGCCGAACTCGCGATCCGCATCGCGCCCGACGGTACCGTCACCGTGTCCGCCGGCGATACCGCAAAGCCGCTGGCAACCGGCGTCGCCTCGAAGAAGGACGCGGGTCTGCCGCCGACGTTCCCGCGCAATGGCGTCCCGCCGCCGCCATTCGCCACGGGGCCCGCGAGCCAGGATCCATCACAATCCGCCTCTCAAGGCCCGCCTCAGGCGACGGCGCAGAGCGGCATCCTTCAGGGCCTCGACTGGCTCGACAGTCTGAGCATGACCGGCCTCGACGGCCAGAACCTCAACGAGATCGGTCTGAAGAACGGCAACCTGATCGTCGACGATCAGCAGCGCGGCAGCAAATGGTCGTTTGAGAACATCACGCTCAGCCTGCGCCGGCCGAGCCGCGGGGGCGTCACGCTCAGCCTGGGCGAAGAGGGCGCGCGCCCATGGATGCTGCGCGCCACGATCGGGCCGGCCGAGAACGGCGTGCGCTCGGTCGACATCAAGGCCGACAAGGTCTCGACCTCCAACATCCTGTTGGCGTTGCGGGTCAAGGATCTTACCTACACCGCCGACCTGCCGCTGACGGGCGAGCTCAAGGGCGAACTCGGCCGCGATGGCGTGCCGACCTTCTTCCGCGGCAAGCTCGCGGTCGGTGCCGGCAATATCATCGACACCGACACGCCAGACTATCCGATGGCGATCGACCAGGCCGAGATCAACGTCGAGTGGGACGCCAATCGGCGGGTGCTGGTGGCACCGTTTAAGATCCTGTCGGGCGCGAACCGCCTGACGCTTCTGGCCCATCTCGAACCGCCCAACGGCACCATCAACGACTGGCAGCTCGGCTTCAGCGGCGGTTCGATCCTGCTCGGCGGCATCGACAACGAGCCGCCGCTCGTCTTCAACCGCATCGCGATCGGCTTCCGCTTCGACACCGACCACAAGCGCCTCTTGCTGACCCAGGCCGACATCAGCAATGGCGAGATCGGCGTCGCCGGCACGGGCGCGATCGACTATTCCGGCGAGCCGCGGCTGACGCTGGGCTTTGCGGGAACGCCGATGTCGGCCTCCGCGCTCAAGCGGATGTGGCCGACGCTGGTCGTTCCCGAGTTGCGCGAATGGGTGATCGAGCGGATCGAGCGCGGAACGCTCCAGCGCATCGAGATCGGCGTCAATTCGCCCACGAAAAACCTTCCGCGCAAGGGGCCGCCCATTCCTGACGACGGCCTCTCGGTCAACATCGTGGCGAGCGGCGTCGCGGTCCGTCCCGTGGACGGCATGCCTGTTGTGCACGATGCCGATCTGAAGGCGCGCGTGACCGGCCGCACCGCGACCGTGACCATCGGGCAGGGCATTGCCGATACGCCCGCCGGCCGCAAGGTCACGATTTCCGATTTCGTCTTCGAGGTGCCTGATATGGCGCCCAAGCCGTCGCCGTCGCGGACCAGGTTCCGCGTCGAGGGGCCTGTGCCGGCGGCTGCCGAGATGCTCTCGAATGATCGCCTGAGCGATCTGTCGTCGACAGTCGTCGATCCCAACACCAGCAAGGGGACGTTCACGGCGAATATCCAGCTCGGCCTCCCGGTCAAGGGCGAGCTGACCAAGGCGGACACGACCTACGCCGTCACCGCCGACCTCAACGGTTTTGCCGCCGACAAGCTGGTGATGAACCAGAAGCTGGAGGCCAACACTCTCAAGATCGTCGCGAGCAACACGGGCTATCAGGTCAAGGGCGACGTCAAGATCAACGGGCAGGCGGCCTCGCTCGACTATCGCAAGCCCGCCGAGGGCGACGCGGATGTCAGGTTGCAGGCGACGCTGGACGATGCGAGCCGGGCGCGCCTGGGATTCGATCTCAGCCCCGCCGTCAGTGGATCGTTGCCGATCAAGCTGTCGGGCAAGATCGCCGGCGGCCCCGACCAGACGACGAAGCTCGGCGTCGAGGCCGACCTGACCTCGGTGAAGCTCGACAACATCCTGCCCGGCTGGGTCAAGCTGCCGGGCAAGTCGGGCAAGGCCAGCTTCAAGGTCGTGCCGACCGCGCAATCGACGCGCCTGGAGGACATCGTCATCGAAGGTGGTGGCGCCTCGATCAAGGGCTCGCTCGAGGTCGACGCGAACGGCGATCTCATGAGCGCGAACTTCCCGACCTATTCGCCGTCCGATGGCGACAAGGCGTCGCTGAAGGTGGAGCGCAGCCAGGATGGCGTCGTCAAGGGCACCATGCGCGGCGACGTGTTCGACGGCCGTGGCTTCCTGAAGTCGGCGATCTCCGGCAATTCCAAGGACGACAAGAACAAGATGAAGAACGTCGATTTCGACATCGACGTGAAGCTCGGCGCCGTCGCGGGTTTCAACGGCGAGGCCATGCGCAGCGTCGATGCCAAGATGTCGAAACGCAATGGTGCCATCAAGGCCTTCACATTGAGCGGCAAGGTCGGCAAGGACACCCCGGTGGCGGCTGATCTGCGCGGCGGGCGTGCACAGGGCAACCGCGAGGTGATCTACCTCCAGACCAACGATGCCGGCGCGCTGCTGCGCTTCACCGACACCTATACCAAGGCGGTCGGCGGCCAGATGGTGGTGGCGATGGAGCCGCCGACATCCGAGCCGAACACCTCGCGCGAAGGCCTCATCAACGTCCGCGACTTCACGGTGAAGGGCGAGGCGCAGCTCGAGCGCGTTGCCGCCGGCGCGCCCAACGGCACCGGCAACGGTGTCTCGTTCAGCGCGCTCCGCGCCGAGTTCACCCGGCAGAACGGCGCGCTCACGGTCCGTGACGGCGTGGTCAAGGGTCCCATGATCGGCGCCACCATCGAGGGCTCGATCGACTATCCCGGCAACCAGGTCTGCATGAGCGGCACCTTCGTGCCGATGTATGGCGTCAACAACATCTTCGGCCAGATCCCGTTGTTCGGCATCTTCCTCGGCGGCGGCAACAATGAAGGGTTGATCGGCGTGACTTATGAGGTCGTCGGCACGCCGGCTGCGCCCGTGATGCGCGTCAATCCGATCTCGGCGATGGCCCCGGGCCTGTTCCGCAAGATCTTCGAGTTCAACACCGGCAAGCAGAACTCGCCGTTCGAAGAATTCCCCTCGCAGTCAAACGACGGTTCGACCGGCTCGACGCGCCAGCTCTCGAGCGGCTGCAGCCTGACGCGGCGGCAGTAGGGGCTGCTGTCTCCGGCGTCACGGCCGGGCTGTCCCGGCCATCCACGCCTCACACACGGCACCAGGAACGTGGATGCCCGGGCCTTCGCCTCGCCGAAGCGGCTTCGGCCGCGCAGGCGGGACAAGCCCGGGCATGACGGAGATCGCTTGGAGTGTTGTCGGCCGCCTAAGCCGCGCGCACGCCTGCGAGGAATGTCCCGACTTCGCCGGAGAGCTGCTCGGCCTGCTTGGAGAGGTTCGAGGCGGCGGCGAGCACCATGCCGGCGGCGTTGCCGGTCTCGTTCGCGGCGGTAGAGACGCCGCCGATATTGGTGGTGACTTCCTTGGTGGCTTCCGCGGTCTGCGAGACGCTGCGGGCGATCTCGGCGGTGGCGGCGCCTTGCTCCTCGATGGCGGCACCGATCGAGGTGGCGATGCGGCTGACCTCCTCGATGGTGGCGGTGATGCCGCCGATGGCGTCCACGGCCTCCTTGGTCGCGCCCTGGATCTGCGCGATCTTGTCGCCGATCTCGCGGGTGGCTTCGGCGGTCTGGCTCGCCAGCGACTTCACCTCGGAGGCGACCACGGCAAAGCCGCGGCCGGCTTCACCGGCGCGCGCGGCCTCGATGGTGGCGTTGAGTGCGAGCAGATTGGTCTGGGCGGCAATGCTGGAGATCAACTCGGCGACATGCTCGATCTGCTGGGCACCGTCCGAGAGCGCGCGCACGATGGTGTCGGTGCGGCGCGCGCTGTCCACGGCGCGTCCCGTGACTTCTGCGGACTGGGCGACCTGGCGGCTGATCTCGGTGATGGAGGAGGAGAGCTCTTCGGCGGCGGCCGCGACGGTCTGGACGCGCTGGCTGGCCTCGGTGGCGGCCGTGCCGACCACGGCGGCGCGGCGGTTGGTGCCCTCAGCCGTGGATGACATCGATTTCGCGGTGGTCTCGAGCTCGCCGGAGCCGGAGGCCATCAGGCCGACGAGCTGACCGACGGAGGCATCGAAGCGATCGGCGAGGGCGATCAGGGCGTCGCGCTTCTCCTGCTCGCTGCGGGTCTTGGCGGCGACCTGCTCGGCTTCCAGGTTCCGCGCCGTCAGCGCGGTCTGCCTGAGCACTTCGAGTGTCTCGGCCATGCGGCCGATCTCGTCGCCGCGGTCGGTCTCCTCGACCGGCTTGTCGATGGCGCCTTCCGAAATCTCCTGCATGCGGTTCTTCTGGCGGTCGAGCGCGCCGAGCACGTCGCGAGCGATCAGCCAGGACAGCGTCGCCATCAGCAGCATCAGGCCGACGCCGATCGCGCCGAGCTCCAGCGTCAAGGCGCGCACGTCGGCGTCGATGTCGTCGACATAGAGACCGTAGCTGATGGTCGCGTTCCAGGGCGCGAATTTGCGCGCGAAGACGGTCTTGCGTACGGGCTCGGTCTGGCCGGGGCG
The DNA here is from genome assembly GCF_028128835.1 of Bradyrhizobium sp. CCBAU 65884. Lineage (NCBI taxonomy): Bacteria > Pseudomonadati > Pseudomonadota > Alphaproteobacteria > Hyphomicrobiales > Nitrobacteraceae > Bradyrhizobium > Bradyrhizobium sp. CCBAU 65884. The sequence goes on along the minus strand of NZ_LBJU01000089.1, from coordinate 15,792 downwards.
GGGGTAGAGATAGGAGGTCACTCCGCCCTGCGCGGTCTCGCCGCCAGCCTTGATGATGGCGTCGGCGATCAGGACGCCGTTGGAGTCTTTGGCCCCGGTGATCTTGCCTTCCAGCTGCTGGTTGGCGCCGTTCACCAGGATGGAGGTGTCGGGGTTGTAGACGACGGGGTAGCCCTGGTTGCCGTTGAAGTTCATGCGGCGGCCACGCTGGTGGAACTGGGCTTTGGCGTCGGCCGACGTCAGCTTGCCGGCGGTAACCTCTTCCTGAAGAGATTGCGCGTAGTTGTAGAGCAGCTCTACCGCAGTCCGCATCTGCTGGACCCGGTCCTCCATCATGCGGCTCTTGCTGAGGACGGACGATACGCCGATGATGGCTGTGACTGTGAGAGCTGAAAGACAGACCATGCTGGCGAGCTTGGTCCGGATCTTGAGATGACTCATCAGCTTCATCGCAGCCTCGAAAAAAATGGTTGTTATTGCTCGCGTCGGTAGCATGAAGTTCTTACCAATCATGAATGGACGCGTGCGACGTGCTGCCGCGCGCGCAGCGTCCGCAACCGGATGCGCAAGCATGCAGGCGGAAGCGCGCCTCGCCGGCGCGTGGCGCGTCAGGTCGCCGAGACGGATGATGTCGGAATGTGGTGGTGACCGAGCCTGGCTGGAACGGCAATGAACCGATTCGTTCACCGCATCGTCATGGCCGTGCTGCTCGTGGCCGCCCTCGTCCTGATCTGGAACGTGCTGGGCGCGCGCTGAGTCGGCACCGGCAGATCCGCCGGTGCCGTCTTGCGTTCAGGTTAATTTGCGAGCGCCTCAGCGCCGTGCGTAGGCATCGCCCGCCGCGTCACTCTCCTTGCCCATCAGCGCATCTACGCTGACCGAACCGCCGCCGGCGGCCGCGAGGTAGAGGCAGGCGAAGCAGAACAGGATTGCTGCGGTGCCGCCATTGAGCAGCGGCAAGAGCACCGGCGTTTCGCCTTTGAGCATGTGGCCCATGAAGTAAGCGAAGGCCATTTCGCCCGAGAGAATGAAAGCGGTGAGGCGGGTGAACAGGCCGAGCATCAGGAGCGCGCCGAGCACGAGTTCGAGCGCACCTGCCGTCCAGATCAGCGGCGGGATGTTGGCGAAGTAGGGGAGCACCGGAAACTTGAAGATCTTTGCGATGCCGTACTGGAACAGCAGCAATCCGGTGACGAAGCGAAACAGGCTCAAGAGAACCGGTTGAAAGCGAGTGAGATACGGAAAGTTCATTGGTTTGTGCCCTCCATCCAATGCTGCGACTTGGACCGCATTCGGTTTCGCCCTGCAAGCCGTGCGCACTCGATTCGTCCTGACATTTTCGTCATGTCGGACAAAACACCGCAGGCCAGGATTTCAGCCGCGTACGACCGCAGCTTTCGCGCGTATTCCGCGTCGCGCCCATCCGTAATTTCCCGGTGACGCGGATGCGCGCAAGTTACCTCCAGGACACCTACCGCCGCAAGGCGGGCACGATCAGGAACGGGATCATCCCGAGCACCACGCTCGCAAGTGCGAAAGCAAGCAGCGCGTTATACCCGTGGGTCGCGTCATGGATCAGGCCGCCGCTCCAGGAGCCGAACGCCGAACCGAGGCCACTGCCGATCGAGATGGTGCCGTAGATGGTCCCGACCCGCTTGCCCTGGAAAATCCTCATCGCCGTGGCGCTGATCAGCGGGCCGCGCGAGCCCATCATGCTGCCGAAGCAGACGACGAAACCGGTGAGCAGCAGGATGTTCGGAGAATACTGCAACAGCCAGAGCAGGACGATGCCGAGGATCGAGATCGCGTAGCTCAGCAGCACCGACGGCCGGCGCCCGATCAGGCCGTCGAGCGCGGAGACGCCGAGCATGCCGAACACAAGCACGACGCCGGAGAAACCCCAGGCGGTCGCAGCCTGCAGCGGCGGAAAGCCGGCGTCGATCAGATAGGCCACGATCTGCGCGGCAATTGAGTACATGCCGACGGCAGTGAAGAAAAAGGTCCAGAACAGCGCCCAGAAGGCGTGATGGCGCATGGCACGGAGCAGGGTCCAGCCATTGTCGACGAAATCAGGGTCGGTCCTCTTCACGACATGCGGCGAGCCCGCGGCGAACAGCCGCCACGGCAGCAGCATCAGCGGGAGCAACAGGCCCAGTGCCGTAAAACCGAATAGCTGGTAGGTGTCGCGCCAGCCGATGTGATCGATCAGGAGCTGCGAAGCCGGCAGCAGCGCCAGCACGCCGCCGCCCATCGCTGAATACACCACCGACATTGCCGTCGGCAGACGAGGGCCGAACCAGCGGCCGAGCAGGATCGAGTTCGGCACGATGCCGATGAAGGCAACGCCGATGCCGACGCAGAGGCCGATCGAGAGTTGGAATTGCCAGAGATGTTGCGCGTGGGCTGCGACCAGGAACGCCGCGCCCAGCAGCAACAGCCCGAGCGCATAGACGATGCGTGGTCCGGAATGGTCGAACAGGCGTCCGACGAAGGGCGCGGTGAGACCGCTCGCGAGCCAGGTCAGTGAATAGACCGAGACGATCTGCGCGCGGTCCCAGCCAAAACTTTCCGAAATCGGTTTCAGGAACACCGTAAAGCTGTCGCCGAGCCCGCGGCCGAGCACGGCCAGCGTGAAGCACAGAGCGAGCACGACGAGCGCGGTGCGAACAGCGTCCCGCTGATCGCTCGCGACGTTCTCCCTGGGCGTGTTCTGATCCATTGCCCGTCAGGGAGCGCGCATCCGTGCGCCCTGACAAGCAGCGAAAAGCTCATACGCCTATGCAGGCTTAAGGAGGACGTGCTTCTTCTTGCCGAAGGACAGCTTGATCACGCCCTCGGGCGTCAGATTGTTTGCCGACAGTGCCATCTTTTCGTCAGTGACCGGCTCGTCGTTGACGCGAAGGCCGCCGCCCTTGATCTGGCGCCGGGCTTCGCCGTTGGATGCAACGAGGCCCGCCTTGACGAAGGCGTTGAGCACGCCGAGGCCGGCGTCGATCTCACCCTGCGGAATTTGCACCGTCGGCAGGGTTTCGGCCAGCGCGCCTTCCTCGAAGGTGCGGCGCGCGGTCTCCGCCGCCTCGTTCGCGGCCTCGCGGCCGTGCAGCAGCGCGGTCGCTTCAGTGGCGAGCACCTTCTTGGCCTCGTTGATCTCCGAGCCGCCGAGCGTTTCGAGCTTCTTGATCTCGGCCATCGGCAGCGTCGTGAACAGCTTCAGGAATTTGCCGACGTCGGCATCCTCGGTGTTGCGCCAGTACTGCCAGAAATCATAAGGCGAGAACGCGTCGGCGTTGAGCCAGACAGCGCCTTGCGCCGTCTTGCCCATCTTGGCGCCCGATGCCGTCGTCAGCAGCGGCGTCGTCAGTGCGAACAGCTGATGGGTGCCCATGCGGCGGCCGAGATCGACGCCCATGATGATGTTGCCCCACTGGTCCGAGCCGCCCATTTGCAATTTGCAGCCGGTGCGCTTGGCGAGCTCGACGAAGTCGTAGGCCTGGCAGACCATGTAGTTGAACTCGATGAAGCTCATCTCCTGCTCGCGCTCGAGGCGCAGCCGCACGGAGTCCATGGTCAGCATGCGGTTGACCGAGAAGTGCCGGCCGACGTCGCGCAGCATCTCGATCCAGTTCAGCTTGGTCAGCCACTCCGCATTGTCGAGCATGATGGCGTCGCTCTTGCCCTCGCCATAGCGCAATACCTTGGCGAACACGCCGCGGATCGATTCCTTGTTGGCCTCGATCTCGGCGACGGTGCGCATCGCGCGCGTCTCGTCCTTGCCGGAGGGATCGCCCACCATGGTGGTGCCGCCGCCCATCAGCGTGATCGGCTTGTTGCCGGACTCTTGGAGCCAGTGCAGCATCATCATGGTGAGGTAATTGCCGATATGCAGCGAGCGGGCGGTGCAATCGTAGCCGACATAGGCGGTCGCCTCGCCCTTGGCGGCGAGCGCGTCCAGCCCCTCGAAATCGGAGCACTGGTGAATGAATCCACGTTCCTGCAGGGTGTTGAGGAAATCCGATTTAAATGCAGTCATCTGTCGGCGTGCCTGACAATTCTTGGTTTACTGTTTTGGGCGCAATTTAAGGGTCTTCCGTGGGAACTCGATTGCTGCCCGCCACTTTGGCCTGTGGCATTATAAGATGTGTCCCTCTGGCACAAGATCGGCATGCCGGAGGGGGTCTCTTGAGGACGCTGATCCATGATGTTGACGGCACTCGGTTTGATGAGCGGCACCTCGCTGGACGGGGTGGATGTCGCGCTGATCGAAACCGATGGAAAACAGGTGAAGGCATTCGGGCCGTCCGGCTACCGGGCCTATAGCCCTGCGGAACGCAATCTGCTGCGCCAGGCGCTCTCCGAGGCTGTGCACCTGCTGCAACGTGACGCCCGGCCAGGCGTCCTGGCCGAGGCCGAGCGCGCGGTGACACGGGCCCATGCCGAGGCGGTTGCCGCCTTCTTTGCCCAGAACCGCATGAAGCCCGAGGACATCGACATCGTCGGCTTCCACGGCCAGACCGTGCTGCACCGCCCCGAGAAACGGCTGACGGTGCAGATCGGCGACGCGCCGGCGCTGGCGAGAGCGATCCATATCCCCGTGATGCATGATTTCCGCGCCGCCGACGTCGAGGCTGGCGGGCAGGGGGCGCCCTTCGTACCCGTCTACCACCGCGCGCTCGCCAACTCGCTGGATCGCGAGGGGCCGATCGTCGTGGTCAATATCGGCGGCGTCTCCAACATCACCTATATCGACGGCAACGACACGCTGATCGCCTGCGACACCGGCCCCGGCAACGCGCTGCTGGACGATTTCATGTACCGCACCATGAACCAGGCGTTCGATGCGGAAGGAAAGTTCGCAGCGCTCGGGAAGGTCGATGAGGCCTGGATCGCGCGCGCGCTCGAGCTGCCGTTCTTTGCATTGCCTCCGCCGAAATCGCTCGACCGCAACGATTTCGCCGCGCTGAAGCTCGGCGAGGTGGCGCCGGCTGACGGCGCCGCGACCCTGACCGCCTTCACCGCGACGGCGATCGCCCGCATCATCCCGTTGCTGCCGCGTCGGCCGCGGAGCTGGATCGTCTGCGGCGGCGGCGCCCGCAATCTCACCATGCTGCGGATGCTGCGGGAGCGGGTGGGATCGGCGACCGTCGAGGCCGCCGAGACGCTCGGCTGGGCCTCCGACGCCATCGAAGCCCAGGCCTTCGGCTTCCTCGCCGCGCGTGGGCTGAAGGGCCTGCCGCTGTCCTATCCGGCCACCACGGGCGTGCCGATGCCGATGACGGGCGGGGTGATCGCGCGGCCCTGAGGGTGGCTTCCCGAATTGGGGCACTGCCTCGCCCTTCCAATCGGCTTTCAAGATTGCAGACACGCCTTCGTACTCTCGCGGCAGGTTTCGCCCGAGCCTTGCTGTCGTTCGGCGCCCTCAATCGGACCAGAGGACGCAGGGAAGGCCGGGCGCCGGCGGCACCCGCAGGTCCGTGGGCGATTAGAACGCACACGGGGTGGACCACAGGTGTGCCGGTCGCCCGGCCTTCCCTGCGCGGATGGTTTTAACGGTGTCCTTCGTGCTCTCCTCGGGGAGCGTTGCACTATTGCCCCCGTCGCCTTGCGGGTGGCTGATGCACGTGCCCGGTCGGGCCGCCGCATCACCGCAAGCCTTGACGCCAGAACCCCGGGCGTCGGGACCACACGACTTCTCCGTCCGCGGACGGCTTGGTCTCAACATCCGGGGCTTGCGTGTGCCCGCCCCAGAGCATCGACCAATCCGCTGTGACCGCGCCGTGTCGTATGCGCGTTGTGCCGGGACTCACGGTCGCCCGCCCTGTCCTCACGCACATCGCGCCGGCGCTACCGCGTCCACCGCACCCCGGCCCGCATCTCGTGACGATCGCGAAGCGCCCTCTGGCAGGGCCGGGATGGCGTGTGTATGCCATAAATCCGAAATTCGGGAAAGTGGAATATTTTTGCGGACGGGGATTGACGGGTTTTGGGTGTTTTGCCCGACGCGTGCCGATGCCGATAACGGCAGGGTGATCGGCCGGCGCCAAATTAATGCAATTGCATTGATCTTGACAGTTGCATGCAAGTGCATCTATATGGGTGCAGCTGCATCGAAACGCCGGGATCTTGGCCATGACCGCTTCGCTCAAACTGATCAGCCACAAGCTTTGCCCCTACGTGCAGCGCGCCGTGATCGCGCTGACGGAAAAAGGCGTGCCGTTCGAGCGGATCGACATCGATCTCGCCAACAAGCCCGACTGGTTTCTAAAGCTCTCGCCGCTCGGCAAGGTGCCGGTGCTGGTGGTGACGACCGATAGCGGCGAAGTCGCGCTGTTCGAGAGCAACGTGATCTGTGAATACATCGAGGAGACGCAAGCGGGCCTCAAGCTGCATCCGGCGGATGCGCTGAAGCGTGCCGAGCATCGCGCCTGGATGGAGTTCGGCTCGGCGATCCTCGGCGATCTCTGGGGGCTGGAGACGACGACCGATCCTGCGACGTTCGACAGCAAGCGCCGGGCGCTCGTGGCGAAATTCGCGCGTGTCGAGGCTGCGCTTGGCGCAGGTCCATATTTTGCGGGCGAGGCGTTCAGCCTGGTCGATGCGGTGTTCGCCCCGATCTTCCGCTACTTCGATCTGTTCGACGGATTGACCGAGCACGGCATCTTCAACGATGTGCCGAAGGTGCGCGCCTGGCGCGCCGCGCTCGCGAAACGTCCGAGCGCGCGCACCGCAGTCGGCGCGGACTATCCGCAATTGCTGCGCGCCTTTCTTGTTCGCCACGACGCGCATCTGCTCAAGCTCGCGGCCTGAGCGTAAGCCGATGTCGCAATCCGTGGCCTGGCTGATGCTGGTGGTCGCCGGCGCGCTCGATGTCGGCTGGGCGATCTCGATGAAATATGCGGAAGGCTACACGCGGACGGGCTGGAGCATCGTCTCGCTCGTGCTGCTCGCCGCTTTCGTCTTCCTGCTCGGGCGGGCGCTGAAGGTGCTCGAGGTCGGCGTCGCCTATTCGGTGTGGACCGGCATTGGAGCTGCCGGCACCTTCGTCATGGGCGTCGTGCTGTTCGGCGAGACCTTGAGCGCGATGAAGCTTGCGGGCATCGCGCTCGTCTTGATGGGGATCGCCGCGCTAAAGCTCGCTTAGCGCACGTTGGCCAGACGCATGTCCAGATAGGCCGTGATGGTCTCCATCAGCGGCTCGAGCTTGGCGTCGAAGAAATGGTTGGCGCCGGGGATGACCTGCTGGTCGATCACGATGCCCTTCTGCGTCTTTAACTTCTCGACCAGGGTGTTGACGTCCTTCGGCGGCACCACAGCGTCCTTCTCGCCATGCACGATCAGGCCCGACGACGGGCAGGGCGCAAGGAACGAGAAGTCGTAGAGATTGGCCGGCGGCGCGATCGAGATGAAGCCCTCGACCTCGGGGCGGCGCATCAGGAGCTGCATGCCGATCCAGGCGCCGAAGGAGAAGCCGGCGACCCAGCAGGCGCGTGCTTCGGGATTGATGGTCTGTGCCCAGTCGAGGGCTGCCGCCGCATCCGATAGTTCGCCGGTGCCGTGGTCGAACGAGCCCTGGCTGCGGCCGACGCCGCGGAAATTGAAGCGCAACACCGAGAAGCCGCGATGCGCGAACGCATAGTAGCACTGGTACACGATCTGATGATTCATCGTGCCGTGAAACTGCGGATGCGGATGCAGGATCATCGCGATCGGCGCGTTCTTCTGCTTGGCCGGGTGATAGCGGCCTTCGAGACGGCCGGCAGGGCCAGTGAAAATAACTTCAGGCATCGATGATCTCTTGATTGATGTGCTGGAGAGACGATCCTCGGCAATCAACCGATTGTGGCCTCATCGGCAGGTACCGACGGAAGCGCGAATGAAGGGTGAGAAGGCGCGCCTTGCGGTGATGCGCTGAAGGCGTGCGGTGACTTGACGGTGCGGGTTCTAACATAGGCTGAGGGTCAAAAAGCAAGCATCTTGAACATCACTCAATGGGCTCAAGATGTTAGCGTGTCTTGGTCGCGTCATCAGCTGCCGCGGGTATGGAATCGCCCGTTGCCAAGCGCGTGTTGGGGCGCCATGTCGGGCTGGATGGGCCCAACGGGTTAGGTTTCCCAAGTAAGGTAATATAATACTAAATGCGGAACCGCGCTTATCTCGACTGGAATGCGACCACGCCGCTGCGTGCGGAAGCGCGACGCGCAATGCTCGCCGCCTGGGATCTGGTCGGCAACCCGTCATCGGTCCATGCCGAGGGGCGGGAGGCGCGACGGCTGGTCGAGGAGGCCCGCGCCACTCTGGCGATGGCGGTAGGGGCGCTGCCGCGGAACGTCGTCTTCACCTCCGCTGGCACGGAAGCCAACGCGCTGGCGCTGTCGCCTGGCCTGCGGCGGTCATCCGGCGGCCCGGTCGAGCGGCTGCTGGTCTCGGCCGTGGAGCACGCTTCGGTGCTGGCCGGTGGCCGGTTCGCGGCGGACAAGATCGGCCTGATCCCGGTGACGCGTTCCGGTGTGGTTGACCTCGACCATCTCAGGAGCCTGCTCCGCGACGGCGCTCCGGCACTGGTTTCCGTCATGGCGGCGAACAACGAAACCGGCGCGCTCCAGCCGGTCGCGGAGGTCGCCCGGATCGTCCATGAGGCCGGCGGCCTCCTGCACGTCGATGCAATCCAGGCGCTTGGCAAAATCCCATTCGAGATCAACGCTATGGGCGCGGATCTTGCGACTTTTTCTGCACATAAGGTCGGCGGCCCCAAGGGCGTCGGCGCCCTGGTCGTGGCGGAGGGACTGACGGGATTGGAGCCGTTGTTGCGGGGAGGCGGCCAGGAGCTGAACCGGCGCGCCGGAACCGAGAATATTGCGGGAATCGCGGGCTTTGGCGCAGCGGTGAAGGTCGCGCTTCAGACTCTTTCGGAAGATGCGGAGCAGATGGCAACCCTCAGAAATCGCTTGGAAAATGGCATCCGGGGAATCGCCGGCGCAACGATCTTCTCGGATGAGGTGAAGAGGTTGCCAAATACCGTCCTTTTCACCGCGCCCGGCCTCAAGGCTGAGACCGCCGTGATCGGCTTTGACCTCGAAGGCATCGCAGTCTCCTCGGGTTCGGCCTGTTCCTCGGGCAAGGTCCAACCCTCTCACGTGCTGTCGGCCATGGGGTACGATGCCGCCGTGGCCCAGGGAGCGGTGCGTCTCAGTCTGGGCTGGTCCACGGAACCGGATGACATCAACAGGGCGTTAGAGGCTTGGCGAAAGCTCGGTAATACCCTACTTAAGAGCTAAGCGATGAAACACGGCTTGAACGGTTCTAAGCGCGTGCTTTCCGCCAAAAAACATCGTAATAGACACCGTAATAATCGTTCGAGTTTGATCCACCGCGGTCCTTGAAACCGCGAGCGGAGGATGGAATGCCAGCCGTACAAGAGACGGTCGAGCGCGTGAAGCGTATCGACGTCGACCAATACCGCTATGGGTTTGAGACCCTGATCGACACCGAGAAGGCCCCCAAGGGGCTATCGGAAGAGATCGTAAAGTTCATCTCGCAGAAGAAGAACGAACCGGACTGGATGCTGCAGTGGCGGCTGGAGGCCTATCGGCGCTGGCTGACCATGACCGAGCCGACCTGGGCGCGCGTCGATTATCCCAAGATCGACTTCCAGGACCTCTACTACTACGCGGCACCGAAGCCGAAGAAGACGGTCACCTCGCTGGACGAGATCGATCCGGAGATCCTGAAGACCTATGAGAAGCTCGGCATTCCCTTGCGGGAAGTCGCCATGCTCGAGGGCGTGGAACCGAAGCCCGGCGAGGAAGATCCGGCGCGCCGCAAGATCGCGGTCGATGCGGTCTTCGATTCGGTCTCGGTTGCGACCACGTTCAAGGCGGAGCTGAAGAAGGCCGGCGTGATCTTCATGCCGATCTCGGAGGCGATCCGCGAGCATCCCGAGCTGGTGCAGAAATATCTGGGCTCGGTGGTTCCGACCTCGGACAATTTCTACGCGACGCTGAACTCGGCGGTGTTCTCCGACGGCTCGTTCGTCTACGTGCCGCCGGGCGTGCGCTGCCCGATGGAGCTGTCGACCTATTTCCGCATCAACGAGCGCAACACCGGCCAGTTCGAGCGCACGCTGATCATCGCCGACAAGGGCTCCTACGTCTCCTATCTCGAAGGCTGCACCGCGCCGCAGCGCGACGAGAATCAGCTGCACGCCGCCGTGGTCGAGCTCGTCGCGCATGACGATGCCGAGATCAAATATTCGACGGTGCAGAACTGGTACCCCGGCAATGCGGAAGGCAAGGGCGGCATCTACAATTTCGTCACCAAGCGTGGCGACTGCCGCGGCGACCGTTCGAAGATCTCCTGGACCCAGGTCGAAACGGGTTCGGCGATCACCTGGAAGTATCCGAGCTGCATTCTCCGCGGTGACAATTCGAGCGGCGAGTTCTACTCGATCGCGATCTCGAACGGCTTCCAGCAGGTCGATTCGGGCACCAAGATGATCCATCTCGGCAAGAACACGTCGAGCCGCATCATCTCCAAGGGCATCGCCGCCGGCAAGTCGCAAAACACCTATCGCGGCCTCGTCACCGCGCACCGGAAAGCGACCGGCGCGCGCAACTTCACCGCCTGCGATTCCCTGCTGATCGGCGATAAATGCGGCGCGCACACCGTGCCGTACATCGAGGCCAAGAACTCCTCGGCGACGTTCGAGCACGAAGCGACGACCTCGAAAATCTCCGAGGACGTGCTGTTCTACTGCATCCAGCGCGGCCTTTCGCAGGAGGAGGCGGTCGGCCTCGTCGTCAACGGCTTCGTCAAGGACGTGCTGCAGCAGCTGCCGATGGAATTCGCGGTGGAAGCGCAGAAGCTGATCTCGATCTCGCTTGAAGGGTCGGTCGGTTAATACCGACCCTCGCGGTGCGCTTAAGCGCTCCATGCATCATTTGAATAGACTGGACACCAAAATGGCTTTGCTTGAAGTGAAAGACCTCAAGGTTCGTGTCGAGGAGCGTGAGATCCTCCACGGGCTGACGCTGACCGTGAACGAGGGCGAGGTCCACGCGATCATGGGGCCGAACGGCTCCGGCAAATCGACGCTCTCCCACGTCATCGCCGGCAAGCCCGGCTACGAGGTCACCGACGGCCAGATCCTGTTCAAGGGCGAGGATCTGCTCGAGATGTCGCCGGACGAGCGTGCCGCCAAGGGCGTGTTCCTGGCGTTCCAGTATCCGGTCGAGATTCCCGGCGTCGCCACCATGAACTTCCTGCGCACCGCGCTGAACGCCCAGCGCAAGGCACGCGGCGAGAGCGAATATTCGACGCCGGACTTCCTGAAGAAGGTTCGCGAGGTCTCGAAGTCGCTGAACATCCCGCAGGACATGCTCAAGCGCGGCGTCAATGTCGGCTTCTCCGGCGGCGAGAAGAAGCGCAACGAGGTGCTGCAGATGGCGCTGTTCGAGCCGAGCCTGTGCATCCTCGACGAGATGGATTCCGGCCTCGACATCGACGCGCTGCGCATCGCGGCCGACGGCGTCAACGCGCTGCGCTCGCCCAAGCGCGCGATGGTCGTCATCACCCATTATCAGCGGCTGCTGAACTACATCGTGCCCGACGTCGTGCACGTGATGTCGAAGGGCCGTGTCGTGAAGAGCGGCGGCAAGGAATTGGCGCTGGAGCTGGAAGCCTCCGGCTATGCCCAGTTCGAGGACGCCGCGTAAGGAATTTTGCGATGAACGTTGCTGTGGCAAAGACCGGAAAGGGCCGCGCGGTGAGCGATCTCTTCACCAGCGCCGAGGGCCGGCTGCCGGGTTCGACCGCGGTCACCGCCGTGCGACGCGAGGCGTTCGAGACCTATGAGCGTCTCGGCCTTCCGCACCGCCGGATCGAGGAATGGAAATACACCGACTTGCGCGCGCTGGTCGGCGAGGTGCTGCCGCTTGCGGCCGCGCCCGACGCGGCCGCGCTGAAGCGCGCCGCGGACGCTGTGAAGGTGCATGCGATCGCGGGCGCCCGCAAGCTGGTGCTGGTCGACGGCGTGTTCGCGGCCGATCTCTCCGACGTGAAGGCGCTGGCCGCCGAGGCGGGCTTCAGCACGTTGCGGGAAACGCTGGAGAAGGATGCCGGTCTGCTGAAGACCGCGTCCACCGATGCCGTGATCGCGCTGAACGCTGCGATGGCGACCGATGGCGTGGTGCTGTCGATTGCCGACGGCGCGCAGCTGTCCGCGCCGGTCCAGATCATCCACATTGCGACGGCCGCGTCGGCGTCGGCCTTCACCCGTTCGCAGGTCGCGGTCGGGAAGGGCGTGCGCGCCACCATCGTCGAGAGTTTTGTCGCGGCTGGCGCCAAGACTTACCAGGTCCATGACGCTGTGTTGGTGACGGTCGGCGACGATTCCGACGTGGCCCATATCCGCCTGATGGATGATGCGCCTGACGCGCTGAATGTCTCGTCGCACTTCGTCACCGTCGGCGCCAACGTGAAGCTCAACTTCTTCAACATGACGACCGGCGCCGCGGTCAGCCGCCTCCAGGGCTTCATCACGCTGGCGGGCGAGGGCAGCGAGCTCTCGGCCAACGGCGTCAACCTGTTGCAGAAGACCGAGCACGGCGACACCACGCTGGTGGTCGACCACGCCGTGCCGAACTGCGTCAGCCGCGAGATCTTCCGCGCCGTGATCGACGACCGCGCCCATTCGGTTTTCCAGGGCCGCATCATCGTCCGTCCCGATGCGCAGAAGACCGACGGCAAGATGATGACGCGCGCGCTGCTGCTCTCGGATGAGGCGGAGGCCGACAACAAGCCCGAGCTCGAGATTTTTGCCGACGACGTCTCCTGCGGCCACGGCGCCACCGCCGGCGCGCTCGACGACAGCCTGTTGTTCTATCTGAAGGCCCGCGGCCTGCCGGAGAAGCAGGCCCAGGCGCTGCTGATCCAGGCGTTCGTGGGCGAGGCAATCGAGCAGATCGCCGATGACGGCTTGCGCGAGCACGTGATCGGGATCGCCGAGCGCTGGCTGGAGCGCCGCCAATGAGCACGCATCCCGCAGTCAGGAACGGTGCCTATGACGTCGCGCGCGTGCGCCAGGATTTTCCGGCGCTCGCCATGCAGGTCTACGGCAAGAAGCTGGTCTATCTGGACAACGCCGCCTCGGCGCAGAAGCCGAGCGCCGTGCTCGATCGCATGACGCAGGCCTACACGAGCGAATACGCCAACGTGCATCGCGGCCTGCATTACCTCGCCAATGCCGCGACCGAAGCCTATGAGGGCGGTCGCACCAAGGTGGCGCAGTTCATCAACGCGCCCCGTACGGAAGAAGTGATCTTCACCCGCAACGCGACGGAGGCGATCAATCTGGTCGCCTCGTCGTGGGGCGGGCCGAACATCGGGGAAGGCGACGAGATCGTCATCTCGATCATGGAGCACCACTCCAACATCGTGCCGTGGCACTTCCTGAGGGAGCGCCAGGGTGCCGTGATCAAATGGGCGCCCGTGGACGACGAGGGCAACTTCCTCATCGACGAGTTCGAGAAGCTGCTGACGGCCAAGACCAAGCTGGTCGCAATCACGCAGATGTCGAACGCGCTCGGCACCATCGTGCCGGTCAAGGAGGTCGTCAGAATCGCCCACGCGCGCGGCATTCCCGTGCTGGTCGATGGCAGCCAGGGCGCGGTGCATCTGCCCGTCGACGTCCAGGACATCGGCTGCGATTTCTACGTCTTCACCGGCCACAAGGTTTATGGGCCGACCGGCATCGGTATCCTCTGGGCCAAGTACGACCATCTCGTCGCGATGCGTCCCTTCAACGGCGGCGGCGAGATGATCCGCGAGGTCTCGCGCGATGTCGTGACCTATGGCGACCCCCCGCACAAATTCGAGGCGGGCACGCCCGCGATCGTCGAGGCCGTCGGCCTTGGCGCTGCCATCGACTACGTCAATTCGATCGGCAAGGAGCGCATCGCCGCCCACGAGCACGATCTCACCACCTATGCCCAGGATCGGCTCCGCGAGATCAATTCGCTGCGGCTGATCGGCACGGCACGGGGCAAGGGCCCGGTGATCTCCTTCGAGCTGAAGGGCGCTCACGCCCACGATGTCGCCACCGTGATCGACCGCCAGGGCATCGCGGTGCGCGCCGGCACCCATTGCGTGATGCCGCTTTTAGAGCGGTTCAACGTAACGGCCACCTGCCGAGCCTCGTTCGGCATGTATAATACGCGGGAAGAAGTCGATCATCTGGCACAGGCGCTTTTGAAGGCGCGGGATTTGTTCGCATGAGTGACACGGCCGAAATCAAAGCTAGTCCGATGGAGACCCATTCGGCGCTGCCGCCGGAGGAGACCGAGCGGCTGACCACGGAGATCATCGCCGGGCTGAAGACCGTGTTCGACCCGGAAATCCCGGCCGACATCTACGAGCTCGGCCTGATCTACAAGGTCGAAATCAAGGACGATCGCTCCGTCGACGTCCAGATGACGCTGACGACGCCGAACTGCCCGGCCGCCGGCGAGCTGCCGACCATGGTCGAGAACGCGGTTGCCAGCGTCCCCGGCGTCGGCGTGGTCGACGTCAAGGTCGTTTGGGAGCCGCCGTGGTCGCCCGAGCGCATGAGCGACGAGGCGCGCCTCGTGCTCAACATGTGGTGACGCGTAATCTCAGCATTGAATTTGCTCCGCAACGGACCAGATAGATAAGATGACCCAGGCGACACCAGCATCCACTCCGAAGCCGCGGCGGCCGCGCCCGCAGGTGATGCGGCTGACGGACGCTGCTGCCCAGCGCATCACCGAGCTGACCCAGCGCGCCGATTCGGAGATCGTCGGCCTGCGCGTCGGCGTGAAGAACGGCGGCTGCGCCGGCCAGTCCTACACGGTCGAATACGCCCACGACGTCCGCCCGACCGACGAGGTCGTCGAGGACAAGGGCGTCAAGATCCTGGTCGATCCCAAGGCCGTGCTGTTCCTGCTCGGCACCGAGATGGACTACAAGGCCGACAAGATGCAGGCCCAGTTCGTCTTCAACAATCCGAACCAGATTTCCGCCTGCGGCTGCGGCGAGTCGGTAGAGCTGCGGCCGGCCAAGATCGACGGATAACGCCTTCCCAAGACTCTCGTGTCCCGGACGCGCCGCAGCGCCCTTGCGCTGCCGCGCAGAGCCGGGACCCACGTTATAGTCACCAGCGCAAAAGACTGGGCCCCGGCTCAGCAGCGCATCGTTACACGCTGCGCTGCGTCCGGGGCACGAGGGGGCCCATGGACCGCGAATTCCTGACCGACCTGTTTGCCGATTTCGGGCCCGTCACCATCCGGAAAATGTTCTCCGGCTACGGCATCTCCGCCGACGGCATCAACTTCGCGCTGTCACTGCGTGCCGGCCTGTTCTTGCGCGCCGACGAGGTGACGATCCCGGACTTTGAAGCCGAAGGCTCAAAGCCGTTTCAGTACTCGACCCGCGCCAGGACCGTGGTGGTCAACTCCTATTGGGAGCTGCCGGCGCGCCTGTTCGACGATTCCGCCGAGCTCGCCCAATGGGCGAGGGCGGCACTCGCCGCCGCCCAGCGCGCCAAGGTGAAGACGCGGCCGAAGAAAAAGGCGGCGGCAAAAAAAGCCGCGCCGAAGAAGCGGTTGGCCAAGAAGGCAGCCAAAAGGAAGGTGCGGTAGGGTGGGCAAAGCGGAGCGTGCCCACGATCAGGATGTCATCGCGAGAGATCGTGGGCACGGCGCTACGCGCCTTTGCCCACCCTTGTATTAGCGCGCCGGATTAGAATGGCCTGGTTCCGTGAGGAATGGCCCAGCCCGGGTG
>NZ_LBJU01000088.1:0-48946 GCF_028128835.1 Bradyrhizobium sp. CCBAU 65884 | reverse complement strand
TGGCCGCGGTCGACGTGGCAGCGATCGTCGACAAGGCGGTGGCCGCGCACAAGGGCGAGAAGCTGGAATGGCGTACCTCGATCGTCGACCTGATGAAGGCGCTCGACATCGATTCCAGCCTCGCTGCGCGCAAGGATCTCGCCAAGGAGCTCGGCTACAGCGGCGACATGAATGACTCCGCCAGCATGAACGTCTGGCTGCACAAGCAGGTGATGTCCAAGCTCGCCGCCAATGGCGGCAAGCTGCCGCCGGAGATCAAGCACTGACTGCAAGCACTGATCGACCGCCGGTCGTGTCGCAAGGGCCCGCAGTCGCGCGGGCCCTTTTGCTTTCAGGCGACCAGATCCGCGTCCTCCGGATGCCTGTCGAGATAGTCGACGACGAAGCCGCAGCCGGCAATCACCTTGCGGCCGTCGCGCCGGATCAAATCCAGCGCGCCCTTGATCAGCTCGGAGGCGATGCCGCGGCCGCGCAGCGCGCGGGGCGTCTCGGTGTGGGTGATGATGACCGCCGTCGGGGTCAGCCGGTAATTGGCGAAGGCGACCTCGTTGCCAACATCGAGTTCGAAGCGGCTCCTGTCCTTGTTGTCCCGTACCGATGCCACCATGCAAGATCCTTCCGACGTGCGTCTGACGCGTTGATCTAGGAGCCCGTCCCCGTCCTTGGCAAGGCGCGGCCATGGGAGCTTGCCGCACGGCAGATATCTGCAAACGCGCGTGCCTGTAGCTGCAGCGCAGTACGAGAAGCCATCCTTGGTGAACACCACGCCGGCTCCAATAATTACCGGCGACACCCTTGCAAGTTCCACGGCGGCTCCCACGTCCTCTCAAGGACATACGCCCGAATGCGGCCGGCAGGGTCGCTAGACATTCGGAGTGTCATGATTGCCAGCCGCAGACGTATGCCTCTTTGCAGGAGGTTACGATGTCGGACTTTGGTTTCTTGAATACTCATCGA
Organism: Bradyrhizobium sp. CCBAU 65884; assembly: GCF_028128835.1. Lineage (NCBI taxonomy): Bacteria > Pseudomonadati > Pseudomonadota > Alphaproteobacteria > Hyphomicrobiales > Nitrobacteraceae > Bradyrhizobium > Bradyrhizobium sp. CCBAU 65884. Next base: position 47,989 of record NZ_LBJU01000088.1, on the reverse strand, counting down.
ACATGGGAAGACTGGTGCGGGATGCTGCTCGGCGCGCTCATCGTGGCTTCGCCGTGGTTTCCCATCCAGGATCCGGCGATTGCCGGGCACCCGACGGCGATCCTGAATACGGTCGCAATCGGCCTGGTCGTATTTGGCATCAGCCAGCTCGAATATGTCGCCTTGCAGCGCTGGCAAGAGGTGACGACGATCCTCGTCGGACTGTGGCTCATCGCCTCGCCTTACGCCCTCGGCTATTCCGCTGACGGCTTTCTCCGCATCTACCACACGAGCCTCGGCGCGGCGGTGGTGCTGCTGGGCATCCTTCAGCTGTGGCAGGACTGGGATCTGAACGATCAGGACATGCTCAAGCACGGACGATAGGCCGTAGATGTCGGCAGGCCCGCTGGCTTTGGGCGGCGGGCCTGTGCTCTCACCTCGCCACGAGGTCGGAATAGTCCGGATGCTTTTCGATCCATGCCTTCACGAACGGGCATTGCGGGATCAGCTTCAATCCGGCGGCGCGGACCTGGTCGAGAGCGCCTTGCACCAGCTTCGAGCCGACGCCCTTGCCGCCGAGCTCCTTCGGCACGTCCGTATGCTCGAATGTGATGACGTTGCCATCGAGCTTGTAATGCTCGGTCGCAAGATTGCCATCCACTGCGAGCTCGTAGCGGCAGTGGTCCTTGTTGTTGATGACGTTGCTCATGTTGTCGCCCCTCCAGCTGCCAGCCTCGCGCACCAAGTCATAACGCACGGTCGCGCCGGCCGGTTTCCGATGTTGAGGTCGTTCGGTTCAATCGGCCGCTTTGGCGAGCCTGGAATCTTCGGGCTGCTGCGGCGGACGCAGGCATCCCTGGCAGATGACCAGGGAGCGGTTGACCCTGGCATCCTGCTCGGCCTCGCTGGCATCCTGCGCCTGCCACCATTCCTTCGACTGAGGCTGAAGTCCGGCCTGCGATGTGTTGCGCTCGGATCGGGCCGCGGTCCGTGCTGGTTGTGCGGCTGCCCGCGGTCGATTGGGATCCTCGCCGGCGCCATCCCAGGCGTAACGCGCAGGCTTGAAGGCGGGATCGGAGGCCAGATGCGCCTGCGGCGCCACGGCACATCCGGCGAGCACCAGCGACAACAGGAGGAAGGCGGGCGCTTTGACCATGACGCGGCACTCTTTACGCGAGAACTGAGCGAGGGTGCGCCGATCATGTTTAAAATTCCCTGAACGATTGCGGCCGCGCCGGCGACAAACGCGCATGCGCTATTTGATGCTTCTGCTCGCTCTGTTCGTCTCCGCCGCGCGCGCGGAGGATGCAAAGCCGTTCAATCCCTCCGACTATCCGCCCGGCGTGCAGAAGGCACTGCGCTACGCCAACGAGGAATGCACCAGCCAGGACGGTGGCGAGGTGACCTTCGCGCCCGATACGGTGCGCAAGATCGACCTGACCGGTGACGGCCGCGACGACTACATCGTCGATTTCCAGGACACCAAATGCGGCGATCGCGAGACGACCTATTGCGGAACTGGCGGCTGCGTCATCAACATCCTGGTGGCGCTGCCGGACGGCAACGTTCGCCCGGTGTTTGACGGCTATGTCCTCCGCTACAAGATCATGGCCCCGCCGATGAAGCGCGGCGCTGCGCGCACCGTCCGCTTCGATCTTCATGGCAGCTTCTGCGGCGGCTTTGGCCCGCAGACCTGCGTCAAGCAGAAGGCGATCACGGCGACGCCGTTTGCGTTCAAGCAGCCGTAGGGGAGCCGTGCATCCGCCGGCCTTGCAGGGGCGCGGGCGATGGCGATAAATGGGATGCAATGAGCCGGCGGCCAGCGCGCCGTCCGCCCTCGAAGAGGAATCCCCATGCAGCCCCTGCGCATGTCCCGCCGCGTCATGAATCTCGCTCACATGCTGACCCAGAATGCGCGGCGGCATGGCGCGCGTCCCGGTTTCGTCTGGGGTGACAAGTCCTGGAGCTGGCGGCAGATCGATGCGCAGGTCTCGGCGCTGGCGGAGGCGCTCGCCGCGCGTGGCATTGCCAAGGGCGACCGTATCCTGGTCCATTCCAAGAATGGCGACGAGATGTTCTTCTCGATGTTCGCCGCGTTCCGGCTCGGCGCGGTCTGGGTGCCCACCAATTTCCGCCTGATGCCGGATGAGGTCACCTATCTCGCAGAAGCTTCCGGCGCCAAGGCGTTTCTGTGCCATGTCGATTTTCCCGAGCATGCGGCGGCCGTGAAAGGCGGCGCGCTCGAGTTCACCTGGAGCGTCGACGGCAAGGGCGCGTTCGGCGAGCGCTCGGTTGCTGAGGCCATTGCCTCGCAGGCCGGCGCCAATGTCGCGAATGTCGCTGTCGAACACGACGATCCCTGCTGGTTCTTCTTCACCTCGGGCACCACCGGCCGCTCCAAGGCCGCGGTGCTGACCCACGGCCAGATGGGCTTTGTGATCACCAACCATCTCGCCGATCTGACGCCCGGCGTCACCGAGAACGACGCCTCGCTGGTGGTGGCGCCGCTGTCGCATGGCGCCGGCGTGCATCAACTGGTGCAGACCGCGCGCGGCGTCTGCACTGTCTTGTTGCCGACCGAAAAATTCGACATCAACGAGGCATTCCGCCTGATCGAGATCCATCGGGTCGCCAATCTCTTCACGGTGCCGACGATCCTGAAGATGATGGTCGAGCACCCCGCCGTCGACAAATACGATCATTCCTCGCTGCGTCACGTGATCTATGCGGGGGCACCGATGTATCGCGAGGATCAGAAGACCGCGCTGAAGAAGTTCGGCAAGGTCATCGTGCAGTATTTTGGCCTCGGCGAGGTCACCGGCAACATCACCGTGCTGCCGGCAGCGCTGCACGATCCCGAGGACGGCCCGCACGCGAAGATCGGCACCTGCGGCTTCGAGCGTACGGGCATGCAGGTCTCGATCCAGGACGACGAGGGCCGCGAGCTCGCGGCCAACCAGAGCGGCGAGATCTGCGTGATCGGGCCGGCGGTGCTCGCAGGCTATTACGACAATCCCGAAGCCAATGCGAAGGCGTTCCGCAACGGCTGGTTCCGCACCGGCGACCTCGGCCACATGGATGAAGAGGGGTTCGTCTACATCACGGGCCGCGCCTCCGACATGTACATCTCCGGCGGCTCCAACATCTATCCGCGCGAGATCGAGGAGAAGATCTTGACGCATCCCGCGGTCGGCGAGGTCGCCGTGCTCGGCGTACCCGATGCGACCTGGGGCGAGGTCGGCGTCGCCGTCTGCGTGGCCCGTGCCGGCGAGAAGGCGGTGAGCGAAGCCGAAATGGCGGCGTTCCTCTCGCCGAAGGTGCCGCGCTACAAGATGCCGAAGCGGTTCTTCTTCTGGGAGGCGCTGCCGAAATCCGGCTATGGGAAGGTCCCCAAGCGCATGGTGCGCGACGAGCTCGAGGCGCGCGGGCTGCTCGATCTCGACAAGACGAAGACAGGCTGAGCGCAGGTGATGAGGAGTATCACGCAGCCGGGCGCGCCCATCGCGGAACGCATTCAATGGGTGGAGGCGAGGGGGCGCGCCTTCTCGTTCACGCTTCCGGCAGGTCTGCCGCTGCTGGAAGCCGCGCGGCGTGGCTTTGCGGCGGAGGGATTTGCCGGCGGCGTGCTCAACTTCCGGCACGGCGCGCTCGGGCCGTTCGCCTATGTCATGCCGGCGCTGTCGAAGACCGGCGAGAACGCGGCGTTCTATAGCGACACGTACCGGCCCGGCGGCGTGACGCGCACGAAGCTCGGGAGCATGACGCTCGGCATGCGCGACGGCGTGCCGTTCTTTCACTGCCACGGGCTGTGGACGGAGGCGGACGGCAAGGCGAGCGGTGGCCACATGCTGCCGGACGAGACTGTTGTCGCCGAACCGTTCGAGGTCGAGGCCTTCGGCCTTGATGGCGCGATGTTCGCCGCCGAGTCCGATCCCGAGACCAATTTCAAGCTGTTCGGGCCGGTGGCGGCTGCGAGCAGCGGCGCGCGCACCACGGCCAGCGCCTTCGCGCTGCGGCTGCGCCCCAATCAGGATCTTGCTGGCTCCCTCGAAGACTTCTGCCGCACGCATGGCATCGCGCGCGCGAAGATCCATGGTGGCGTCGGCTCGACCATCGGCGCGCGCTTCAGCCATGGCGGCGTGACCGAGCCGTTTGCGACCGAGCTTGCGGTGACGGCCGGTCTGATCGCGCCCGGGCACTCCGGTGCGATCGAAGCGGCGCTCGACGTCGCGCTGGTCGACTACACCGGCGGCTTGGCGGAGGGGCGGCTGGTCCGCGGCGACAATCCCGTGCTGATGACGATGGAGCTGGTGCTGGAGGCGCTGGACTAGGTTGCGACCGGGGCTCGCCGGGAGCCCCTGCCACTTGCGCGGCATCATTGTTCCCGTTACGTTCCGGTTTGAGATCGCCGGTGGCGGAACGGACGGAGAGACGACCATGAGCCGGCGAGGCCATCGCACGATCAACCTGCCGGCACCGTATCTGAAGCGGGTCTGGCTCGACCCGTCGAAAATTCACGATCGCGAGGCCTATCCGTTTTGCCTGCCCATCTTCCCGGATGATTTCGAGCTCAGCTTCGACACGGCTATCACGATCATCGTTGGAGAGAACGGCACCGGGAAGTCGACGATCCTCGAGGGCATCGCATCGCTCGCCGGCTACGACGATGCCGGCGGCGGCAAGGGCTATATGCCGGTCGACCATTCCGAGGCGCGCGAGAAGATGGGCGGCCAGCTCGGCAAGGCGCTTCGCGCGAGCTGGCTGCCGAAGATCAGCAATGGCTGGTTTTTTCGTGCCGAGAGCTTTTTCTCGGTCGCGCGGTATCTGGACAAGGCCGCGCGTGATGCCGGCCAGGCCGGTCCCGATTTCCTGTCGCACTCCCACGGCGAAGGCTTCCTGCGCTTCTTCGAGGAGCGTTGTCAGCGCCAGGGCATCTTCATCTTCGACGAGCCGGAATCGGCGTTGTCGCCGGCGCGCCAGATCGAGTTTTTGAAGCTGCTGCGACGCATGGAGGATTCCCGGATCTGCCAGGTCATCATGGCGACCCATTCGCCGATGCTGATGGCGTATCCCAATGCGCGGCTGCTGCGGCTGGCGAAATATGGGCTGGAGCCGGTGACGGTCGAGGAGACGGATCATTACCGGTTGATGCGGGAGTTTTGTGCTGACCCGCGCGGGTTTGTGGAGGCGACGCTGGAGGAATAGCTGAACGTGTCTGACGGCTGTTCTCTCCGCTGTCGTTGCGAGGAGCCCTTGCGACGAAGCAATCCAGGATCTTTCCGCGGCGGCAGTCTGGATTGCTTCGCTGCGCTCGCAATGACGGTATGTTGAGTAGCGGCATTCTCCGCTCTGGTGTCCCGGACAAGCTGCAACGCGCATAGCGCGTCGAAGACGCGCGTAAACGCGCTTAGGGCGTTGCGGCGCAGAGCCGGGACCCAGGAGCCGCAGGTGTCGTTGCGGCGTGGGCCCCGGCTCTGCTGCGCATCACTTCGTGCTGCGCCGCGTCCGGGGCACGAGACTGTCGGTGAAGGTCTGGCACAGGCTTTCATCCTCGCGGCACATCGTGCCCGAGCTTTTGCTTCAGTTGCCACCCTCAAAAGTGCCGAGGGCGCAGGGAAGGCCGGGTGCCGGCTGGCACCCGCGGTCCACTGTGCGAAAGCGTGTGCTTAAAAAGCTGCACAGCGGCATACAGGTGTAGCCAAACATCCGGCCTTCCCTGCGCAGTGGGTTTACGGCTTATGTCGTGCTCTCCCCGGGGAGCGATGCACTATTGCCCCCGTCGCCTTGCGGATGGCTGATGCGCGCACCCGGTCGGGCCGCGACATCACCGCAACACTTGGCGCACAGACCCCGGGCGCCAGGACCACACGATTTTGCCATACGCAGGCTGCACCGGTCGTGTGCGCGTTAGTCCTTGCTCACGGTGTGACCCGCCCTGCAAACCACCTTCGCGCCGACGCCGCCTGCGTCCACCACGTCCCATCCCGCGTGTCGTGACGATCGCGTTGCGCCCCTCGGCCGGGTTGGGATGATCGTGTATACGATAATCCGAAGTTCTGATAAAGAGAAATATTTCGATTTGGTGGCGTTGACCCTCCCGTGGGTGTTTTGCCCGCCGGGTCGCGCAAGGGCTTGTGGGTCGCGCCGGGCTCCGCCGCAACGGCGCCACGAACCGGTCTCCCCTCGGCCCCAAAATGCGCTAGGATGACCGCAGCGCGCATTCCAAGTCGCGCACGATCAACTGGACGTAAGAGGAAACGAGATGAGGGTGACGATTGGACGGCGCACGGCTGTGGCTGGCGCGCTGGCTGTGTGTGGGGCGGCAGGCTTGACGGCAGCCTTCGGGCCGTTTTTTTCACCGGCGGCCTGGGCGCATGGGCCGACCCGGCAGAAGGTGCGGGAATCCATCGAGATCAACGCGCCGCAGGACAAGGTCTGGGCTGCGATCCGCAACTTCCAGGACATGGGCTGGCTTCCGCCTGTCACCAAGACCACCGGCGAGAAGGGCAACGAGATCGGCGCGACGCGCCAACTGACGCTGACGGGCGGGGCGACTGTCGATGAGGAGCTCTACAAATACGAGCCCGACATGATGAGCTATTCGTACCGGATCACCAAGGTCGACGTGAAGGTGCTGCCGGTGACCAACTATTCCTCGACGTTGACGGTGTCGCCGGCTTCCGACGGCAAGTCCAAGCTGGAATGGGCCGGGGCATTCTACCGCGGCTTTCCCAACAACGATCCGCCGCCGGAGCTGAGCGACGAGGCCGCGGTGAAGGCGGTGAGCGGGCTCTACAAGGCCGGCCTCGAAGCCCTGAAGAAGAAGATCGAGAGCGGTAGCTGATCGTGCGGATGCGGGTTCTGGCGGCGCTCGCCGCCAGCCTTTGTCATGCCATCCTCGGCAGCGCCGCTGCCGAGGAGGCGTTCGTCACCAACCAGCTCAGCGACGATCTGATGGTCGTGGATCTCGCCGCCGCGCGTAGCGTCGCGACCATCCCGATCGGCGGCAAGCCGGCCGGCGTCGCCGTCAGCGCGGACGGCCGCTTTGCCTATGTGACGAGCCCGGACGCCAAGGCGGTGACGGTGGTGGACGCCGCAGCCCGGCAGGTGGTCGGGCGGATCGAGGTCGGCGGCGGGCCGCTCGGCATTGCCGTGGCGCCCGATGGCCGCACCGTCTATGTCGCCGATTGGTATGCAGCCGCGGTGCGGGTGATCGACGCCGCGAGCCGCAGCGTCACGGCCAGCATCGCGGTCGGCGCCTCGCCATCGGGCCTGGCGGTGACGCCGGACGGCAGGCTGCTGCTCTCGGCCGACCGCGACGACGACAGCGTCTCGGTCGTGGACATGGCGACGCGCCAGCGCAAGGCGACCATCAAGGTCGGCACCCGACCATTCGGTGTCACCATCGATGCCGAGGGCAAGCGCGCCTACACCGCCAATGTCGGCTCCGACGACGTCTCCGTGATCGACATCGCCGAAGGGCGCGAGATCGGCCGCGTGCCGGTCGGCATGCGCCCCTATGCGGTGGCGCTGACGCTGGGCCGCGGCTTCGTCACCGACCAGTATGGCGGCACCGTCAGCGTGTTCGATCTGGCGAGCCTGAAGCCGGTCAAGCGCATCAATGTCGGCGACTATCCCGAAGGCATCGCTGCGACCGCCGACGGCAAGCGCGTCATCGTCGCCTGCTGGGAGAGCAACACGCTAAGCATCATCGACGCGACTGATCTGAAGGTGATCGGCGAGATCAGGACCGGCGACGGCCCGCGCGCGTTCGGGGCGTTCCTGCGCAGGACGGAGTAGGGTGTGTAGGGTGTGTAGGGCGGATTAGCGAAGCGTAATCCGCCATCTTGCATCGACGATCGGTCGGCGGATTACGCTGCGCTAATCCGCCCTACGATTACACAACACGTCCGCAATCTCGTCCATCCGCTCGAACACGTGATCCGGCCCGTGCGCGCGCAGCGCCGCCGGGGCCGCATAGCCCCAGCACACTGCGCCGCAGGCAATCCCGACGCTGCGCGCTGCCTCGATGTCACGGACCTCGTCGCCGATAGCGACGATCTGGTTTGGCGCCACGCCGGCGCGGCGGATGACGCGGTGGAATTTCGCGGGCTTGCCGAACAGCGATGCCGAGCAGTCGAAATGCGAAAACAGCGCGGCGGCCTCGCCAAGCTTTTCGCGCGCATTGGCCTCGCTGTCCGACGTCACCAGCGCGAGCTCCACGCCGTCGTCCGCCAGCGTCCGCAGCATCGCCTCGACGCCCGCAAACAGCGGGATCTCGCTAGCTGCCTCTCCCTTCAGCCGCCGCGCATGCCGCGCGATCGCCGGTAGCTTCCACAAGGGTACCTCAAGGCGGCTGAGGATCTCGCGCGTCGAGGCATGCCGCAGCTCCTCGACGTCCTCATCCCGCACGCGGCGAAAGCCGAAGCGGTCGGCGATGTCGTTGACGGTGCGCAGGAACCACGGGAAGCTGTCGGCCAGCGTGCCGTCGAGATCGAAGATGGCGAGGGCGTAGGGCATGGGGGAAGGGGAGTCTGGTCGAGCTAAGTGGCCGGATGTACAAGACGGAAGCAGGAAGACAAAGATGCCGGTCGATCAGATTCAACTTAGCAAGTTCTTGAGCTTCGTGCTGAGACACAAGCCCGATGAGATCGGCTTGACGCTCAGTGCCGAGGGCTGGGTCAATATTGACGAATTGCTTGAGAAAGCCAATGCAACAGGGACGATGTTTGACCGAGCTGACCTGCTCGGCGTCGTCGCAAGCAGCGACAAGAAGCGATTTTCGCTATCAGCCGACGGACTGAAGATCCGGGCCGCCCAAGGGCACTCTGTATCGGTGGAGCTCGGCTTGCCACCCCAAGAACCGCCCTCAGTCCTCTACCACGGGACGGCGACGCGATTTGTCGAAGCGATCCTCGCGGAGGGCTTGAAACCGCAGGCGCGCCAACAAGTGCACCTGTCCTCCGATGAGGAGACCGCGCGGCAAGTGGGGCAGCGCCATGGCAAGCCCCACATCTTCAAGGTCGATGCCGGCGGCATGTATGCGCGCGGTTTCAAGTTCTATCGCGCCGACAATGGGGTCTGGCTGACCGATACAGTGCCGCCGGAGTTCTTGGCCCCGGCGACGAGCAAATGACATAATGGGAAGCCGCGGACAGGCTGCTACTCCGCCGCCTCGCTCGTGCTCCTTCGCTTCGGCTTCCGTGCCTTCTTCAGCACCGGCTCCAGGAATTTGCCGGTGTAGCTCCGCGGCGCCTTGGCGATGTCCTCCGGCGGGCCCCAGGCGACGATCTCGCCGCCGCCGTCGCCGCCTTCGGGGCCGAGGTCGATGACCCAGTCGGCGGTCTTGATGACTTCGAGGTTGTGCTCGATGACGACGACCGTATTGCCCTGCGCGACCAGCTCGTGCAGCACCTCCAGCAGCTTCTTGACGTCGTGGAAGTGCAGGCCGGTGGTGGGCTCGTCCAGGATGTAGAGCGTGCGGCCGGTGGCGCGCTTCGACAGCTCCTTGGCGAGCTTGACGCGCTGGGCTTCACCGCCCGATAGCGTGGTAGCCTGCTGGCCCACGTGGATGTAATCGAGCCCGACGCGATGCAGGGTCTGAAAAGTCTCGCGCACGCGCGGCACCGCCTTGAAGAACTCAGCGGCTTCCTCGACGGTCATGTCGAGGACGTCGGCGATGCTCTTCCCCTTGAATAACACCTCCAGCGTTTCGCGGTTGTAGCGCTTGCCCTTGCAGACGTCGCAGGTGACGTAGACGTCGGGCAGGAAGTGCATCTCGATCTTGATGACGCCGTCGCCCTGGCAGGCCTCGCAGCGGCCGCCCTTGACGTTGAAGGAGAAGCGGCCGGGCTCGTAGCCGCGCGCCTTGGATTCGGGCAGGCCGGCGAACCATTCGCGGATCGGCGTGAAGGCGCCGGTGTAGGTCGCGGGGTTGGAGCGCGGGGTGCGGCCGATCGGCGACTGGTCGATGTCGATGATCTTGTCGATGTGCTCGAGGCCCTCGATGCGGTCGTGCGGGGCCGCGCCCTCGCTGGCATTGTTCAGCTTGCGGGCGATGGACTTGTAGAGCGTGTCGATCAGCAGCGTCGACTTGCCGCCGCCGGACACGCCGGTGACGGCGGTGAACAGGCCGAGCGGAATTTCGGCGGTGACGTTCTTGAGATTGTTGCCGCGCGCGTTGACCACCTTGATGGTGCGGCGATGGTTCGGCGGCCGCCGCTCCGGCACCTCGACCTCGAGCTCGCCGGTCAGGTACTTGCCGGTGAGCGATTTCGGGTTGCGCATGATCTCGGCGGGCGTGCCTTCGGCAATGATGTTGCCGCCATGCATGCCGGCGCCGGGGCCGATGTCGAGCACGTGGTCGGCGAGCAGGATGGCGTCCTCGTCATGCTCGACCACGATCACGGTGTTGCCGAGGTCGCGCAGCCGCTTGAGGGTGTCGAGCAGGCGCGCGTTGTCGCGCTGGTGCAGGCCGATCGAGGGCTCGTCCAGCACGTAGAGCACGCCCGTCAGGCCCGAGCCGATCTGCGAGGCCAGGCGGATGCGCTGGCTCTCGCCGCCGGACAGCGTGCCGGAGGAGCGGGATAGCGTGAGGTAGTTGAGGCCGACGTCGAGCAGGAAGGTGAGACGCTCGCGGATCTCCTTCAGGATGCGGCCGGCGATCTCGTTCTGCTGCGCGTTGAGCGCCTCGGGCACGGTCTCGAACCATGCGCCGGCGCCCTTCACCGACAGCTCGGAAATCTCGCCGATATGCTTGCCGCCGATCTTGACGCAGAGCGCCTCGGGCTTGAGCCGAAAGCCCTTGCAGCCCTCGCAGGGCACGTCGTGGAAATACTTCGCCAGCTCCTCGCGCGCCCACTCGCTCTCGGTTTCCCGATAGCGGCGGTTGATGTTGGTGATGACGCCCTCGAACGGCTTCTTGGTGTCGTAGGAGCGCACCCCGTCCTCGTAGGAGAACTTGATCTCGTCCTCGCCGGAGCCGTGGAGGATGGCGTTCTGCGTCTTCTTGGCCAGGTCCTTCCACTTGGTGGTCAGCGTGAACTTGTAGTGCTTGCCGAGCGCAGTCAGCGTCTGCACGTAATAGGGCGACGACGATTTGGCCCAGGGCGCAATCGCGCCCTTGCCGATCGCGAGCTCCTTGTCGGGGATGACGAGGTCTTCGTCGACATGCTGCTCGACGCCGAGGCCGCCGCAGGCCGGACACGCGCCGTAGGGGTTGTTGAACGAGAACAGGCGCGGCTCGACCTCGGGAATGGTGAAGCCGGAGACCGGGCAGGCGAACTTTTCCGAGAACAGGATGCGCTCGGGTCCGCTCTTGTCGTGGATCTTGGCGGTCTTCTTCTTTTCCTCGGCGGGAGCCGCCGCCGGCGCGTCGGCGAATTCGACGACGGCGAGGCCTTCGGCGAGCTTCAGCGCGGTCTCAAAGCTCTCGGCGAGGCGCTGGCCGATGTCGGCGCGCACCACGATACGATCGACCACGACGTCGATGTCGTGCGGGAATTTCTTGTCGAGAACAGGCGCTTCGGCGAGCTCATGGAAGGTGCCGTCGATCTTGACGCGCTGAAAGCCCTTCTTGAGCCATTCGGCGAGCTCCTTGCGGTACTCGCCCTTGCGACCGCGCACGACGGGGGCGAGCAGATACAGGCGGGTGCTCTCGGGCAGCGCCAGCACGCGGTCGACCATCTGCGAGACGGTCTGGCTTTCGATCGGCAGGCCCGTGGCCGGCGAATAGGGCACGCCGACGCGCGCCCACAAGAGCCGCATGTAGTCGTAGATCTCGGTGACGGTGCCGACGGTGGAGCGCGGGTTCTTCGACGTCGTCTTCTGCTCGATCGAGATCGCCGGCGACAGGCCGTCGATCTGGTCGACGTCAGGCTTCTGCATCATCTCGAGGAACTGGCGCGCATAGGCCGACAGCGATTCGACGTAGCGGCGCTGGCCCTCGGCGTAGATGGTGTCGAAAGCGAGCGAGGATTTGCCGGAGCCGGAGAGGCCGGTGAACACCACCAGCTTGTCGCGGGGAATCTCGACGTCGATGTTCTTGAGGTTGTGCTCGCGCGCGCCACGGATCGTAATTGCGCGCAGGCTGGAGCCCGCGTTCTGCTGTTGGCGCTTCGCCTTGATCACTTCATCCATCCGAGTTGCCCTCAAGGAATCCCATGGGTGCGCGACCGCGCCAATAAAAAAGGCGCGCTCGCCCGGAACCGGGATCGGCGCCGATGGGGTTGTCAGCGAACGTAGGAAGAACGGAGACGGATTTCCAGTGGGACTTGCGAATCGTCAACGGAATGTTGGCGCGCTGGCGGCATCTGGCAGCAGTTGCTGTGCGGAACTGCGCGGCAAGTGCCGCGAAAACAAAAAGGCCGGCGCAAGGCCGGCCTTTCGTGACGATGGGAGTCGGTAGCGATCAGGACTTCAGATCAATACCGGGCGACCACGGGGCCGCCGAAAGTGTAGTTGAGGCGGACGGTGCCCATGTCGACGTCCTGCTTGATCCGGTCAGTACGGTCGTTGACGCCGAGGACCGTGAACCCGACGTTGCGGCCGCCCATGAACAGATGGTTGTACTCGACGGCAACAGACCAATTCGGGGCGAACCCGAATTCGAGGCCGGTGCCGACTGCGCCGCCCCAGCGCGTCTCGCTCGCGCTGTCGAAGACCACGCCGCCCAGAAGGCCATCGTATTTGGCATGGGTAACCGCGGCGCCGCCCTTCACGTACCAGAGCACGTTGTTCCAGGCATAACCGACCTGACCGGTGAAAAGGCCGATCGCATCGATTCGGGTCTGATTGACGATCGGCGCGAATGCGAGGGGTCCGCTCGCATTCGACCCCTTCAGATTAGCCCAGTCGCCTTGAGCTTCGAGGCCGAAGACCCAGTTGGCCGACTGCCAACGATAGCCAACCTGACCACCGACGACTCCGCCCGTAGCGCTGTGACAGCCTTCGGAGACGACGGGTATTGCCGCGCCGAGGACAGCGTTGAGATCCCAGCAATTGCGGCTCGAGGCGCCGCCGCCGTTGATACCGATGTAGAAACCGCTCCAATTGTACATCGCGATCGGCGCGACCGGAGCCTTGGTGTAGGGGCGGGCCGCCAAATCGGCCGCCGAGGCCGGTGCCAACGCGCTGAGTGCGAACAAACCGGCCGAAGCCAGCAAAAGCTTCTTCATATCCATTCCCCAGTTCCGTTTCTCTTTCTGACCTTCCGGAAAGCGGAAGAGCCAGCGGACCTATGACCCGACTAATGTCACTGCTTTACACCATTAAAGCCAAAGGTTGTGTCACCCGGGCGCCACATCTCTCCGAAAACGCGAGCGAGCCGGTTGTGGCGCGCAAAAACAGAAAGGCCGGCGCGAGGCCGGCCTTTCGTAACGCGAGGCGTTGAAGTGTAGCTTAGTACTTGGCAACCACCGGGGCGCCGAAGTGGTAGTTCACGCCGACCTGCACGGTGTGGAAGTTGAGCGTGCCGGTGGTGACCGGAGCGCCGAGACCGGAGAAGTAGGTCTCGCCGCCGAGGCTGCGATAGAGGTACTCGCCCTTGACCGACCACTGCGGAGCGAAGAACGCCTCGACGCCGGCGCCGACGGTCCAGCCCGAGTGGAACTTGCTGTCGGAGACGGTCACGCCGAGCGCGCTGACGCTGACCTTGTTGTCGATCCAGGCGTAACCACCGGTGCCGTAGAACAGCACGTTGTTGACGGCCCAGCCGATGCGGCCGCGGACGGTGCCGAGCGCGTCGGTCTTGGACGACACGGTGATGCCGAGAGCGGTCGCCGAGGCGCTGACGTCAGCCCAGGAACCATCGGCCTCGATGCCGAACACGACGTTGCCGGCCTGCCAGTTGTAGCCGGCGGTGCCGCCGACGAAGCCACCCTTCATCTTCGGGTCGCCGGAAGCGTTCTCCCAGGCGCCGCCACCGACGATACCGAGGTAGAAGCCGGTCCAGTTGTAGACGGCCGCCGCCGGAGCGATCGGAGCCTTGGTGTAGGGGCGGGCTGCGAGGTCGGCCGCCGAGGCGGGCGCAGCGAGAGCGAACAAACAGGCCGAAGCCAACAAAACCTTCTTCATTTTCAACTAATCCCAGTCCCAGTTTCTGTTGTTGCCTTCCTGATCGGAAGGGCAGCGGACTCAACGGCCCAACTGACGCCGTACTTACACCACCAAAGCCGCAAGTTGTGTCTCCGAAAAGCCACAGCGGTCGAAAAGGTGATGGTTACTGACTTATTGCCTCCCGTTCATGTTGCGCCAAACGAAAAAGGCCGGCGCGAGGCCGGCCTTAGACGTCAATGATATCAGATGGATATCAGTAGCGCGCGGCGACCGGCGCACCCCAGTTGAAGTGATAGTTCACACCTGCCTTGACCGTGTGAACGGTATCGGTCCACTCGGAGCGGTTGGTCACGACGGGGCTGTACTGAATCGTGCTCTTGCCGAAATCGATGTAGTTGTATTCGACCTTGGCCGACCAGTTCGGAGCGAACATGTATTCCGCGCCGGCGCCGACGGTCCAACCCCAGCGGGTGTTGTTCTGGATGAAGACGTTTCCGGGGATGCCATCGTAGCGATGCTGAATGTCGCCGACCGCAGCGCCGCCGCTGACGAACAAGAGAGCGGGGCCGGTCGAGTAGCCGAGACGGCCCTTGATGTCGCCGAAGCCGCGGATTCTCGTGAAATAGGTGTCGCCGAGGCCGGCATTGATCTCGGCAGAACGTCCGTTGATGTCAGCCCAATGATAGTCGCCCTCGATGCCGAACACCCAATTGGCCGCCTGCCAGTTGTAGCCGACTACGCCACCGACAAAGCCGCCGGTGGTGTCGTAGTTCTGACTTCCAGCAAAGATCGCCGTATTCGGACCGCCAAAGAAGGTTTCGTCGCTGCGGCCCCAGGCACCACCGCCCTGCACACCAATGTAGAAACCGGTCCAGGTATAGATCGGAGCGGGGGGCGCGATCGGCGCCTTTGTATAGGGACGGGCTGCAAGGTCGGCAGCACCGGCCGGAGCCGAGAGGGTCAGCGCAACCGCGCCGGCAAAGCCAATCAAAATCTTCTTCACTGTAATCTCCCCAGTCGTGTCCGCCTCTCTGAGTTCCCCAAGGCGGACTATCAGGCGCGAGGCCCATTGCATCAATTCCAAGCACGACGATAGCTCGATTCTGCGGCAGAGTCCGTGCCCGGAGTGCAACAGTTGGGTGTAATCGACCTACCTCTAACTTAATGAATGTTAAGTGATTTTTGCCGTTCACGGGAACCCGATTTGGTTCCATCCCAATTGCCATCACAGCGCCATTTAGACGCCATCCCGTCTCCACATTTGGTGGCGATTTCTGCAGGAACAAATCTGGAACAGACCGCCGGTCGGTGCTATATGTGGGGATAACCTTGGGGGTGACGGGCTGAGCAGCCCCTGCAAGCGTATAGGGTCGCCCTAACAGGGCGCAGAGGAACGCGGGCAGTGCGCTCGGCCTTAGGAAATTCAGTGGCATTCGGAGTGGAGAGCGGCGATGGCGGGAAGCGTCAACAAGGTCATTCTGGTTGGAAATCTCGGCAAGGATCCTGAAATCCGCCGCACCCAGGACGGGCGGCCGATCGCGAATCTGAGCATCGCGACCTCCGAGACCTGGCGCGACAAGAACAGCGGCGAGCGCAAGGAAAAGACCGAGTGGCATCGGGTCGTGATTTTCAATGAAGGGCTCTGCAAGGTCGCCGAGCAGTACCTGAAGAAGGGCGCGAAGGTTTACATCGAGGGCGCGCTGCAGACCCGCAAATGGACCGACCAGAGCGGCGTCGAGAAATACTCGACGGAGGTCGTGCTCCAGGGCTTCAACTCGACGCTCACGATGCTCGACGGCCGTGGCGGCGGCGGAGGCGGCGGCTTCGGCGACGAGCCGGGCGGCGATTTCGGCTCCTCCGGACCCGTCAGCAGCGCACCGCGCCGTCCCGTGGCCGCCGGCGGCGGTGGCCGCAACAGCGACATGGACGACGACATCCCGTTCTGAGCAGGGACCGGACGATGAGGGGGCGCAGGCCGGCTGAGCGGCGCCTTCCCATTTCGTGTCAGCAAACCTTACTAATCGGCAGAAAGGGCTCGGGATTTCCGGGCCCGCTTCATGTTTGGGTTGAACTCGGATTGCGCCAGCGCAATCGCGTCGATGGCGCGCGCCGGCCGCGCGATTGACGAGGTCCCGGAGGTGATTTCGGAAGGCCTGTTCCGGGTCCCTCCGAGACGCTCTCCGTAAGGCCGTAAGTTGTTGGAAAAATAAGCGGAAAAAGCGCTTCCCTGAAGCCTGCGAGGGTGGTTATCAGGGTCTCGATGCGCTATATGATTCCCAGCTAAAACCTCACCGGATTTCCCCTTGGCTGACGACGACGACAAGCCCGGCGACCAGCCGGCGCAACCCTCGGATATTCGCCCCGTCTCCATCTTCGAGGAGATGAAGAAGTCCTATCTCGACTACGCCATGAGCGTGATCGTGGCGCGGGCGCTGCCTGATGCCCGGGACGGTCTGAAGCCGGTGCACCGCCGCATCCTGTTCTCGATGAACGAGCAGGGGCACACGCCCGACAAGAAGTACGTCAAATCCGCCCGCGTGGTCGGTGACGTCATCGGTAAGTACCACCCGCACGGCGACCAGTCGATCTACGACGCCATGGTCCGCATGGCGCAGGACTTCTCGATGCGCGTGCCGCTGATCGACGGCCAGGGCAATTTCGGCTCGGTCGACGGCGATCCCCCGGCCGCCTATCGTTACACCGAAGCGCGCCTGACCAAGGCCGCGCTGGCCCTGCTGGCCGACATCGACAAGGACACCGTCGATTTCCAGCCGAACTACGACAACAACGAGACCGAACCGTCGGTCTTGCCGGCCAAGTTCCCGAACCTTCTCGTCAACGGCGCCGGCGGCATCGCGGTCGGCATGGCCACCAATATCCCGCCGCACAATCTCGGCGAGGTCATCGACGCCTGCGTCGCGCTGATCGACAACCCCGCGCTCACCATCGACGAGCTCATCAACATCGTGCCGGGACCGGATTTCCCGACCGGCGGCGTCATTCTCGGACGCGCGGGCATTCGCGCCGCCTATCACCTCGGCCGCGGCTCGGTCGTCATGCGCGGCAAGGTCGCGATCGAGACCATCCGCAAGGAGCGCGAGGCGATCATCATCACCGAGATCCCCTACCAGGTGAACAAGGCGACGATGGTCGAGCGCATCGCCGAACTGGTCAAGGAAAAGAAGATCGAGGGCATCGGTGACCTCCGCGATGAATCGGACCGCGACGGTTACCGCGTCGTCATCGAATTGAAACGCGACGCCGTGCCGGATGTGGTGCTGAACCAGCTGTACCGTTTCACGCCGCTGCAAACCAGCTTCGGCGTCAACATGGTGGCGCTCGACAGCGGCCGTCCTCGGATCATGCATCTGAAGGACCTGCTCGCGATCTTCGTCGACTTCCGTGAGCGGGTCGTCACGCGTCGCACCAAGTACCTGCTCGCCAAGGCGCGCGATCGCGCCCATATTTTGGTTGGTCTCGCGATCGCGGTGGCCAATATCGACGAGATGATCCGCGTGATCCGGACCTCGCCGGACCCGACCACCGCGCGCGACACCCTGATGTCGCGCGACTGGCCGGCCCGGGATGTCGAGGACATGCTGACCCTGATCGACGATCCCCGTCACCGCATCAGCGCGGACGGCACGATCCGGCTGTCGATGGAGCAGGCCAGGGCCATTCTCGATCTGCGCCTGCAGCGCCTCACCGCACTCGGCCGCGACGAAATCCGCGACGAGCTCGACAAGCTCGCCGGCGAGATCGCCGATTATCTCGACATCCTGCGCTCGCGCGAGCGCGTGCTGGGCATCATCAAGACCGAGCTTGCCGAGGTGAAGGCCGAGTTCGCCACACCGCGGCGCACCGTCATCATCGAGCAGGAAGGCGAGGTCGAGGACGAGGACCTGATCCAGCGCGAGGACATGGTCGTCACGGTGTCCCATGCCGGCTACGTCAAGCGCGTGCCGCTGTCGGCCTACCGGGCGCAGCGCCGCGGCGGCAAGGGCCGCGCCGGCATGCAGACCCGCGACGAGGATTTCGTTAGCCGCCTGTTCGTGGCCTCCACGCACACGCCGGTGCTGTTCTTCTCCTCGCGTGGCCAGGTCTACAAGGAGAAGGTCTGGCGTCTGCCGATGGCCGCGCCGAACGCGCGCGGCAAGGCGCTGATCAACATCCTGCCGCTGGAGCAGGGCGAGCGCATCACCACCATCATGCCGCTGCCGGAGGATGAATCCACCTGGGGCAACCTCGACGTGATGTTCGCCACCACGGGCGGCAATGTCCGGCGCAACAAGCTGTCGGACTTCGTCGACGTCCGCCGCTCCGGCATCATCGCCATGAAGCTCGACGATGGCGAGTCGATCGTCGACGTGCAGATCTGTACCGAGCGCGACGACGTGCTGCTGACCGCCGCCGGCGGCCAGTGCATCCGCTTCCCGGTCCCCGATGTGCGCGTGTTCACCGGGCGCACCTCGATGGGCGTGCGCGGAATCGCGCTCGGCGAAGGCGACAAGGTGATCTCGCTGGCGATCCTGCGCCATGTCGAGACCACCTCGGACGAGCGTTCGGCCTACCTGAAGATGCGCCGCGCCGTCGCCGGCGAAGCTGCGGCCGAAGACGCCGCCGTGGACGCCGAGGCCGAGGAGACCTCCGGCAGCTTCCAGCTCGCGCAGGAACGTTACGCCGAGATGTCGGCGCAGGAGCAGGTCGTGCTGACCGTCTCCGTCAACGGCTATGGCAAGCGGACATTGTCCTACGAGTACCGCACCACCGGCCGCGGCGGCAAAGGCATCGTCGCCATGAGCGTCAACAACCGCAACGGCAATCTGGTCGCGTCCTTCCCGGTGGAGGATGCCGATCAGATCATGCTGGTCACCGACAAGGGCCAGCTGATCCGCTGCCCGGTCGAAGGCATCCGCATCGCCGGCCGCTCGACCCAGGGCGTGATCGTGTTCGACACCGCCGAGGACGAGCATGTCGTCTCGGTCGAGCACATCACGGAAGAGGCGGAGAGCGGGAACGGTGAGAACGGGAACGGGGCGTGATGCCCCGTTCTACACGCCGTTCGCAAGCTCGCTCGTGAGATCGGCAAGCGCCTCTCGCTTGCCGATCTGTGCCATCCAGCACCAGAGCTCCAGCGTGCAGTACAGCCGATAGAGATCGAGCGTCTCCTGCCAGTCGGGGCGTCCCATCTGACCACAGCCGGCGAGCAATCCGTCGCGCTTTGGCGCATCCTTCGGCGTGAAATAGTACAGCGCCTTCGCGATATCCATCAACGGATCGCCCGATGTCGCGTTCTCGAAGTCGACGATGCCCGTCAGGCGTGGTGCCCCCTGCGACGTCACCAGCACATTGCCGGCATGGAAATCGTAGTGGCACAGTCGAGGGGTGATTGCTGCCTCGAACAGATGCTGTCGTGCCGTGACGCTGTCGCGAAGACGCGCGGCTAAAGCTGGATCGCCGCCGCGTGTGAAAAACTCCCTGAGCTTTCGGTCGAACTGCGCCGACATGTAGGCCTGGTTGCTCGGATGGGCCGTCCAGACCCCCTTGGGGCCGATATAGCCGAAGCTGTCGAGCGTGACGTCGTTGATTCGGCGCAGCGTCGCGCCCATCTCGGCGTAGATCGCAAACAGCTCGGTCTCCGACAGCGTTGCCTCGCGTCGGCCAAGCACGACGCCCTCCAACTTGGTCATGAGCACATAGTTCAGCTCGATTGCCGATCGCGTGTCATCGGCGAGCAGGATTTTTGGAATGGCCGGGCCAAGGTTTCGCAGGAGACCCAGCACGTAGACCTCCTTCGCCATCTTCCACTGCAGCGATTCAGGATAGACCTTGAGGATGCACGTTGCTGCATCCGCCAATGCGATCTCGATGACGGTGCTGATCTCCCCGCCATGCAACTCGGTGACGCCGTTCACCGACGCGTGTGGAAAGATTTGGCGCACGATTGATTGCGCCTGATCGACCGAGACCTTCAGCCGGGGGTTCAGCTGCAACGGCGCATCGCTGGGCATTGGTGCTCGCTTTCGGTTAGGTCCGCGGAGCGGCGGTTAAATCTCCAGCTCCGTGCCGAACTCCACCACCTGCTTGGTCGGCACGCCGAAGAACGCCGCCGAGCGTTCGGCGTTGCGCTGGAGGAAGGCGAACACGCCTTCGCGCCAGACCCACATGCCCGGAATGTCCTCGCTGGGAATGATGGTCTCGCGGCCGACATAATAGGTGATGTCGGAGAGGTCGATGCCGGGCAGCTTGCTCTGGCGGCAGACGAGATTCAAGCCTTCATAGATCGTCGGGTTCTGCATGAAGCCGTAATGCAGGATCACGCGGGTGATGCCGGGAATGATCTCGATCACCTCGCCGCGTTCTTCGTCCGCGATGTGCGGCAGCTCCTCGATCAGCACGGTGACCAGCAGCACGCGTTCGTGCAGCACGCGGTTGTGCCTGACGAACTGGGTGAGCGCGAGCGGCACGCCGCGCGGTGCGGAGGCCAGGAACACGGCGGTGCCGGGCAGCCTTGCGCTGCACTTGTTCACGGCGGTCTCGATCAGATCTTCCTCGGGCTGCCGCAGCCGGCCCCTCGCGGCCTCGACCAGCTTCACGCCGGCGCGCCAGGTCAGCATCAGGAAGGCGACGAGGCCGGCGAGCAGCAGCGGAAACCAGCCGCCCTCGAACAGCTTGATCGAGTTGGCCGAGAAGAAGATCAGGTCGATGACGAAGAAGGCGCCGTTCACGGCCACCACCAGCCAGGGCGAATAGCCCCACTGGATCGCGACCAGCGCGGCGAGCAGCGTCGTGATCGCCATCAGCAGCGACACCGCGATGCCGTAGGCGCCGGCAAGCGCGTCCGACGTGCCGAAGCTCAGGACCGCCCCGAGCGTCGCAGCCGCAAGCAGCCAGTTCACCAGGGGCACGTAGATCTGGCCGATCGCGTCGCTCGTGGTGTGACGGATCAGCATGCGCGGCAGGAAGCCGAGCTGGATCGACTGCTGGGTCAGCGAGAACACGCCGGAGATGATCGCCTGCGAGGCGATCACGGTCGCGACCGTCGAGAATGCGACCAGCAGATAGTGCAGGGCGTCGGGGCAGAGCTGGAAGAAGGGGTTCTCGATCATCGCGGGATCGGTGATCAAGAGCGCGGCCTGGCCGAAATAGTTCAGCACCAGCGCGGGCAGGCAGATGGCGAACCAGGCGAGGCGGATCGGCAGGCGGCCGAAATGTCCCATGTCGGCATACATGGCCTCGCCGCCGGTCACCGCGAGAAAGGCCGCGCCGAGAATTCCGAACGAGATGTGGAAATCCTGGTGGATCAGGAAGTCGAAGGCGTAGAGCGGGCTGAGCGCCACCAGCACCGCCGGCGCCTTGACGATGCCGTGGATGCCGAGCGCCGCGAGCACGACGAACCAGGCCAGCATCACCGGCCCGAAGATGCGGCCGATGAAGCCGGTGCCCTGCTTCTGCATCATGAACAGGCCGATCAGGATGGCGACGGTCACGGGTACCACGGCCGGCGCAAGCGAGGGGGCGTCGACCTTGAGGCCCTCGATGGCCGAGAGCACCGAGATGGCCGGCGTGATCGCGCCGTCGCCATAGAGCAGCGCAGCGCCGACGAGCCCGACCACCAGGAGGTGGGCGCGCCATGTGCCTGGATCGGCGTGGCGGGCATGGAGCAGCGCCAGCAGCGCCACGATGCCGCCTTCGCCGCGATTGTCCGCGCGAAGGATCAGCAGCGCATATTTCAGCGAGATGATCAGCAGCAGGGCCCAGAGGATCAGCGAGGCAATCCCCAGGACAGCGTCGTGACTGAGTGTGCCGCCATGGGCAGCCGCCTTGGCGGCTTCCTTCAGGGCATAGAGCGGGCTGGTACCGATATCGCCATAGACCACCCCGAGGGCGCCCATGGTCATGGCAAGCGGTAGCGGATCAGGATGGTGGCCGGAAGCGACAGCGGGCGTACTGGACAATGGCAACCCCCCGATGGGATCGCGCCCGACGGGCCATTCCGGCGGGCGCGAGCAAACCAGTCTGCGACGAGACGTCGCAAAACTCCATCGGGATTATGTGACGTGAAGCTGACAGGCCAGCCTACGGGGTGCGGTTGGCGGTCACGAGGCGAGCCTCGCGGACATTCGCCTTGGTGCCGGCCTTGCGCAGGCAGGAGGCCTCGAAATTCGGCCAGGCCTGCTGCGAGCAGTCCTTGCCGATGGCGCGGATATCGAGCCGGTCGCTCTTGGCCAGCGGCTGCGGCACGCTGGCCTCGACGCTCGGGGCAAAACCGGGCAGGAGGGTAAGGGCGGCGGCGACACACGCAGACAGAGCGATCGCTGAAAGAGCCTTGATCATTTGACAGTCCCCTGTGATGCGGCCGCCTACGCCCAGTGTGCGGCCCGTCATTCGTTGGCCGGATTAGTAACCATGGCCAGTTTCCGGACGTCTTCGCCGGCACGGGAAATGGTTTCGTGTCCGCGCCGCTTTGTTTCGTGGTCGCTCTCAGGACGAAACAAACCGGCCATCGCCGACACGGCCGGCGGGATATTTCGCCGGAAACGGCTGGGGAACCGGCCCGGCTTGCCGGGCCGGGCCGGGCGCGGTAGGAGGGGGCCATGCCGCGCATTGCCTTCTATCCCGGTTCCTTCGACCCCATCACCAACGGCCATCTGGACGTGGTCCGGCACAGCGTTTCCCTGTGCGACCGGCTCGTAGTCGCGATCGGGGTCCATCCCGGCAAGAAGCCGCTGTTCTCGACCGAGGAGCGGCTGCAGATGCTCCATGACGTCTGCGGGCCGCTGGCCGCCAAGGCTGGTTGCGTGCTCGAAGCTGTGACGTTTGATGATTTGTCGGTCACGGCGGCGCGCAAGCACGGTGCGACGATCATGATTCGGGGCCTGCGTGACGGCAGCGATCTCGACTACGAGATGCAGCTCGCCGGCATGAACGAAGCGATGGCGCCGGAGGTGCACACGGTCTTCCTGCCGGCCTCTCCCATGGTTCGCCCGATCACCGCCACTTTGGTGCGGCAGATCGCCGGCATGGGCGGGGACGTCTCGGCCTTCGTCCCGCCGCAGGTCGCGGCCCAGCTCAAGGCAAAATTCGCCGCATAACGGCGCGCTTCCTTTTCTCTCTGATCCGGAGTTGTCATGATCCGAATTCTCGCAGTTCTTGCCGCGCTTCTGTTCGCGGTGCCGGCGGTGGCGCAGCAATTGCCGGCCAACCTCGACAAGGCCAACGCCATCGTCATCGACACCACCAAGGGCCGCATCGTCATCAAGCTGCGCACCGATATCGCGCCCCAGCATGCCGAGCGCATCAAGCAGCTCGCGCGCGAGGGCTATTACAACAACGTGCCGTTCCATCGCGTCATGGACGGCTTCATGGCGCAGACCGGCGACGGCCAGAACTTCAACGGCACCGGCGGCTCGAAATATCCGAACCTGAAGCAGGAATTCTCCAAGGTGCATTTCGCCCGCGGCATCGTCGGCATGGCCCGGCGCGGCGACAGCGTCGACAGCGCCAACTCGCAGTTCTTCATCATGTTCGCCGACGGCGGCAGCCTCGATAACCAGTACACCGTGATCGGCGAGGTCGTGCAGGGCATGGACGTCGTCGACAAGCTGAAGAAGGCTCCTCCCGGCTCGGCCGGCGGCGCCGTGACCGATCCCGACAAGATGGTGAAGGTGCAGGTCGCCTCCGACATCAAATAGGAGACGGCGATGGCGCGCTGTGGCGACAAGCTCCTGCTGGTTGCTGTGGTGCTGTTGCTCGGCGTGTCCAGTGCTGCCGCCGAGGATCGGCAGGTCAATACCATCCAGGATATCTTCAGGCATCTGCGCACCTGCTGGAAGCCGCCGCCGGCCGCCAAAGCCCGCCCACTCGACATCACCGTCGTCGTGAGCTTTAACCGATCCGGCGACATTCTGGGCCATCCGAGGATCTCCTATGAATCCGCGGAGGCCTCCGACAATGACCGGCTGCAATACCGGATCGCGGTGATGGAGGCGTTGCAACGCTGCACGCCGATGCCATTTACCGAGGCAATGGCCGGCGCCGCCGCGGGACGTCCATTCGCGATCCAGTTCCGCAGCCGCAAAACGCCTGACAACACTTCACCTCCAACTCAAGAGAGACGAGCATGAGCGCCACCGAAAACACCCTGATCCTCGAGACCACCCAGGGCCCGGTCACCATCGAGATGCGGCCCGACCTCGCGCCCGGCCATGTCGCGCGCATCAAGGAACTGGTCCGGGAGGGCTTCTACGACGGCATCGTGTTCCACCGCGTGATCGACGGCTTCATGGCGCAGACCGGCTGCCCGCAGGGCACCGGCACCGGCGGCTCGGGCAAGAAGCTGAAGGCCGAGTTCAACAAGGAGCCGCATGTGCGCGGCACCACCTCGATGGCGCGCGCCGCGAGCCCGGATTCCGGCGATAGCCAGTTCTTCATCTGCTTCGACGACGCCCGCTTCCTCGACAACCAGTACACGGTGTGGGGCAAGGTCACCGAAGGCATGGAGAACGTCGACAAGATCAAGCGCGGCGAGCCGGTGCAGAACCCCGACAAGATCGTCAAGGCGCGGATGGCCGCGGACGCTGAGTAAGCGTTCGCCCCTCATCCTGAGGTGCGCGGAACGCGCGTCTCGAAGGATGAAGGCCACCCTGCTGCAGTTCGGCCTTCATGGTTCGAGACGGCGCTACGCGCCTCCTCACCATGAGGGTCTGGCTCCGTCGCGCCCGGCACCCACATGCGCACCGATCTGTTCGATTTCGACCTGCCCGCCGAGCGCATCGCGTTGCGCCCGGCGAGCCCGCGCGACTCCGCGAAGATGCTGGTCGTGGAGAACGGCGCGCTGCGCGACCAGACCATCGCCGACCTCGCACAATGGCTGAAGCCGGGCGACCAGCTCGTCGTCAACGACACCAAGGTGATCGCGGCGCAATTGAAGGGCCGCCGCATCGGCCGCGAGACCGAGCCGAAGATCGAGGCGACCCTGATCAAGCGGCTCGACGGCTCGCACTGGCAGGCGCTGGTGAAGCCCGCGAAGAAGCTCACAGCTGGCGACCGCATCCGCTTCGGCAATGAAGGCAAGGTCTGCCTGCTCGGCCATCTCGATGCCGAGGTCGAGGCCAAGGGCCTCGAGGGCGAGGTGACGCTGTCGTTCTCGTTCCACGGCCCGACGCTGGATCAGGCCATCGCCGACCTCGGCAGCCCACCGCTGCCGCCCTACATCGCCTCCAAGCGCACGCCCGACGATCAGGACCTCGCCGACTACCAGACCATGTTCGCCGTGAACGAAGGCGCGGTCGCCGCGCCGACCGCTGGATTGCATTTCACCCCGGCGCTGGAGCAGGCGCTGCGCGCGCGTGGCGTCGGCATCAACCAGGTCACGCTGCATGTCGGGGCAGGGACGTTCCTGCCGGTGAAGGTAGAGGACACCGAAGGCCACAAGATGCATGCCGAGTGGGGCACGATCTCGGCCGAGACGGCGGAACGGCTCAATAGCGCGCGGAAAAATGGTGGCCGCATCATCGCCGTCGGCACCACGTCATTGCGCTTGCTCGAGAGCGCAGCGCGCGAAGACGGCACCATCCAGCCCTTCGCGGCCGAGACCTCGATCTTCATCACGCCCGGCTATCGCTTCCGCGCGGTCGATATTTTGATGACGAATTTCCATTTGCCGAAGTCGACGCTGTTCATGCTGGTGTCGGCGTTTGCGGGGCTGGAGACGATGAAGGCGGCGTACGCTCATGCGATTGCGAGCGGGTACCGGTTTTATTCGTATGGCGATGCGTGCTTGCTCTTCAGGTCGCGCGGCTAAGCGCCGGCGCTGCAGGGTGGGCAAAGCGAAGCGTGCCCACGTCTTTCTTGAATAGGGGGGTAAGAGTGGTGGGCACGGCGCTTGCGCGCCTTTGCCCACCCTACGATACCTGTTCCTACGGCGCCGGTTACGCCATCACCCGCTGCGGCAACAGCTCCGCGATCTGAACCGCATTCAACGCTGCGCCCTTGAGCAACTGATCCGCCGCCACGAACATCGAGATCGAATGCCCGGAGGGATCGCTGAGATCCTTGCGGATGCGGCCGACCAGGACGTCGTCCTGGCCCGAGGCGTCGATCGGCATCGGGAAGTAGTTCTTGGCGCGATCGTCGACGACCTTCACGCCGGGCGCCCGGGCCATGATGGCGCGGACCTGGTCCTCGGTGATCTCCTTCTCGCATTCGAAGGTGATGGCCTCGCAATGGGCGCGGAGCACCGGCACGCGCACGCAGGTGACGCCGATCGCGATGGTCTCGTCCTCGAAGATCTTGCGGGTCTCCTTGATGACCTTGGTCTCTTCGTCGTTGTAGCCGGTGTCAGGGTCGACGGCGGTGTTGTGGTTGAAGAGATTGAAGGCGTAGGGGTGCGGCATCACCTTCGGCGTATAGACCTGCCCGTTGAGATTGGCGCGGGTGGATTCGACCAGCTCCTCCATCGCGGCCGCGCCGGCGCCGGAAGCGGCCTGGTAGGTCGAGATGATCACGCGCTTGATGCGGTTCTTCTGGTGGATCGGCCACAGCGGCACCAGTGCGGTGATCGCCGCGCAGTTCGGGTTGGCAATGATGCCCTTGTGGTCGCGGATGCGGTTCGCGTTGATCTCGGGGATCACCAGCGGCACGTTCGGGTCCATGCGGAAGGCGGAGGAATTGTCGACCACGACCGCGCCGGACTTCACCGCGATCGGCGCATACTTCTTGGAGATGCTGCCGCCGGCGGAGAACAGGGCGATATCGACGCCTTCGAAGGAGCGCTCATTGAGCTCCTCGATCACGACCGGCTGGCCGCGGAACGACACCGTCTTGCCGGCCGAGCGGGCACTGGCCAGCGCCTTGAGCTTGCCGACGCGAAAGCCGCGCTTGTCCATGGTGGCGATGAATTCGGCGCCCACCGCACCGGTGACGCCGACAATCGCGACGACGGGATCGTTACTCACTTTGTCCTCCATTGAATTTGCGAATGAGACAACAAAAAAGCCCCGGACCAACGAGGGCGGGGCTTGCCGTAGAGCTGATGCGTTTTAGTCGACGACTACGCGCGCACGCCTCCCCGGGCCCCTGAGGCCGTGGTGGTTTTGGTCGTGCGTTTGGTGGTCGTGAACATGGTGGCGACTTATGCGGGAGAGTTTTGCGCCCGTCAATGGCTTTTCACCCCGGTCGATGCCCGGGGCCGGACTCCCGCTATTTCGCCCTGGCGCCCGGCGGCTCGAGGGTGACCTCCTTGAGGTCGTCGCCGCTGACGACGACGATCGAAAAGTTCAGCCGGCCGCGTTCGCGCACCAGCCCGCCGCTGATCGCCTTGCCCGAGGCGGCGCGTTCGGCGACGCGCACGGCATCGGCGAGGCGGTGCCTGATCGCACCGAGCGCTGCGAGGTTGTCGCGATCCTCGTGGTCGAGCTCAGTGAGGGGGAGGGCGGCTTCGCCGCCGACGAGCTCGCCGGTCGTGGCATTGATGGTGTGGCGCCAGATCCGGTCGTTGTGCAGGGTCTTCACCCGATACACCGGCACGCGGGCGGCCCCGTCGAAACTCACATCCGCCGTGGTGGCGCCGGCGTGCCGGGCTTCGGCGATCGACATGGCCTGGCTGATCGAGATCGACGAGCTGCGGAAACGCTCGATCTCACGGCTGACGGCTTGGCGGTCGGCCTCGGCATCACCATCTGTGTCGCTGTGAAGGGCGGTCGGCGTACCCGCGGTCACGATCGCCCGCGCAGGCGCGACGATGAGCAGCGCAGGCAAGGCGATCACAAGCAATCGCGAGGTCCATCGTTTGGCTGTCGTCATGCTCGAAACCCTCGGCCAGCGAGTGTGCCGGATGATCGTAAAGAATTCGCGGCCGGCCTTGGGCATCGGCCGGCCGCGGAGCGCCGCACCGGGCTGCACCCGGCACGGCGATCTCAGCGGTACGGGCCACTTTTGGGGCTGGTGAAAAAAGCGGTCCGTATCGCTTATAACTAAACCATACCGTATCGTTTTATTTTGGTCAACGGCGCGGGCGGTTTCCCATGGGGAAAGCGCGCAATCTCACGGAATTGTCAGCGCGGGGGGCGTCGCCGCGACGAGGCTTTGGTGGTGCTTTGGACGCGGTCGGCAGGTCCTAGCGCCCCGGCGAGGAACAGCTTGATGGCGGTGCGCATCCGCTTTTCGGCGGCCTTCAATTCGAGCGCAGTCCCGAACGTCGCCATGCGGTGGGTGTGACCGACGACCACGTCGAGAAACACCTCGGCGGCAATTGTGGTGTCCTCGATGTCGAGCGCGCCTTGCGCCACCAGACGGTCGAAGAAACGTGCCGTGGTGGCGACGGCTTTCATCCAGCCTTCCTCCTTGCCGAGCTTGGCAACGTCGGGGAAGTTGATGGCCTGTGACGTCATCATGCGGCTGAAGGCGACAGCGTCGGGTCCGCAGGTGAATGTCAGCATCTCGCGCCCAATCTCGACCAGCCGCTGCTCGACCGAGATGTCGGAGGCGCTGGAGAGCTGCGTCTCGGCGGCGGCCGACAATGGGGCAAGCCAGCGCGCGATCTCGCGTCTCAGCACGGCGGCAAACAGGCCGCGCTTGTCGCCGTAGCGGGAATAGACGGTGGGCTTGCTGACCCGGGCCGCTTCCGCGACCGCGTCCAGCGAGGTGGCGTCGAAGCCGCGGTCCAGGAACAGGCGGGTGGCGACCTCGATCAGCCGCAGGTCGCGCTCGATGGCGGCGGTTTTCGTCGGCCGGCCGCCGCGGGATTTCGGCACTTCGCGCCGCGGCCCTGCCGGTCTCGTCCTGGTCGCAGTCAATCCCATGCCCAGTGATTCCTGCGCGTTTCTGACAGTCGTCATTCGCTCTATATCGCGCAGGAGCGGAGGCGTCATCGCGAATCTGGCCGGATTGGCCGCATCGTCAACGGTTTCGGCAGGGCCTCGTTCCGTCTCACGGCACTGTCGAGCTCCAGGCCTGACCGGCAGCGGCCTTGTCATAACCGTATTGATAGAGCGCCCGCATATAGCCGGTGTCGAAGCCTTCCGACGGCGGCGCCGGATACTCGCGCGCGATGTAGGAGAGGTGGAAGCCGAGACGGTTGCGTTTGGCGAAATCATAGGTCGAGAAGATGATCGAGCGCGTCTGCGACTGGGTGATCGCCGACAGGCTGCGCGAGGCGACATCGATGGTGCCATTGGAGACCAGCTCGAAATTGCGTTCGATCTTCTTGTTGACGAGGATGTAGATGTCCATCTTCGCGTTGCCCGGCAGACGGTTGCCCTGGAAAAGCAGGGCTTCCGGCAGCGTCAGCACCGGCGCGGTCACGCCGCCGTCGACATGCATCTCCTGAAACTTGCGGCCCTGGCCCTCGGCGTCGATCATGATCGGCGGAAACACCAGGGGAATGCTGGCGGAGGCCGCCATCACGTCGCGAAACAGTTTGAGCGCCTCGGGTGTGCCGACCGCGGCGATCTTGCCCATGTCCCAGATCGCGGTGCGCTGGGTATCGAGATCGGTCGTCACCACCAGAAGCTTCCGGCCCTTGGCATTCTCGCGCGCGACTTGCGCCATGATCTCCGGCCCGACATAGCGGGCGACGAGCTCGCGCAGCCTCGTGTTGCCGAACAGGCCGGATCCGAACAGCACGCGCATGATGCTGGGATCATTCAACAGGGTCTCGGCGATGCCGCTGGTATAGACCTCCTTCAGCGTGTCGTCGTATTGCGAGCCCAGAAACGCAAACGGCGCGATCAGGCCGCCCGTGCTCACGCCCGAGACGACGGAGAAGGTGGGGCGGGTTCTGGCCGCGGTCCAGCCGTTGAGCACGCCGACGCCGTAGGCGCCGTCGGCGCCGCCGCCGGAGAGCGCCAGATAGGACTTCGTCGCGGTGCTGGTGTCCTTCTCGAAGCTGAATTTCGTGATGGGCTCGTCGGCGTAGCGCCTGAGGCCGTCGATCTCGAGCACGCGCGAGGTGCTGGCTTCTGCGGCTGTATAGGGCGTGCGGGGCAGCGAGGTGCAGGCGCCGAGCACCAGGCTGCACGCCAGGAGCAGAAATCCGGCCAGGCGGCCGCCTGTCTGCCTGATCCAGTCATGCGGGCGGCCGGCGACATCAGTCGAACAGGAAGCGAAGGGCATTGTCGGTGGCTGGCGATCACGCATTTACCGCCGCCGGCAGATTTGCCGCGGCATTCTCGTCCAGCCCCCAGGATAAAACTACACTGTATCGTTTTGTTTAACAAGGGCGGTGGCGCTAAAATCCACCGTGTCCCAGTCTGAAGCACCCGCCGGCTGCCGCGTGGCGGGTTGATCGGCCTTCTCCGACACGCAATAAGCACCGCCATGAATCCCGACAACGATCTTCCCAATCACTTTGAATTGCTCGGCACTGATGGCGCCGCGCGGACCGGGCGCCTGACCACGCCTCACGGCGTGGTGCGCACGCCCGCCTTCATGCCGGTCGGCACCGCCGGCGCCATGAAGGGCATGCACTGGCGCGAGGTGCGCGATGCCGGCGCCGACATCGTGCTCGGCAACACCTATCACCTGATGCTGCGTCCGAGCGCCGAGCGGATCGCCGGCCTCGGCGGCCTGCAGCGGTTCACCGGCTGGAACGGGCCGATGCTGACGGATTCCGGCGGTTTCCAGGTGATGTCGCTGTCGGACCTGCGGAAGGTTACCGAGAACGCCGTCACCTTCCGCTCGCATATCGACGGTGCCAAGGTCGAGCTGTCGCCGGAGCGCTCGATCGAGGTGCAGCGCTTGCTCGGCTCCGATATCGCCATGCAGATGGACGAATGCGTGCGGCTGCCGGCCGAGCGCGCCGACATCGAGCGCGCGATGCAATTGTCGTTGCGCTGGGCCGAGCGAAGCAAGCGCGCCTTCGAGAGCGCCCCCGACGGCTATATGCTGTTCGGCATCGTGCAGGGCGGCGACATCCCGCAGCTTCGCCACGAGAGCGCGCGAGGTCTCGTGGCGACCGGTTTCCACGGCTATGCAATCGGCGGCCTTGCCGTCGGCGAGCCGCAGGCGGTGATGCTGGCGATGATCGACGAGACCGCACCATTGCTGCCGAAAGAGCGGCCGCGCTATCTGATGGGCGTCGGGACGCCCGACGACATCCTCGAAGCCGTCAAGCGCGGCATCGACATGTTCGATTGCGTGATGCCGACGCGCAATGGCCGGCACGGTGTCGCCTTCACGCGCTTCGGCCAGGTGAATTTGCGCAATGCGCGCCACGCCGACGATCCGCGTCCGCTGGATGAGGAGAGCTCATGGCCGTCGGCGCGCAACTGCGCGCGCGCCTATCTGCACCATCTCGTCAAGGCGGGCGAGACGCTGGGCGCGATGCTGCTGTCCGAAATCAATATCGCTTACTACCAGTTCCTGATGCAGGGCATCAGGGACGCGATCGCGCAGGGAAGGTTCGACGAGTTCTACCAGCGTACGCGCGCGGACTGGGCGAGGGGCGATATCGCCCCGCGCTAGGTCAACGGTCCAAGCTCAATTGCACACGATCCGCTGCTTGACGGCGTGCTTGGTGACGAAGCCGTAGCCGCAATTGTCGCAGGTCCAGAGATAGCTGATGACGTGGTCCGAGATGTAGGCGGATGCTTCGGCGGCGACCATGGAATCGGCGCAGACGGGACAGGTCGGCAATTCGCTGCAACGCGGATCACGCCTTAGCGCTACGGTCGGCATCACTTCAGCAACTGCTGACATCGTGTGACCTCCCTGCTTTGAGACCTAAGTCTAACATAAGCAGAATCAGTTGACGAGGTCGCAACACAAATGCGTTGGTTTTCTGCTAATTAAAGCTCACGCGATTTTGCGATGCAGCGTATTTAACATGTGCCGCAATTGTCGCTTGCGTGTCGTCGCAGGCTATCCGTAACTGCGCATGAGCCGCGTAAGAAGCGCAAATGTGGTCACAGGGAGTTCATCATGGACGCATCGTCCAACACGGGTGCAGCGCACCAACCCGGCCGCGGCCGGATCTATGACTCGATTGTCGAGGCCTTCGGCAATACACCGACTGTGCGCTTGCGCCGGCTGCCCGGCATGCACGGCGTGAACGCGACCATTTTGGCAAAACTTGAATATTTCAATCCGGCCGCAAGCGTGAAGGACCGCATCGGCGCGGCCATGATCATCGCGATGGAGAAGGCGGGCATCGTCAAGCCCGACACCGTGCTGATCGAGCCGACCTCCGGCAATACCGGCATTGCGCTCGCCTTCGTGGCGGCTTCGCGCGGCTACCGCCTCAAGCTGGTGATGCCGGAATCGATGTCGATCGAGCGGCGCAAGATGCTGGCATTTCTCGGTGCCGAGCTGGTGCTGACGCCCGCGGCGCAGGGCATGAAGGGCGCGATCGCCGCCGCCGAGGAGCTGTTGAAGACGACGCCGAACTCGGTGATGCCGCAGCAGTTCAAGAATCTCGCCAATCCCGAGGTGCACCGTCGCACCACCGCAGAGGAAATCTGGAACGACACCGGCGGCAATATCGATTTCTTCGTGGCCGGCGTTGGCACCGGCGGCACGATCACCGGCGTCGGCCAGGTGCTCAAGCCACGCAAGGCCTCACTGCGCGTCGTCGCGGTCGAGCCGGAGGAAAGCCCGGTGCTGTCGGGCGGACAGCATACGCCGCACAAGATCCAGGGCATCGGCGCCGGCTTCGTCCCTGACATCCTCGATCGCGCCGTGATCGACGAGATCGTGAAAATCAACTCGACGACGGCGATCGAGACCTCGCGCGCGCTGGCGCGGCACGAGGGGATTCCGGGCGGCATCTCCTCGGGCGCGGCGATCGCGGCCGCGCTCCAGATCGGCAAGCGGCCGGAAGCGGCGGGAAAGACCATCCTGGCGATCGTGCCGTCCTTCTCCGAGCGGTATCTTTCGACAGCGCTGTTTGAGGGAATCTAGGACATGGCAGATCAACCACCGAGGCGGCCGCGCACACTCGGCGATGCCAGGACAGAGGCCGAGGCGGCGTTCAAGAAGGTGACGGCCAAGGTCGCCGCGGCGCCGCCGAAGCCGAACGTGGCACCGGGGATCAAGGAGCAGGTGACGCTACGCATCGATCAGGACGTGCTGGAGTTCTTCCAGGAGGGCGGCCCCGGCTGGCAGGACCGCATCAACGAGGCGCTGCGCAAGGCCGCGGGGAAGTAGCCAACCTCGTCATTGCAAGCGCAGCGAAGCAATCCAGAAATGTATCCGCAGAGAGATTCTGGATTGCTTCGTCGCAAGAGCTCCTCGTAATGAAGAGCATGCTGCGACACCGTCGCACAATCGAAAAAGCCCGGCGCGAGCCGGGCTTTTGTGTTTTCAACCTCACCGCATCTCAGCGGCGGAACATGCCGCCCATCATGCCACCGACGACGCCACCCACGAACGCCGCGCCGGCGGCATCGCCGGGATTGCCGCGCTGGGGAGCCGGTGCCGGTGCCGGTGCGCTGCTGCCTGCGGGCGCGGCGGCACGGCGGGCCGCCTTCTGGCTGGTGTCGCTCGCGGTCGGCGGGGCGGCCTGGACCTCCGAGATCAGGGCCTTGTGCTGGTGCTTGTTGAGGTAACCCGATGAGGGATAGCCCCGCGCGGCCTGCCAGCGCTTGAGCACGGTCCGGGTCTCATCGCTGAAAACGCCGGTCTGCTTGGTATCGAAGCCGAGCCCGGTGAGACGACGCTGCACGTCGCGGCGCTGGGTCTTGTCGAGGCCGATCTGATCCTCGGTGAGCTGGGTGGCCTCGTCGGTGAAGGTCGCAGGATCGACGCCGGCGTTGAGGGTGCGCGTCGCGGTCGAGGGACCGCTCTTGATGGCCGCAAGGCGTGCCAGCGCCAGCGCCTTGAACTGACCGTTGGGATAGGCGGCGAGATAGGCGTTGAGCTCTTCCGGCTTGTTGGACTCTTTCACCGAGCGCCAATATTCGAGCTCGACGCCGTCCGAGCTGCCGCCCGCCGCCGGCACGATGCCAGAAGCTGTCGGCGCCGCGTTGGCGACCTGGGTTGTCGGAGCCTGGTTGAGATAGACCGAGCCGGTCAGGTTGGTGTGGCCCCAGGGCAGCTGACCCTTGCGGGTCTCTTCATTGACCTGGGCGCGCACCGACGTCATCGCCTGCTGGATCTCGATGCCGGGCTTGGTGATGTTGTCGATCAGCGCACGGGTGAACGGGCTGTTGTTGCCCTCCTGACCGTCGAGCGCGGTCTGGCCGGGGCCGGTGGCGAACGCGATGAGAGTGCCTTCGCCGGATTTCATCTCGGCAAGACCGCTCTGCACGTTCACGCTGCGCGTCGCGGAGTTCGACTTGATCTTGGCGGCGAACGGA
The DNA here is from genome assembly GCF_028128835.1 of Bradyrhizobium sp. CCBAU 65884. NCBI lineage: Bacteria > Pseudomonadati > Pseudomonadota > Alphaproteobacteria > Hyphomicrobiales > Nitrobacteraceae > Bradyrhizobium > Bradyrhizobium sp. CCBAU 65884. Next base: position 13,658 of record NZ_LBJU01000088.1, on the reverse strand, counting down.
TTGTCGCGGCAGGCATCGAGGAACACGAGCTTGACCTTGGCATCGCCCATGGTCTGCTCGAGCGTCAGGTCGATGTTGATGGCGGCGCCCAGCTTGACGTCCATCTCCGACTTGATGTCGGCGTCGACGGGCAGCAGGTAATTGGTGCCGCTGACGGCGATGCCGTGGCCGGCATAATAGAACAGCGCGATGTCGGAGCCCTGCGCCTTGCGCCCGAAGTCGAGCAGCTTCTCCGTCATCTGGTCGCGGCTGAGATTGGAGCCTTCGATCACCTCGAAGCCGACATTGCGCAGCGTCGACGCCATCGCCTTGGCATCGATCGGCGGGTTCGGCAATTGTGCGACGTTCTTGTAGGAGCCGTTGCCGACGACGAAGGCGACGCGGCGGTCGGCCTTCGCGGCACTGACCGACAGCGCCATGCACATCAGCGAAGCGAGGAGGGTGAGGTAGCGCATTCTGAAATCCCCAGAATCGAATTGCAGGCAGCAACGAATTGGCAACGAACCTACACGAAGTGCCCGACTTCGCGCCACCGAAACGGCGGTCCGTTGCATGCAACCCGCTGCTGTGTGGCCGAATGTGCACGATGGGAATGTTTCCCAACGTGATCCAAATCACACGGCCACTTTGTTTTGTCGCGCGAGGCAGCGCGAGGTTCACCCCGCGCGGGCGGGAATCGCTGAGACCGGCTTCAAATTCAGGAGATTGCCGCACAGGATCAGCACAGCACCGAGCACGGTCCAGGCGTCGAGCCGCTCGGAATACAGCAGCCAGCCGACCGTCGCCGTCAGTGGAACCCGGAGGAAGTCCATGGGAACCACGATCGTTGCGTCGGCATATCGGAGCGCGCTGGCAAGGCAATAGTGCGAGAAAGTGCCGCAGACACCGATGACGAAGAGCCATCCCCAAAGGTAGGCTGACGGCCAGGTCCACACATAGAGCGTCGGCAGCAGGCCCACGACCATCTGCACGATGATCATCCAGAACAGGATCGATAATGCGCTCTCGGTTCGGGTCAGCGATTTCGCCAGAATCATGGATACGCTGAAGCCGATTGCGGCTCCGAGCGCGATCAGCTGGCCGGGATTGATCTCCCCGGTGGCGGGCCGCACGATCATGACGACGCCGACGATGCCGAGCACGACGGCGGCGATCTTCCAGACCGTCATGCGTTCAGACAGGAACGTTGCGGCCAGCACCGCAGTCCAGATCGGCATGGTGAACTCGATCGCCACGACCTGGCCGATTCCGATCAGCGTCAGTGCGTAGAACCAGCCGAGCTGCGCGAAATAATGGACCCCATTGCGTGCAAGGTGCTGCGGCAGGCGTTTGGTCGCGACCGCCTTGAAGCCGCCGGCGCGGTAGATGAGCGGCAGGAGCAGCGTGAGACCGATCACCGAACGCACTTCCATGATCTGGAAGACGTTGAGCTCACGCGTGGTCTCGCGCCCGGCAACCGCCATGACCAGCATCAGCGACAGCCAGCCGGCCATCCAAAATGCAGCCATCGTTTTGGACGGTGTCGCGCTCATTGGGCAGGGGTTTGGGGGCAGGGTGCTGGAGGTTGGAATGTGAAAGGACGGCCGGTATCGACGACATCGCCACCGTTTGCAACGGCCAAATCTGCGGATGCAGCGATGCAGGGCGACGTGCTAAGGCATCAACGAACAACGACAAAAAATGGGAGAACTCCGCTCATGCAGATCTTGCAGCCGGCCGAATGGAAAAAACCGCGCGGCTTCTCTCATGGCGTTGTGGCGGAGGGCCCTGGTCGCTGGGTGGTTCTGGCCGGCCAGACCGGCGGCGACGAGACGGGTAGCTACGCGCCCGACATGGCGGTGCAGGTCGGAGCCGCGCTGAAGCGGATCATCAAGCTTCTGGCCGAGGCCGGTGCCGGCCCCGAGCACATCGTCCGCCTGACCTGGTATCTGACCAGCCGCAGCGAATACGAGGCCGCGGGCGTGGGTATCGGCGCAGCCTGGAAGGAGACGCTCGGCCGCAATTTCCCGCCCTCGACGCTGCTCTATATTGGCGGCCTCGTGGACGAGCGGGCCAAGGTCGAGATCGAGGTCACGGCGTTCGTGCCGAACGCATAAAAAAATCGATCCGGCGCGGGCGCCGGATCGATTGCCGTGGCACTCTACAGTCTTACTTCGACAGCGAGATATTGGCGCCGCGGAACTGGCTGTCCGCGCGGATCGAGACGTTCTGCTTGTTGCCGCTCGTCTTCAGCGCGATGTTGGCATTGAAGCCCGCCGCGGAGGCGACCACTTCGAAGTTCCCGCCGCCGCCGCGGCCCTGGAGCGAGCCGGAGATGTTGCGGCTGGCCTCGGACCAGCTGCCGGTGATGGCGCTGCCCTCGGCCCTGACATTGGCTCCGAGGTTGAACTTGTAGGCATCGCTGGCACAGGTCAGCGACATCTCCATGGTCGGGCCGATCGGGGCGTATTTGGCCCGGCAGCGGATCCGCTCGGTCGAGCCGTCGTCCAGCGTGACGACGCCGCCGCCGCTCCAGCTTCCTGCCATCGGGGCGAACGGGCCGGACTGGGCCTTGCTTTCAGAGTTGGCGATCCCTGCCGCAAACAAAACGGCGGCCGCGATCAGCAGCCGCCGCTTCCGGGCGCGAGCCACACTTGGTTTACTGGCGCGATGCTTCCCACCGCCCGCTGCACGGTATGCCTGCAGATGCTCCATTCCACTTCCCCGATCCGGCGTTGCCGTTGAGTTGACCGTTGGCATATGCACCATTGATCGAAACTTTCACAAGTCCCCCGCTACCGATGGTGCCGGAAACGTTAGCGCCGGGCGCGGTGATCCTGCCGTCGGCAACTGTCAGCATGGAGCTTGCGGTCGGCTCGCAGGTGCCGCTCTTGGTGACGATGACGACCTGCCAGTTGCCGTCATAGGGGCTCTGGGCGAGGGCGGGAGCGGCGAGGGTGCCGGTCAAAACTGAAGCGGCACAGAACGCCGCGATGCGACCAAAACGCATGAATTCCGTCCTTGAATTTGTCTGATATGCTGACGCTTATTCGGACGAAATGTGACGGAAATTTGTTGCAATGCCAAATCGAAAATTGTTCCTGTGGAAACAATGGTTTATTTGCGTTCCCGGTTCCGATTTTCTAAGCGGAATCAAGGCCCCCTCACGTTAAGGGTAAACGTCAGGACAGACTCGGTGCAGAAGTCGCGAACTGCTCGTCCTGAGTCTTGGACGGCAGCGCCTTGTGGACCTTGGCATAATCGATCACGTCGGCCAGCAATTTGAGGCCGAGCGGAGCGAGCGCGCGCTCCCAGAGTTCGCGGGCGGTCTCGCCCTTCCTGACGAAGCACCAGTCCTGGGCGGCGATGGCGCCGGCGTCCATGCGGTCGGCGAGATGATAGATCGTGCCGCCGGCAATCGGATCGCCTTCCTTGATGGTCCATTCCACGGCGGCCTTGCCGCGATGGCGTGGCAGCAGCGAGGGGTGATAGCCGATCCCGCCGAACTTGGCGGCGGCGAGCGCGTCCTTGCCGATCCGGGCGTGGCTGTGCGCCGTGATGATCAGGTCGGTATCGGGGGCAATCTCGGAGGCCACCACCAGCTTCGGATTGGCCTGGACCGCGACGTCGATGCCGGCCGCCTTGGCGGTCGCGGCGAGCCGATCCTCGGCATCGGCGACGACGACCCGGACGACCGAGACGCCGTGCTCCCGGAGCATGTTCAGGGTGGTCACGCCGAAATGGCGGGAGCCGACGAGGGTAATGCGCATGGGTGTCCGATCCGGTCTCGCAACTGCGTCATCCCCCGATAACACGTCCGGACGCCCTGTCACCACCCGCGCAGCGTTTGCGCCGGTTATCAACAATGTGCCGGCGCGGGACACGACGCATTTCGCGATTGCGCAGGCGGCCGTTCCAGTGCTCCATACCTGCATTGCACGGCTCGGGAGCGAGTGCATGCGAGGCGCCTGGCTTTTCCTTTTCGCGACACTGATCGTAGCCCCTCCGGCTCATGCCGGCGGGCCGTACCCTGCCGTGCCGCCGGAGACCGGGGTCGCGCCGTTCATGGGGCCGACCTGGGACGCCTATCGTTGCGCCGGAGGGACGGTCACCAACTTCTATCACGGTGCCTATTACGGTGAGGAGCCGCCGGCGCTCTATCGCGGCTATGCCTACCGGCCGTATTATCGCTACGGCGCCTATCGCAGATATCCGCGCACCTATTTCTGCGTCACGGACTAGCGTTGCCGCGCGGCCACGACGGGCCGGCAAGGAGGCGATAAAACCGGTTCCTGTGTTTGGTTTTTAACAGAGGTATTCGCGGCCGGCTGCTAGACATGCGCCCACCGGGGCTGGCGACATTTCAACCCGCATCCGTTTTCGAACCCGGCTTTGGCCGCTGGCGTATTCGCCAGCGGCCTTTTCGTGCCACCCATCACGAAATCATCGAATGGTAACACGATCTCAACCAGCCTGGCGTATCGACGAATCCGTCGCGGATTTGTATTGCGTACCGCGACACCGAAAATGTCCCGCCGGCCTTTGTGCGCCGCGCGGGCCTTTTTCGCCGGGACAGATTTCATGCCGAGCGCAATTGAGCAGATCGTCGACAGCTATGTGCGGCTGAAGAACCGGCGCGGGCTCGACGAGCTGATGATGCACAGGCAGCGGCTCGCGGTCGATCTGAAGAGCAGGTCCGGCTATGATTTCAGCCTGCCGATCGGCCAGATCGACGAGGAGATCGCGATCATCGAGGCCGGCCTCAGCCGGCTCAAGGCGGAAAATTCCAGCCCGGTCTAGCGGGGGCGGCGAGGCGGGCTCTCGCGTGGCGTGGGGACGACGCATCGTCGCAGCCGGAGGCCGGTTCATGCATGGTTCAGGCCGGCCATGTCTCAATCCCCGGGTTGTTTCGTGGGACACGAATCCTGCTAGGCTTGTCCCCGTGATTTGGAGGAGACGTCATGATCGAGCTTGCGCTGGCCGGCCTGCTTGCCTTTGCAACCGTGCCTGCGGCATCGCCGGAGCCCATGGTGGAGCAAGTTCAGTTCAGGGCTGCTCCGGGCGGACGATGCCCGGACGGCTATGATTTCAACCACTCGAACGGCCGCTGCTACCCCAATGATTATCATGCGCCGGGTGTCTACACGCGGAATCCCGGGCCGCACGAATACTACGGACGCCAACGCGGCGGCGGCCTCTGTCCGCACGGCTACGATTACAACTATTCGCGCGGACAGTGCTTTCCGAACGGCGCACGCGCGCCCGGCATGTACGGGCGGTAATCGATCGCCGAGCTGAGGCGGGCGCGCTCAGTCGCGCCGGCCGCCGTCGATCACCGTGAACAGCGGCCGAGCCGGGGTCGGCTCGACCAGCAATTCCTCCACCAGCGCGGTGGCTGCATCGACATATTTGCGTGTCGGCTTGTCGAGGGGGCGCTTGGCCTCGTCGTCGAGCGCGATCTTTGCGGCTTCGACCAGCTTGCGCATCCGCGCCGCATGGTCGTCGCCCGCCGTCAGCGTCGCGCGCGCCAGCGAGCGCAGCACGAACAGCTCGCCCTCGAGGCGGAGCAGGCGGTCGTTGAGCCTGGTAAGGACGGCGTTGAGATCGGCCATGTCTGCTGTTCGGCGCGGAGGATCCGTCCTGATCTAGCGGCGATCGGTGAACGGAGTCCAAACGGTTCCGGTGCAATTCGGCCGATCCCGGTCCGTCCAGGATGACCGGCGCGGCGCAATCACAGCGCCGTGGACTGCCTACCACTCGACGTCGGCCCAGCGCCTGCCGAACACGGGCGGCCGTGTCTTCACCGCCTGCCAGCCGAAAAAATGGTGCTTGCCGGACCAGGCGTGCACCACGCCGCTGCAGATGCTGCATTTGAAGCTGCCGGTGTGGGCTTCGCTGTGCTCTTCCCTGGTCGCGCTGTAGTTCATGCCGCAACCCGCACAGGTGAATTCTTCGATCGTCCAGATGCTGTTGGCCATTTGACGGAATGCTTTTTGTTGACCTCGACCCACGGTAGTCATGGGCATTTGCAGTGGCGTAAACCAGGGCAGGGAAATCCGGTTAACGGGCGTTAGCCACGCCCGGCCGCCGTCGCGGGCCATGCGAGATCGGCGCGACCTCGCAGCCGGATCAGCTGTCGCTTCGCATATCCCGGTCGATGCGCATCTGCACCCGCCTGACCGCGAGCTGCCGCAGCCTGCCTTGCACCCGTCCGGAGCGGACCCTGGCGCCGATCGCATAGGCATATTGCCAATAGCCCGGCGCGGCGTTCGGCCTCAGGGAATAGCGGATGCCGCGGTGCATTCCCGCGCGTGCATCGGATTCTCCGGGAGGGTCTGTCATCGCCTTTCGAATGCGGGATGGCCCCGATGTGTTCCTAATCGTGGCCCCGAGCAGTTCCAGTCGCCTTGACGCCGGATGCGTTGCTGGCAATAACGGCTAGACCTCGCAAGCACCGGAAGTTGCGTTCATGCCGCAAGGAAAGCAGTGCCCGTGAAAAGTCTCCGTCAGCTCCTGACGGGAGAGGATGTCATCCAGCTCGTGATCCGGCTCGGCCTGCTCGCCCTGCTGATCATCTGGACCTTCCTGATCATCCGCCCGTTCGTGCCGATCCTGGCCTGGAGCGGCGTGCTCGCGGTCGCGTTCTATCCGGCCTTCAGCTGGGTCGCAAAAATCCTCGGCGGCCGGCCCAAGACCGCAGCAGTGATCCTGACCCTGATCACGCTCGGTATCGTCATTGGCCCGGCCACCTGGCTTGGCATCAGCGCGGTGGACGGCGTGCGCGAGCTGGCGCATCAGCTCGGCACCGGCGATCTGGCGCTTCAGGCCGCGCCCGAGCAGCTCAAATCGTGGCCGCTGGTCGGCCCCTTGCTCTACGAACTCTGGGACCAGGCCTACACCAACGTCCGCGCGGTGGTACGCGAGGTGGCGCCGTATCTCCAGCCGTTGGCGGGCCCGCTGCTTTCGCTCGCGGGCGATGCCGGCGTCGGCACGCTCCAGTTCCTGGTGTCGGTGTTCGTGGCCGGCTTTTTGTTTCCACATGGGCCGCGGCTGGTCGCGGCCAGCCGCGGTTTCCTGTTTCGCATCGTGCCCGAGCAGACCGAGCATTTCCTGTCGCTCGCGGGTGCGACCATCCGCGCCGTGGCGCAGGGGGTGATCGGCGTCGCGATCGTGCAGGCGCTGCTCGCCGGCATCGGCTTCAAGCTCGCCGCGGTGCCGAGCGCCGGCCTTCTCGCCTTCATCGTGCTGCTGCTCTCGATCGTGCAGATCGGCGCCTTCCTCGTGCTGCTGCCTGTCATCATCTGGATCTGGACCGCCAAGGACGTCACCACGGCGCTGCTGCTCACCGTGTTTCTCGTCGTGGTCGGCTTCCTCGACACCATGTTGAAGCCGCTCGTGATGGGGCGCGGCCTGACCACGCCCACTATCGTGATCTTCGTCGGCGTCATCGGCGGCACGCTGGCCCACGGCATCGTCGGCCTGTTCATCGGGCCGATCATCCTGTCGGTGGCCTGGGAGATGATGATGGCCTGGATCAGGACCGAGGATCGGGCGGGAGCGGCCGAGGGCTGATCTTGCCTCGATCGGCGCGATCTTTCCGCCGTGCCGCCAGGACCCGAGGGATCGCGGCCTGTGATCAAAACGTGCCGGGAACTTGTCTGTTCGACTAGACAAGTTACGATCGGGACGATTCTGGTTTCAATGACGGCAGCAATGGCGAAGTCTTCCAAACTGGTTGCCGCGCGGCGCGGCAAGGTCTTGTTGGTCAGACGCCGGTCGGACGGCCTGTGGATGTTCCCGGGCGGCCGCAAGCGCGCGCGCGAGTCCGACAAGGACTGCCTGCGGCGGGAGATCAGGGAGGAACTGCCCAAGCTGAAGCTCGGCAGGATCAGCCTCTGGAAGGAAGTGACGGCGAGGAACAAGCGCTCCGGTCGCAAGATGAGCGACGCGATCTTCATTGCCAAGACGGCCAAAGGCAGGCTGGCGATCGGCGACAAGAAGGAGATCGACCGCGCCGCCTGGCAGAAGCCGCGCGGCATCCGTCTGACGCCGACCTCGCGCTATATCCGCGACCGCCTGTTTCCGAGGAAGCAGAGGCGGCGGTGAGCTAGTCCTCGCGTCCCGCCGATCGTGTTCGTCCGGCGAACCTCCTCGACTGCTGCCCCTGCGATTCGGGCGCCGCCAGCTTCGCGGCCTCGGCCTCGCGCATCTCCTTGCGGACCTTGCGCGCATCGCGCATCGCGCGCTTGACGAAGGGATGCTGGGAATCCTCGGCGAAGAACAGCACCACTTCGCAGCTCGGACATTGTCTGGAATAGCCGTCCTGCAACCGCCCGGCGCGATCGCGAAACACGTTCTTGCACCGCGTGCACTGAATCTGGACTGAACTCATGCGCGGACAACAATGATTTTGGGAAATGGACCGTCAGATGATCCCAAATGTCTGAAGAAAGCTTGAATGCCTTCGTGGTCGGATGCTCGCGGATCGCGCGGGCAAGCGCCATCGGCCGCGGCCGGCGGCGGAAGAGGCCGGTTGGAAAACGGTCAGCCGCTATTGCTTGGCCGCCATCGTGTCCAGGCACTGGTTGAGAAAGGCGGTGCGATCCCTGGGCAGCACTTTCTCGAGATCCGCCTTCAGCGCGCATTCGCGCTGGCGCAACTGCTCGGCCCGGCGCTTCTCGGCCGCCTCGCGGAATTCGGGAGCAACCTTGTTGGGATCGACCAGCGGCTGTGAGCGGGAGGGAGCCGTCGCAAGCAGTGCAATGGCGGCAATGAAAAAGATTGGTTTCAAATGAGCCTCCGTAAAAGAAGGCATCCTAGCGCGCGGCGGGGGCGTGCTCAAACCGGGGGGGCGCGGTACCCCGTTCCGGCGCGATTGGCCGCGCGGGCGAACCTCCAGCGGCGGCTTTGGAACGACTGGGCGCTGCAGGCGTCGAATCCAGGCTCGCGGCCCATCCCTAAGTCCCCAAAGCCCCCGGGCAGCGAGAAAACCTTCCCCACAAAGGTTGGCGACCTCGGTTCACCGGGGTCGTTTGTTTGCCGCAACATGTGAACCAGTTCACAAGCGCGGGGTGAAATCGCTGCTATGAAGACGTCATTGCTTGACCAGTTCATTTTGCTCGAAACGCCCCAGCGTGGCTCCAAGCGCTGGGGTTTTTCGTTTCTCTCCGGGCGCAGAATGTTTACAATCGCGCCAAGCGTCGCATCGACAGACGCAGATCTCGCGCCGCGCTAGTTCCGGCCCGAGTTCGATCAACAGCCAAATTGTCGGGATCGCGGCGCCGCGCCGAACGTTGCCACCAGGCGTGCGTTCACCGGGCAAATCCCATATGCAAGGCGAGAAGTCGCCGAATCGGAATGAGGGCGGCTGGCGTTCAGTTGACGACGGCTTACGACCAGAAACGGATTCAAGTGAGGCTTACCAAAAAGGCGCGGGTGGCCAAGACGCCGCCGAAGAAGGCGTCACCGCACAAGACGTCACCGAACAAGACAACGGCGAACAAGACGTCGCCACGCAAGGCGCTGCCAAGGAAGAGCAAAGATGCGCAGCGCACTGCGATCTCGTCCTCTTCGCCGCTCGGCGTGCTGGCACTCCATCTGCTTGCCCAATGGACGCAGTCCGGACGCAGCGGCATCGTTTTTCTCGCCGAGAGCGAGAACAGGGCGGAGCGGCTCGGCAGTGTCATTCACGCGCTCGACCCCTCCTGTGAGGTGCTGGTCTTTCCGCGCTTGAACACTCTGCCGTTCGATCAGCTCGAGCCGTCGCACGAGCTGGCGGGGCGCAGAGCTTCCGTTCTGAGGCGCCTTGCAAAATCCAAGAAGCCGCTCTTTCTCGTCTCGACGGCGGAAGCCGTGATGGAGCGACTGCCGCTGCCGGCGAGCCTGTCGCGCCTGAGCGTGAGCCTGAAGGTGGGCGGCACGTTCTCCGAACAGGATCTTGAGACGCGCCTTGAAGCCCTCGGATACGATCTCGATGACGAGCCGGATTATCCGGGTGGGGCGCTCTTTCACGGCCAGACCTTCGAGATTTTTCCCGCCGGCGCGCTGGGGCCGTTCCGGATCGAGCATTCGGATCGCGCGATCAGGCGGATCGTGGCGTTCGATCCGAACGAGCACAGGATCATCTTCGAGACCAAGGAGCTTGTCGTCGATCCCATGTCGGAGCGGCTTGGCCTTGCCGGCAAACGCGGCAAGCGCGCGAACCTGTTCGACTATTGCGGACGCGCCAAATGGATTGCCGATGCCGGCGTGCCGATGCATGCCGACGGCTGGTTTGACACGATCGAGGAGGCCGCGCCGCGTGCGGAACGTGAGCGCGAATATCTCGGACGGCGCGACTGGAAGCAGCTCTCCCGGGGGATGAAGGTGTTGCCGCGCGCGTCGTCCTTCCAGACCATCCCGGAGTTTTCGAAGCTGACATCCTCCCGGAAGGCGCTGCGTGCCTTCGTCGAGGAGACGCGCCGGGCCGGATCGCGACTGATCCTCGCCGCAGCGCATGAGGACGATCTGCGCGTGATGGAGCGGATGAGCGGCCTCAAGGCGCCGCGCTGCGAAGATTGGGACGACGCGGCGCGCGGGCGCAGCGGCGAGGCAGCGCTGCTGGCCGATCTCGATGCCGGTTTCGTCATGCCGGGGAAGAAGCCTCTCGTCGTCGTGACGGCGTCCGACGTGCTCGGCAGCCGGGCGCATCATCCGCAGCCGATGGCGCGCGCCTGGAGCGCGGCCTTCGACCATGCCGACGTGCCCGAGCAGGGTACGGTGGTCGTCCATCTCCAGCGCGGCCTCGGCGTGCTCGACGGCCTGCAGACCGTGAACACCGGCGGCGGCGCAATGCGGGAGATGATCCGCCTGAAGTTCGCCGGCGACAATGCGGTGCTGGTGCCGCCGCCCGATCTGGCCCTGATGTGGCCCTACGCGGCCGAGCTCGGCAAGCTCTCGCTCGACAAGGCGGACGGCAGCACGTGGTGGGCCCGCCGCGGTGAGGCCGAGCGCGAAATCCAGGTGGCAGGCAAGGCGCTGGCCAAGCACATCAGCCAGCGCCGCAAGCGGCGCGGCGACAAGCTGGTTCCGCCGGGCTCGGCCTACGAGAAGTTCGTCGCGCGTTTCCCTTACTTCACGACGACCGACCAGGCCAAGGCGATCGCTGACGTGCTGGACGATCTTGCGTCCGGTCACCCGATGGACCGGGTGATCTGCGGCGACGTCGGCTTTGGCAAGACCGAGGTAGCGCTGCGTGCGGCGGCCGCCGTCGTGCTGTCGGGCAAGCAGGTGGCGATCGCGGTGCCGACGACCGTGCTGGCACGGCAGCATGTCGCAACGTTCCAGAAGCGATTTGCACCGTTCGGCATCGAGGTGGGAAATCTGTCGCGGGCAACCTCGGGCGCGGAGCTGCGCGAGACCAAGGAGGGACTGCGCAGCGGCCGGATCAAGGTTGTGATCGGCACGCAGGCGCTCGGTGGCAAGGACGTCAGGTTCGACGATCTCGGCCTCGTCATCATCGACGAGGAGCAGCATTTCGGCGCGGCCGAGAAGGCCAAGCTGTCCGGCCTCGCCAAGAATGTCCATGTGCTGATGATGAGCGCGACGCCGATCCCGCGCACGCTTGCCGCGGGCCTGGCCGGCTTCCGCGACCTCAGCGTGATCGCATCGCCCCCGGTGCACCGGCTGCCGGTCGCGACCAGGATCGCGCCGCTGTCGGATGCGGCGATCGCCTCCGCGCTGCTGCGTGAGCAGCGCCGCCACGGCCAGAGTTTCCTGATCTGTCCGCGCATCCAGGATCTCGATCCGATGCTGGCGCGGGTGCAGGCAGTGGCGCCGGACCTGCGCATCGTCTGCCTGCACGGGAGACTAGCGGCCGACGAGATCGACGACCGCATGATGAGCTTCGTCGAGGGCAGGGCCGACGTGCTGCTCGCGACCAACATCGTCGAGAGCGGTCTCGACATCCCCCGTGCCAACACCATCGTGGTCTGCTGGCCGGAGAAGTTCGGCCTCGCCCAGTTGCATCAGCTGCGCGGACGCGTCGGCCGCGGCGGCATCCGCGCCTTCGCTCATCTGTTGACCGAGACGCAGTCCGGACAATCCGAGAAGCGGCTGGCGGTGCTCGAAGAGTTCAGCCGGCCCGGCGCGGGCTTTGCCATCAGCGAGCGCGACCTCGATCTGCGAGGCGCGGGCGACCTGTTCTCGGAGCAGCAATCCGGCCACGTCCAGGTGTTCGGGCCGGTGCTCTACAGCCACCTCCTGAAGATGGCCTCGGAGAAGCTCGATGAGGGGCAGGCGGTGTGGGTGCCTGACCTGAACGTGCCGGTCGCGGACATGCTGCCCGAGACCTATGTGCAGTCCGAGCCGGTGCGGCTCGAACTCTATGCGCGCGCCGCAAGATGCACGGACGAAGACGACCTCGAAGACCTCGAAGAGGAGACCTCCCGCCGCTTCGGCCCGTTGCCGAAGGTCGCGCGCGACTTCTTCGCCGCAGCCAGGCTCAGGCTGGAGTGCAAGCGCAGAGGTATCATCCGCCTCGACGTCGGGCCTGAAGCTGCGGCCGCGACGTTCCTGCCCGGACGCTTGCGGAAATCGAAGGGGAGGTCGCTTCAACGCGACGGCGACCGCGTGGTCCATTACGCCAAGATGCAGGATGCACCATTCGAGCGGGTCGAGGAGTTGTTCGAGGTCCTGGACGAGGGGTGAGGGGCTCGCGCGTTCGTCAGCGCGAACAACTGCGAATTCGTAGCGGAATCCCTGTTCCACCCTTATAGTCAGTTGGGGCGTGGCGAAGGAGATTGTCCGATGTCACATGCCATTCCTCCAATCCTCGCGATTGTCGCAAGCTCGTGTCTGTTGGCCCTGGTGCAAGCAGGCGGCGCAAATGCCGGGTCGGCAGGAGCTGGCATGGGAACCGGGCCGGGTAGCGCTGGCGGCTCGGCGCCTTCTGGAATGGGGACGAGTGCGGGCAATGCAGGTCCTTCCGCACCCGCGGGGATGGGGACAAAGGACAGCGCCGCCGGCGGCGATCTGGGCACCAACAGCCAACCGACCAATCCGAACGTTCAGCCCGCCACGCCCGCAAGGTCGCGGGCGGCAGCTCAGGCCGCGAGAAATGCCGGGGCTGGTCACGCTCCAAATGGCCTGCCGATCGGCGCGATTGGGAGCGGCACGAGCAATGAGGATCAAACGGCCACTGGTTCGGCGTCCTCCCAAAACAGATTCCGGCCGGCAACACAGGCTCAGGGAAACAGCGGCGTTGGTTCGGTTGGTCTGGCAGGGAGAGGCTCGACCCTTTCAGACCAGCGAGCCGCACGAGCTGGAGACAAGGTGCTGGATGCGAAGGCCCAGGTCGAGCGGCGAACGACTTTGTCGCGCAAACGCGCTACGAGCCCGATAGGACCAGATTTGTAATCTGCGAGCGGATGGAGGAGCTGTTCCGAGTGCTGGATGAGGGGAGAGCGCATCAAAACGCGAAAACAACCCCATGCACAGTAGCTAAGTGCTGCTGGCGCAAGGTGTTTTGAATCCGGCGGCAACGCCCGTTTGCTTTGTCGGGCAAAACGGTGGCATGATGCCATCTTCGGGAAATCCGCTAGTCAGGAAGCGGACTTAGGAACGGCTGCCGTAGCAACCATTAAAGCACGCCCGATTTCCGCGAGCATGACGCCGTGCTTGCGGCCGTCAAGGCGTGGCCT